>JAYTLO010000001.1:0-6171 GCA_043729385.1 Akkermansiaceae bacterium
ATCTTGCCGGTGAGCTTGAGAATACGTTCGGTGGTGGTCGTTTTGCCCGCATCAACGTGGGCGAAAATGCCGATGTTGCGGTATTTGCTGAGGTCCTTCATAACAGATGGTTGCGTCTAGGTTGGCGGGCGACGGTTTCGCGCCGGGGGCAGATTCCTAGTCGGGGATCGCAGTTTGGCAATCATAGAGTCGATTGCCGGGGCTTTTTCGTGAGCTTACTGAGCCTCCACATTGTCAGCGAGATGGAATCAGTCCCACCAGTCACCCCGGAATGAGCGGTGCATTCAATTCGGCCGCGCGATCCCGATACCTAACAGGCAGACGTCGTCGTCGAAGCGTTCTCCTTCGGAAAAAGCGAGGACGCTTGAGAGGATGCCGTCGAGCAAAGATTCCAGCGGATCGTGGGATTTCATGGCGATGATCTCCATCAGCCGGTTCTCGAGAAAAGGCTCGCCGCTTTGGTTCTCAGCCTCAAGCACGCCGTCGGTGAAGAGCACGATCCGGTTGATTTCCGCAAGGCCGAGCTCGCCGGTAGGGTAAGCGGCACCTTTCACCAAGCCCAGCCCGGGACCCTTCTCGCTGCGTGCGCTGGCGATTTGCCGCACGCCATTCTTGCCTGCGACGATCGGCCCGGGATGACCGGCACAGGCGTATTTGAAGGTGCCGCTGGCGAGGTCGATCACGCCGTAGAAGGCGGTCGCAAACATGGTGGTGCCGGCGCGTTCGAGGATCGCCGCGAGTCCTTCGTTGAGGCCTTGGAGAAATAATCCGGGCTCGGTGGCCTGTGCGCGTTGTTTCTCTAGCAGCCCGCGCAGCATCGCGACGATGAGCGCCGAGCGGACGCCGTGGCCCATCACGTCGCAAATCAGCATGCCATAGCAGTCCTCGCTGACTTTCATCACCTCGAAAAAATCGCCGGCCAGCCCCGAGATCGGGATGTAGCGCGCGCCGAAAGTGAGGTGGCTTTTGTCGCCCGCCGTCGCTGCAGGGAACAGCTCGCTGGCAAGCGCCTGCTGGATTTCCCGGGCTAATAAGAGTTCCTCCTCGTAGGCTTCGTTCTTCAGCCGGAGTTGCAGCGCCAGATCGTTGGCTTGTCGCTCGGCCCGCACAAGGTTGGTGACATCGCTGGAAACTCCGAAGGTGCCCTTGATCTTGCCGTGGCGATCGCGCCACGGGAATTTGGAAGTGATGACCCAAGTCTCCGGCGCGTGTTGCCAGGTTTCATGTTCGAGTAGATCGATGATTGGGGTGCCTGTTTGGATAATGCGCTTCTCGTCGTCATAGGCATTTTTCCAGTGATCGTATTGGAAGAAATCTCGGTCGTGCTTGCCGATGAGTTCGGTGGCAGAGGCGCAGCCCATCCGCTCGGCGGTGCCTTGGTTGGCCATCACGAACCTCGATTCCAAGTCCTTGAAATAGACTTTCAGAGGGACGTGATCGATCAATTGCTTGAGCAAATAACGCTCGTCCTCGACCTGCGCCTCCACTGCCTTGCGACGGCTAATGTCGATCATCGAGCCAGCGATGCGGATCGCTTGGCCGTCTCGATTGCGGACCACGGTGCCGCGAATCCTCAACCAGCGCCAAGTATCTCCGCCGGTGCGGACGCGGGCATCGACCGCGAGGGTTTCCGGGCCTCCGTCTAGCAGCGCCAGCGAGACGCCCCGCTCAAACGCCTCACGCTCTTCCACCCAGATATGATCGAAAGGTGCTCGAAATAAGTTGGGTGCGCGGTCCTTTCCACACTCGAGAAATTCGAGAATCCTGCGGGAGTAGAAGATCGTCGGCTGATCCGTCCACCAGTCCCAGATTCCCTCGTTAGATGCCCGCAACGCGAGTTCGAGTCGCTCCAATTTCAACCGGTTCCGGACTTGTGAAGTTTCTGGCTCGTCATTCATTCCGCTAGCAAGTTGACGGCTCGCCACCCGGATCGCAACCGGATTCCATCGGGCAGCAGGGGAACCTCATCAAGATCTTCAACCGCGAATGGACGCCAATGAACACGAATGAGATCAGACACCTTCTTGCTTCACCACATTGGCGTTCATTGGCGTCCATTCGCGGTTAAAAAAACAAGTTCCGCGCTCCCCACTTCCATCGCTCCCTGACTAGGCGTAAGAAACGTCCCCGTGTTCTGCCCTCCCGTTTTTGTTACGTCATTCCCGCTTGCTTCAGATGACCGGCGGGCATTGGTTCGTCCCGCGATGGCGGATTCTTTGATGCGACCCGTAGTGAGCCCGATCCGGCTTGATGGCTTGTCACCCGTGGAGGTGGCCGGGCGCTTGCGGCATCTCGACGGACTGGTTTTTTTCGACACTGCCGGAAATTTCCCGTCAGGAGCCTCGCGACCGTTGTCCGTGATCGCCGCATCGCCCATCCGCTTGCTGCGGGGAAATGTCCACTGCCCGGGCGATTTGAAAATCCTCCGCAGCGCCCAGACGGATGGCCAGCCACTCGCAGGCGACCACGGATTTCCCACTGGCGGACTCTGCGGTTGGATCGACTACGAGGGCGACTTCGTGTTCGGCGACTACCCGCAAATGCTTGTTTACAGCCACCGTGACCGCACTTGGTGGGAGACCGGCCAGCTCTCTACCCAACTCCGCACCACCACCGGCACTGCCGAAATCGGCGATTTCTCCCCGCTCACTGCCCGCCGCGACTTCATCGACGGTGTCGCCCGCATCAAGGAATGGATCGCCGCCGGCCATATCTATCAGGCAAATCTTTCCCAGGCCTTCGTCGCCACCGTCCGCGGCGACCTCTTCAGTCTTTACGAATCTCTGCGCGACGCCTCCCCGGCCCCGATGGCCGCCTATTTGAATCTCGACGGCCGCGAAATCCTCAGCTCATCGCCGGAATCGTTCCTCAAAATTTCCGGCCGCGGCATCGAGACCCGGCCGATCAAAGGCACCCGCCCGCGTTTCTCCGATCCCGACGAAGACCGCCGCTCCGCCTACGAACTCCAGACCTCCGCCAAGGAAATCGCCGAACTCGTCATGATCACGGACCTCCTCCGTAACGACCTCGGCCAAGTTTGCGAATTCGGCAGCGTCGAGGTCACCGACATGTTGCGGTTAGAATCGCTCGCCCAAGTCCACCACCTGGTTTCCACCGTAACCGGCACTCTTCGTCCGGAAATTGATGCCATCACCGCCATCGCCGCCTGTTTCCCCGGCGGCAGCATCACCGGCGCGCCGAAAAAGCGCGCCATGGAAATCATCCGCGAACTCGAACACACCCCGCGCGGCATTTATTGCGGAGCCATCGGCTTGCTCGGCTTCAACGGCGAAAGTTCGTTCAACATCGCCATCCGCACCCTCATTCGCAGCGGAGACCAGTTAATCTATCAAGTCGGAGCCGGCATCGTCGCCGATTCCGATCCCGAAAAAGAATACGAGGAAACCCTCCACAAAGCCGCCGGCATCCGGCTGGCGATCGAGCGCTGGCAAGCATGACTCCGAAAATGCCCCGCCGCCGGTTTTTTCAAAGCTTCCTATTTACCCCTACCGGGCTAATCTGGCTTTAATGAAACAAGTCAACGTCATCAACATCGACGATCCCGCCGGCAAGACCGTCGGGCGCAGACGTCCTCCGAATCCTCTCTGCACCGAGACCTTCACCATCCAGCGTGCGACCGACTGGCAGAAGTCCCTTCCGGTTAAATTGATGCCTAAAGGCGTATTCCGGTTCAGAAACCACGAAGAAGCAGATTTATGGATGAGGAAGAATGCCCGGGTGAAGGAGAGCTAGTTTCCCGCGCTCCAACCCCGCAGGACCTCGCAGATCTGTGCCGGATACTCAATGCCTCGGGAACGCGCTATATCGTCGTGGGTGGTTTTGCCATCCGCGGTGCGGGATACAGCAGGGAAACCATGGACCTCGATCTCCTCGTCGCCACCGATCCCGAAAACGAGGCCAAGGTCTATAAAGCCCTCGAATCCCTCCCCGACAAAGCCGTGCTCGCACTCGAACCCGGTGAAATCGCGAAATACACCGTCGTCCGTGTCGGCGATGAAATTTGCGTGGACCTCATGGCCTCCGCCAGCGGCATCGGTTACGAAGAAGCCTCGCAGGACCAGATCATCCGCATCGTCGATGGCATCCCGATCCCCTTCGCCTCCCCCCGCCTGCTCTACCGGATGAAGGAAAAAACCCACCGCGAAAAAGACCGCGCCGATCTCCAGTTCCTCCGCGAGAACTACGCCGAGGAGATCTTCGGCAAGAGTGAACAAGGGTAGGCTCCAGTGGAGTTCACAAAAGCTTGTGCTCGATTTTAGGAAGCCTTTCGACCGATCAATGCTTGTTAGTCGGGACTGACCTGAATGGCGCTAACTTAAGGGAATTCGTCAGGAAATCAACGAGTTGCAGCCTTACTCCAAAACCGGTGAGGATACACCTTTGAAACCTTCATTCTACAGGCTTTGTCGACTTCAGAACCAGCGCACCAGCGCGATTGGCAGGAGACCCTGATTTTATCCCAAACGACCCTTAAGTCAGCGCCATTCTGGACTGTCCTCATCGAGACCTCATCGACCAGACCTCATCGACCATGGCTTGGAATGCTTGTGCTTGATTACCGGGACCACATCGATTCCCGCTCGCTTCGTGGCCACGCGCCCATTTTAGCGGGCCTGCGCGCTGATAGATCAAAGCGATCGAGCGGTCCCCGCTCGACAAATATGGGTAACCTGTAAAAGTAGCGGTCCATGCAAACCCGCGCGCCCAGAAATAGCTATTGGCTTCTTTTTGTAGCCGGCGTTTTCGCCGTTGCACTCTGGACCATAAACCTCGGAATCGGTTCCAGCGCTTTGACAAATGCTCCAAAATGGACTGAAGCCATTACTAAGATCTCGTCGCTTGGAGACAAAATTGGACTGCTTGGAGACAGCTTCGGGATGGTCAATGCGCTTTTTTCTAGCATTGCGGTCTCAGGGGCGATCTACGCTGTAATACTTCAACAGCGCCAGTATCGTGATTCGATCGAAGACGCCAAGGCCTCTGAGGTGCTCCAACAACAAATTGCGGAAGTGCATGCGGTCTCAGCCTATGCCCAATGCGTGGCCTCGCTTCTCTCCGATATTCAAAACCGGTCTGAGATAGGTCTTGAACGATTCAATTCAACGGGCACGGCCATCGAAAGTATTGTATTGCAAGGGTCTGCACTTTCTCAAGACGATTTGCAGAGATTGGAAGTCCTTCGAACTCGCCATGCCGCCGAAGCAAAATCAGCAACGTCTCTCACTGAAATCTCCGCCGACCTTGCCTCTCAGCTAGCCGGAGCCATGCATGTGCTAAAAACTCTCCCCCTTGCGGCTTCCAAGATTTCAGAATTTACTAAGAATGACTCTGAAACCTCTGGTGATCGTTGATGGCCCCCTATTACCCCAGCCTTCGCCAACCTAAATTATCTGATTATGCGCCTACGTAAAATTGCACATGTTGTTCGAACATCTGACTTGTCGGACCTAACTCTCGAAGCTGAACGAACCAACGCCGGCATCGAGCTTCAAAACTTAGCGGCCTTTCGTCAAACCCTGCTTGAGCTCCATCAGATTCCAGCGTTAAAGCCTCTAGCAGAAAATATTCTTGAATCAAGCATCTTTAAATCAGATTTCGATGTCTTCACGGTGTCGACGAAGGAATATCAGGAATCTATACAGCCCAAGGCCATGCGTTTGCGGTTAGCTGCTGAGGGGCTCTTAGAGAGTATCGACACCCAGATTGGCCAAGAACGTTCGGAGTCTGTTATGATCAGGATGCCTGACACGAAAGACCTCAGAGTACTCGTGACCGATTTGGGAAGAATTGAAAAATCTATTTCACAGGTCGTTGTGCACCCTTCCGTGGACGGCAAAGTTGAAGTCGTTACCTGGGAGCCTGGCTCTCTTTGGATCGAGATTTTTCTCGGAACGGCAAAAGCGGCCAGCTTCATCGGAGGGGTAGCATGGGCGGCAATGGTTATTGTGAAAAAACAACAAGATTGCGCCTTTTTCGAACAGCACGCCCGCGACATCGGACTCGAAAATCCCGCCCTTGATCAACTTCTCTCCAATCAGGAAGCTAGCGTAAATCTCCAAATCGACTCTGAAGCAAAGTTACTGCGCAATGAATTGGTAGTGTAAATCTTTGTCTGTAAGTTCGCGAGGCACCAGCCCGCCGCAGAAGCGG
>JAYTLO010000002.1:0-31569 GCA_043729385.1 Akkermansiaceae bacterium
GATCTGGTGCTCCAAGACTGGGCCAAAACGGGCAAATTGGCCACCCCGATGGATCTGTTCACGCTCAAATCCGATGGTTTCCTGCTGTCCGGTTCGAAGCTTGAGGTGTTAAAAGGCACGCCCTCCGCCGGAGCGATGGCGTGGGCGATTGTCCAAGACGCGACGCGATCGAAGATCGAGCTAGTTAAGACAGCCGAGCCGGTGAGAAGCACCGCGATGTCGCAGATCCTCGGCTCGCAATTTATTTCCCATGGTCACGGCCGCTCGGTGAATCCGTATTTTTTCGCGTCCATCAAGGCGGACGGCAGCGGCATGGCGGGAACCGGCAAGTCGATCCGCTTCAAGCCCGGCGAGGTGCGGGTGTTTGCCCCGAACAGTCAGACCGACGTCGAGTTTCTCACCACCAATTCCATCCGCAAGCGGACGCTTCCCCTCCGTCCGGTGGACAATCCCCACCAACTTTCCGCCCGCGGTCGCTGGCGGCATTCCAGCACGCTGACCTATCCGGCACCTCCTACTCTCCCGCCAACCAGTTCGCCAACAGTTGGGCGAGCGCTTACCTGAAGAAGGGAAGTGCTGCGGAAAAAGGTCCCTGCCGGCGGCGGCAGCGGACAGGCCACCTACACCCGCGCCGAAATGCCGGTCTATGATTACTCCTATCTCGTCAACGAAGCGCTCTGGGACTCCTATTATTTCAGCGGTGCCTCGCCCCGTTTGGAGCACCTCGAGCTTCGCCTGGGGCAGCTCCCGTTTTATCAATGCGACCGGCCGCCAACTGGTTTTCGGGTATGAGAAAAAGATCGTCGCCCTGCCGGCCTCGTGGACTCCCGTGCAAGCCGACCCCGGCGGCGACACCCGCAATATGGAGGTCAAATTCTTCTTCCGCGACGAGCCATCGCGTCCGTTCTACTCCGGCATCTGGGAACAAAATAGCGAGCTGCGCATGTTGGTCTTCCCGGTCCCCGGCGAGGATCCGCGGCTGGGGCCCGTGGCCATGAAAATGATTCCCGAGGACCGGCGGCTCGTCAAAGCCGCTCAGGAAGCCGCTGGTAAAGCCGAGAGTTCCCGACCTTGATGCGGCTTGCCCGAATCCGGGGAGCGTGCATGGTTGCAGCTGTGCCCGCCTACACCCGCCTCATTCTCGTGCTGCTCCCGGTCTTGATGGCCGGTGATCCGACTTTGGCGGTGGAAACGATCCGCTCGACCGCCGTCGTGCGTTCCATGCCGCCGAAGGAGGCGGTCCTTGGCCGGCCAGTTGAGATCCGCGGGATGGTCACGTTCGCCTATCCTGGTGACCTCCGTGGCAACCTCATTGTCGAGCAGGAGGGTGTCAGCATCTTCGTCAACATCGACGCCAACGTCGTGCCGCGCGATGCTTCCGGGCGGGTGATTGGCAACGGCCGGTGGCCGGTGATCGAAGTCGGAACGGAGGTCGTGGTGAGCGGCATCACGGGGAAGGGGCAGTACGCGCCCGTGGTCAGTGCGAAGGAACTTCGGATTTTGGGTATCATGCCTTCGCCTCCGCCCCGGCCTTTCGTTCTCAGCGAGGTCCTGACGGGATCAATGGATTGCCAGCGTCTGGAATTGCGCGGAGTGGTCCAAGGCGCGGAATTGTCAACGCTGCACAACTCCATGCTCCGACTCGAACTGGCGGTGCCGGCCGGCCGGATGGTGGTGGAATGCTTTTCGCCGGGGCCGTGGACGCGGGCCAAACTGTTGGGTGCCACGATCCGGGTGACCGCAGTCTGCCTGGTATATTTCAACGTCCGCGGCGAATCTTTGGGGGTGCATTTCATGGTCGGCCGCTCGGGGGACATCGTTGTGGAGCAGCCAGCGCCGGTGGACCCGTTCGCGGTGCCGCAGGTGCCGCTGAACGCGCTGCAGGTGTTTTCGCCTTCTGGACCCAATCTCGAGCGGGTGCAGATCGTGGGCCAGGCCACTCTTTCGAGACCTGGGGAATATTTCTATTTGGAAGACGGCGGGCGGGCAGTGCGGGTATTCACGCGGGAAAAGACCCGGTTTGAACCCGGAGAATGGGTCGTCGCTTCAGGGTTCATCGATCTTCACCAAAGTTTCGCGGAACTGCGTGAGGCCGAAGTCCGCCGCACGGGTCCGGGAATCCTGTCGGAGCCACCGCTGCTGACACACAAGGGATTGTTGTCCTCGTCGGAACGAAAATGGGGCTTTCCGGTGCCGGTGGACTACAACGGCCGCCTGATCACCCTGCGAGGCTCTCTGGCCAAAATCGAACCCACCGACAACGGCGGGCGGCGGCTGCTTCTCAATACTGACGGCGGCTCGGTGGCGGCCACCTTGGATGACGGCGGCGGGGCGAAATCGCTGGACGCGCTCTTGCCCGGCAGTGGCGTCCAAGTGACAGGCGTGTGTGAATTGCAGTTCCCCAGCGCGCAGTTGCTAACTGATTTCCCCAACCCCACCGGCTTATCGCTCCAAATGCGCTCGCCCGCCGACCTGCGGATCCTTAACTCCGCCTCGTGGTGGACACCCAAACGACTCTGGATCCTGCTCGGCAAGGAGGCTCCCTCCACCGCCGCGGGCAGCGGCTACGTCGAGGTGCGCGGTCTAACGATCCAAGGCTGCGCGAAGGAAGTGGAGGCGAAATACAAGGACAAGATCGGCAAGCCCGAACCGGAAACCAACGGCAACGGCATTTCGTTTTCCGGGCGGTTTGAAACGAACAAGCCGCATCATCTGCGTATCGCGGATTGCACCATCTTCGACTGCCCCGGCGGCGGCATCAGCGCGATGCAGACCGACCGCGTTTCCATCGAGAACAACCACACCTACGACAACTGCCACTGGATGATCTACGCGGGTTCGGGCATTTCCGTCTATCAGGGATTCAACTTCGAGAATAGCCCGGTCGAATACCGGATGTTAGTCAGTAACAACCGCAGCCACGACAATTATTGCACCCAGCCATGGAGCGCCACCGGCAAGCTCTCGGATGGCAACGGCCTGATCGTGGACGACATGCGCAACACCCAGCACGCGGTCCAGGCGACCAACGGGATCTATCATGGCCGCATCCTGATTCAGGGAAATCTCAGCTACCTCAACGGCGGCTCGGGCATGCACGCGTTCTCCAGCAACCATGTGGACTTCATCAACAACACCGCCTATGGCAACAACCTCGTCATGGACTATTCCCAGATCGGTCTAACCGCTTGCACGAATTGCCGCGTGCTCAACAACATCATCGTCGCTCCCGCGGACAAGCCGATCAACCGGGTGAACGGCAGCTCCAAGGAAATCGTCATTTCCCACAACCTCTTCTGGGGTGGCAATGTCCCGCCGGTGTCCGGCAAGAATCCGGTCACCGCCGATCCGCAATTCGTGAATGCCGCCGCCGGGGATTTCCGCCTCAAGCCCGGCAGTCCGGCGCTCGGTGCGGGCGGGCTGTGGGAGAACCTGCCGGCTACCTATCAGGGCGGGTCGAGCCGCGATCTGGCAAGGCCGCCGGATCTCGGGGCTCTGCCGTCAGCGCCCTGATCGGCCGTCACTTCTTCCGATAATCCGATGGCCCCCGCCGAGCTCTGGCGCAACTACATCAACCTCGTGCGTATCAAGAAGAGCTTCCGCACCCTCAAGGGTGACCTTGGACTGCGCTCGCCTTTGCTAGCGCACGGCGCTGGTCCGCGGGTGGTCGTAAAGAATCCGGTGGAACTCTGCGCGTCCGGCCCCGACACTCCCGCCCGCCACCTTGAGAAAAATCATCCACATCGACATGGACTGCTTCTACGCCGCGATCGAGGAGCGGGAGAACCCGTCCTTGCGCGGCAGGCCCGTGGGGGTGTCCGGCAGCGACCGCCGCAGCGTGCTCACCACCGCGAACTACGAGGCGCGGAAATTCGGCTGCCGCTCCGCGATGCCGGTTTTTAAAGCCCTCGCGCTGTGCCCGCAGCTCATTCTTGTGCCGGTCCAGTTCGATCTCTATCGGGCCGTTAGTTCGCGGATCCGCGCCATCTTCGGGCGCTTCACGGAGCTGATCGAGCCACTCTCGCTGGACGAGGCCTATCTTGATGTTTCCCATCTCCAGAGCAGCGGCGAGTCGATCGCCCGCGAGATCCGAGCGCAGATTTTTGAGGAAACCGGCCTCACTGCCTCCGCCGGGATTTCGGCGAACAAGCTCATCGCCAAGATCGCCTCAGACTGGCACAAACCAAACGGCCAGAAGCAAGTGACTGCGGAGGAAATTCCCGCTTTCATGGCGGCTTTACCCGTCGGACGGATATGGGGAGTCGGTCAGAAAATGCGGGAGAAACTCACCGCTCTCGGCATTGAGACTTGTGCCGATCTCCAACAGCTCGACCAGATCGAACTCTCCCAACGCTTCGGCAAATGGGGCATCGAACTCTGGCATTTGTGCCGCGGTATCGACGACCGCCCGGTGACCCCGGATCGCACTCGCAAGTCGGTGAGTAGCGAGACCACTTTTGCCGAAAACATCCAAGTCCTGCCCGCCCTCATCCCGCCGATGCGCGGCATGATCGCGGGTCTGCTAGAAGACCTCGCCAAGTCCCACGCCGACCGCGTCATCCGCTCGCTCGTCGTGAAAATGAAGTTCGCCGACTTCCACCGCACCACCGCGGAGCGCGCCGGCCACCACGTCGATCCCGCCATTTTCGAGGAACTCCTCACCGAAGCTTGGAAACGCGGCAACCATCGCGCCGTCCGGTTGTTAGGCGTGGGCGTGCGTTTCGAGGATCCGAAGGAAGTGGAGCAAATGGAGTTCTTTGGTTAGAAAGTGTGTCCCGGCCGAATTCATTCCACAGGTTGCCAGCTCTCACCCGTCCTGCTACCGTCCCGCCATGACTGCATTAAAAAAGCCAGATTTCATCACCGTGAGTGAATACCTCGCAGGCGAGGAAGTCAGCGACACGAAGCATGAATACCTCGACGGGACCGTCCATGCCATGGCGGGCGCAACGATCCAACACAACAACATTGCTGGAAATTGCTTTGGCCAATTGTATGGCCAACTTCGCGGAAAGCCCTGCCAGCCATATAACAGCGACACTAAAGTTCGCATCGAGTTCCCAGACCGCACCCGTTTCTACTACCCGGATGCCATGGTCGTCTGCCAATCCAATCCAGACACCGACCACTTCCAGAATCAACCCGTCGTCATCATTGAGGTCCTCAGCGACTCCACTCGCCGGACTGATATCGGTGAGAAATGCCATGCTTATCTAACCATTCCATCGCTGAAAGTACTGCTCTTCGTGGAGCCGGATTCTCCTTCAGTCACTCTGCACCGCCGCCTGCCGGAAGGTGGTTTTTCCTTGGAGCTTCATACCGGAATCGAGGCAGTCATCCCGCTCCCGGAAATTGAAGCCACCTTGTCACTTGCCGATCTTTACGAGCGCGTGGGGTTCACGCCGCCATCTAACGAGTGATCGATTCACTTCGCATCCGCCTTGCCTGTCTTCTGATAGTAAGCCTTCTCCACTTCCGTTAGTTCGCGTTCCACAACGTATTGTTTGCGCTCTTCCATAGTGAGTTTGCGGGTGACTCTTTGCGTCGCCAGGCTGTAAACCCACCACGGCTTGGTGTTGTAAATCCTGGCTGTGCCGTCGCGGCTGGCGGTGATGATGTAGTCGCCGTCGTTACTGAATCGGGCATCGGGCAGAGTCTCGGAGTGGCCCTTCAACTCGGTCCTCAGCTGGTAGCAGGGCAGTGTCCACAGGCGGGCCACGCCGTCAGCGGCAGCGGTTAGTAAGAGGTCTCCCTGAGGATTGAATTCGGCACTCCGCACGGCGATGTCGTGGGGGATGGCCTTGAGCAGCGCTCCGGTGGCGGCGTCCCAGATCCGGCAATATCCGTCGGTGCTGGCGGTGGCCACTTGCCGACCGTCCGGGCTAAACGCAGCGCTCATCACGTCGTCGCTATGCTCCTTCGTCCGGTCGCTGCCGCCGGGGAAAACTCGCAATTTCCTGCCGTCCCGCGCATCCCAGAGGGTGGCGGTGCGGGCACCGAAATCCGCAGTCACGAGCTTCGAGCCGTCGCGGCTGAAGCGCGCGTCGTAAACCCGTTTGCTGCTGAGCGCGGCAGGGAAGGTGTCTTCCAGAATCAAGCGGTTGAGGATGCGGCGGTCCGTGTCGCCGAGTTTCCGCTTGCCCAACTCGACGGTCATGGGCCGTCTAACAACCGCGCTGAACGCGGGTTCGTCGTTGAGCGAGCCGTCGCGGATGATCCGGTTCAGCACGGTGTTTACGGTTACTTCGGCCTTCTCGGGGTTCTCCAGATTGGCACGTTCTTCGACAGTGAAGTGGCCTAACAGCCATATGGAAACCGGTTGGTCAAATTTCTGAAGAGCGCCGAGCAATGCGGAAAAATCCTTGAAGCCGTGCTGCGGAATTTCCTGACGATCTGGCACCAGCATCAGCTCAGCGGCACCGGTTTGGGCGTTCCATACCCGGGCGCTGCCCTCGTTGCTAGCAGTCACGATGCGTTTCCCGTCGGTGCTGTATCGGGCGTGGTAAACCGTGCCGCCAGCCGGTCCGCAGTGCCCGGTGATTGGGAATCTCGGTCGCCCAGTCCCGGCGTCCCAGACGATGGCAGTTTGATCGCTGCTAGAGCTCACCAAGCTGGTCCCGTCTGGACTCACTGAAATGCAGCGGACTTCTTGCGTGTGATGGAGCGAGTCCGCAGCTAACGGCCCCCAGTTCTCTAACGGTCGTTCCTTGAAGGCATCCACCCCGCGGACCTGGCCTAGGTTCGTGCCCGCAAATGCTAACAAGCGGTTAGGAACTCCCGCAGCTGCCGGTGAAAAGTGAATGTCGGCGGCCCAACTGTTAAACTCAGGCTCGCCGATGACGGCGACTTCTCCCCCGGGTGGCAGTTTCCAGAGCAGGACGGAATGGTCGTTGCCACAGGTGGCGATGAAGCGCCGGTCCGGACTGACGGCGACGTCACGGATCCATCCCCGGTGGCCGCGCTGGGTGGCCACCAAGCGCAGGATTTTGACTTCCTTTGCCTCGGGATGAAAAGAGCCGACCGCCTCGTCCGCCGCATTTCCCAAAACCCAGAACCGGATCGCCGCGTCGTTGCAAACGGTGACCAGTCGGCTGTCGTCGATGAAGGATACGCCCATCACTCCATCAGGCTGGCTTTGGGCCGCGACCTGACGGCCCGTGGCCACGTCCCAAATCCGCAAATGTTTGTCGTTGCCGACGGTGGCAACCAAGTTTCCCGAGGGATTGAGGTCGCCATCATGGAGCGTCTCGGGGGTAGGGGCTGGGAAAATCTTGAGGGGTTCGGTGGGTGTTAGAGTTGCTTGTTTCGCAGCATGGAGATCCCAGAGAATGGCGTTGCCATCGTCTGAAGTGGAGAGCAGTTGCCCGCCGTCGGCATTGAATGCGAGGCTGCGGATCCGCTTGGTATGGCGGTCCTTCCCACTGCCGAGAGGCGCGGTTAGAAGCTCCTTGCCGGTGGTGGGATCCCACAGCCGGATCGAGTTGTCGTAGCCGCCGCTGGCCACCATTTTCCCGTCGGGGCTGAAGGCGGCGGTCGTGGTCCGTGCGTGATGGCCTGTGAATGTGACGAGCGGCCGAGTGACTATTTGCGGAACGCCGCCTTCCGTTTTGCGCAGCGCATCCGCATCCCAGATATAGATTTCGCCATCCTTGCGATAGGTGGTGGTGACGATGCGCCTGCCGTCCGGGCTGAAGCGCGCACAGGAAACCGTGGTTGCTCCTCCCGGCATCGCGCCGTGATCGAGGCGGGCGATCTCCCTATCAGTCGCCACATCCCAGACTCGGGCAGTGGAGTCGGCCCATGCGGCGCTGGTGACGAGACGGCGGCCTTCACGATCAAAATCCACGCAGTGGACATCGGATGTGTGGCCGTCGTAACGATTGCGGATCAGCGATCCCCGAGTCGCCGTGCGCAGTGCCATCTCGACCTCGCGAGGGACCGGCTTGCCCGCCTTCTTGGGGTTAGGAAATGCGGCGGCAGCGGATTCGACCGCCAGTAGCAGTGCCAATTCGGGATCTTGGTCGCCCACGCGAATTGCATACAAAGCTTGAGAACGCGCTTCTGATAGATTCTTCGCATCCACCGCCTTCTTCTCGGCCTTCTGGACCGCCGATCTGGAGCGGAAAAGGCTGAATGTCATCAATGATAGAATGATCAGGACCGCGCACCCTGCGCCGATGATTCGCTTTGCATAGCGCATCCGCCGCAAGCGCTTTTTCTCGATGTCATGTTCTTCCTTGAGCTTCTGTTGCTCGGCTTCTAGCAGATCTTCCTTGTGCTTGCGGGCTAATAATTCGTCCTGCCCTTGGCGTAAGTGTCGGCTGCGGATCACCACTCGCGTCAGCACGTCATGCGTCAGCTCGATGTGGGGAGTGCCGAGGCGGTCTTCCCGCCGCAGCAAGCGACGGTCCACCAAGCACTCAATTTCATCGTCAGTTAGGTTAGCAAGAATCGCCTCTTCCACCGGCACCGTGGTGCGAAATCCCGAGGCAGTCACCAGCCGGTCTTCGATGAATGCCCGGTCGCGTTCGTCCAGTCCTTCAAGGCTGCGCTTATAGAAATCATCTAGGATCTGGTCGCTTGATCGCTGCACCTGCTCCAGCGTGATTGAATCGCGGGTTTCGTTGATTCGTTGCAAATTCAGCTCGCTGCAAACGAGGCTCAGCAAGGCAGGCTCCACTCGCAGATGTTGAAGTTCCACCGCGACACTGTCTGCGCCTTTTTGCGGGAGAATTGCCTCAACCTCGTTGGCCGCTGCCACGAAGCGCACGATCTTACGCGCGACTGCCTCTTCCACTAGAGTGCCACCCGGTTTCATCACCACTTCCAGCGCCTGCTCGCCGGTCATGTGCGTCAGCGCATGGCGATTGTACATCACCGAAGGCATATCTTTACTTAAGCTATCTAACCGCGAAACGAAATCCTCCCGCAAGCTGATCATGAGTTTATAATGACGCTCGTTGTAAGGCGCGGGGAGCTTCGCTTCGCCCGCCACCACACACTCACGAATGCGCGCGGGTATTAGATTCTCCGCCACGGCCGCTAGCTCCTCTTGGAATGCTGCAATCTCCGCGCGACTGCGGCCCAAGGTAAACAATTCCTCGAATTGATCGAACACGAGAACCGGCGTCACCGGTTGGTTCTTGGAATCCCAAAACACCACCCGGTGGAGATACTCCCAGAAATCATTGCTCTCGTCTGCTAGAGCTTCATTGAGCACCTCCACCTCCATCTCGCGCGCGACGATTGCATTCTCGATTTCAGTGCGGACTTGCCTGCCATAAGGCGTTTTTCCCGAGTGATCCAGCCTGATCCAGACGGGCAGATATTGTTCCTGGCGC
This sequence comes from Akkermansiaceae bacterium, assembly GCA_043729385.1. Lineage (GTDB taxonomy): Bacteria > Verrucomicrobiota > Verrucomicrobiia > Verrucomicrobiales > Akkermansiaceae > Luteolibacter. Next base: position 9,342 of record JAYTLO010000002.1, read on the forward strand.
AGCTTCGGAAAGAGTCCAGCCTTCAAGATGGATGACTTACCGGTGCCGGAGCGACCGAATAAGACCGTTAAAACCTCACGCCTGACGAGCCGCAGCAGATCGAGCGAATCCTGCTCGCGGCCGAAAAATAGATTCTGGTCGGACTCGCTGTAGGGCAGCAGCCCCAGCCACGGCTTCACCCCGGCGTCCGCCTCAGGGGCGCTCATACCGTTCTCCTTTCCCGCCGCTGGTCGCGGATGCGTTCTTTAATATCATTCACCAATCCGTCGAGTTTCTCTAACTTGGAAATTTGCACTTCGCGGAACTCGGCTGGAATCGCCTCATCCTTGGGAGATGTGTCATCCACCACCAGCGGTAATATAAACTTGAGAGTGTTAAATCGAAACTCCGCTGCCTCGATTGCCCGCTTCCATTCGAAGCGGTAGAACCACGGTTTCGAGTCGCAGGATATCGAAAACCGCGAGATCAGCGGGACGAAGGCAAAGCACTTGAAGATATGGTTTGCGATCTTTTCTTTATATCGATCACCCGGCTCCAAATCCGTTTCATCGAACCAAACATCAATGCCCGCGTCGCGGAAGCGCCCGGCGATGTTGCGGGCGATGTCGCGATCCTCGCTGCGGAAACTGATGAACACCGACTCCGGGGCCATGTCGGTCGGCAGGCCATCCTCGCCCGCCGCTGCCGGATCGTCCTCTTGCGCGATTTGCCCACACTTCGCCATCCAGCGAGTGTATAACTCACTCACAAATTTCGCGGCGTCGCCCTGAGAGTAAACAGTGGTTTTCTTGCGTTCGAGAAACCCTACCAACTCCCGATCCTGAAAAGATAGATCGTCCGCTAACACCCCCGGCACGCCCACCGAGAACAGCTCGTCCCCCTTGGCCGCGACTAGGAAAAAGCGGGTCAGCCAGCCGGGGAAACTGCAACCGAGCGTTAGCAAGCGCTTGTCACGGAACTGATCAAACAGATTGTGCGGGCGGAAATCGCGCGCTTGCAGCCGGTGAGAATATTGCAGGATGTCCTCGTCCGTCACCGCGAAATCATTCATCGGGTTGAGCTTACCGAAGAAGTGGTAGACCGTCGGACTTGCTTCAGGTTGGAAGTCCGTCGGCAGATCCACCACCTTCTCCTTCTTGCAGTAAGCAAAGGTCCGGCACCGCGGTTTGCCGGCGAAGCGGACCTGATTGATCGCTTGCTCCAACAGCGAATCGAGAGTCGTCGAAACAAACAGATCGAAGTGGGTGATCGCCGCCAATTGCCTCACCGGTTCCGGCGTCGGCCAAGCGTGCTCGGCTAGGATTTCGCGGATTTCGTAATAGATTTCATCTCGCTCATAGCCCTTCGCGTGATGGGGCTGCTGTTCGAGGAACTCGTTGACAACGTGATAGAAGCCATAACCCGCCACCAAGTTTTTGGGGTCCAGATCCAGCCGTTTCACTAACTGTTGTGCGAGATGGCGATAGAGGGTGATCGGCTTGCCCTCCACCTCGAGAATCAACAACTCCGGACCAATCACCGGTATCACCTGCCGGCCTTGGATATCCGCCAGCAACCGTTCCCAATGTCGTTCTTCCAAATTCATAGGCAATCGCAGAGATATAGATCTGCGACTGTTATAGCAAGTCCACAGTTCGCGGCATAACCTGCCTAACCAGAGTGCATGCGCTGCGGGAACACATCAGTCACGGCCGGCGGAAGGTGCTCGCAGGTCTTGATTGCATGGGCACAGCACCTTCCTAACCGCGAAGCGAAGCCCATGGCTCTTGCATACTAACATCCACCATGAATGGCCCGACTTGCGAGCCGGAGGATAGGATGGCGAGGATCACCGCATCTTCGCTGCTGATGTTGAAAGTCGCATGCACCACTCCGGGCAACATGTGCGCGACTTCGCCGACTTTTAACAATTGTTTCTCCTCGCCCACCCACTGCTCGACTTCGCCAGCGAGCACATAGATCACTTCCTCCAGCTCGGGATGATGGTGGAAGTTATGGCATTCACCCGGTGGTAAAACAGCGCGGCAAACTTGGAGATCTTTGGCATTAGTGATTTCCGGGCGACACATCCAGTAGTTGGTGCGGCCTTTGAAATCTTCCTTCATGGCGTCGGCTTGAGTGATGAACGGAGTTTTCATAATTGGGTGTTAGCGACTCTCTCGGTGAGCAGCGTGCCGGCTTGTGAGAGCAGAGTTTCTAGCGGGAGGCCGCTGTCGGCGAGGGCGTGGAGCGAGTGGAAAATACCGCTGCCGCGTGCTTCGGCATCGGCGATGCCGCAGAAGCCGCTGACCGGCACGGATAGGCTGTTAGCAAGCCGGGCAAGCGCCACCGGCCCCTTGCCGCTGAGGCTTTGATGATCGAGCGAACCCTCGCCCGTGATGACATGGTCGGCCCGCTTGATGCGGTTTTCTAAATCCAACAGATCGGCTAACAGGTCGAAGCCGGAGATCAACCTGGCTCCGGCAAAGTGCAGCAAACCGAAGCCAAGTCCGCCCGCCGCGCCTGCGCCGGGAGTGAGTGAATCTGCCTCGCCGCCGCCGATTGCGACCAGATGCGCGAGCGCGATTTCCAGCGCTATGTGATCGTCCGCCGTCGCGCCTTTTTGCGCGGAAAAAATGGCGGTGGCACCACGCGGACCTAGCAGCGGGTTGTCCACATCGCAGGCGGCGATGATTTCCGGCAGGGCGATGCGGGCGCTGAAATCTATCTGGCGGACGTCGGTTAGCGTGGCTGGGGTGGGTCGGATTTCACCCGCGCCCATGAAGCGCAGCCCCAGCGCCGCAGCCATTCCGCAGCCGCCATCGTTCGTGGCGCTGCCGCCGATGCCGAGGATGATGCGGGTGACGGCGTGCTCTGAAATGGCGTCGGCCATTTGCATACCCACACCGCGAGTGGTGGCTAACAGCGGGTGGCGCTCAGTGGCTGTTAGTCGCCAGAGACCTGCAGTTTCGGCCATTTCCAAGATTGCTGTCGGGCCTTCCGGCGTGTCCGCAAGGACATAGCGGCTGCCGATGGACCGCTCTAACGCATCGACCGCCGGGCAGTGGATCCACTTGCCATCGAGCGCGGCAGCCAGCGTTTCCATGAAACCCTCGCCACCATCCGCGATGGGGCAAATGTCTAACTCCGCATCCGGCTCGCGACGCCGGATGCCTTCTGCAATCGCCGCCGCCGCTTGGGGCGCGGTGAGCGAGCCTTTGAATTTGTCCGGGGCGATGAGGAAACGGCGAGGCATGGCGTGGCAGCTATAAAGAGCGTGGGCGTCTCGCCCGCGGCATTCATTCAGAGAAAAGTTAGGCACCGCGAATCTGGCGAATTTAAGAGGGAAGAGGCGCATTCCTCTTCCCCGTGAAATCTCACAGTCTCCGCTCGCGGATCTCGGTGGTGATTTTTTCCGTGAATTCTTCGAGCGTCATCGTCGCCAGTTCTTCGTGATCGCGATGGCGGATGGAAACGGTGCCGTCCTCCACTTCCTTCGCGCCGAGGACGAGCATGTAAGGAACGCGGTCGAGGCGGGCAACGCGGATTTTTGCACCGACTTTTTCGTTAGTGCGGTCCACGGCCACGCGCACTCCTACGTCGGCAAGAATGGCTGCGGCGGCTTCCGCGGCTTCGAGAGTTTTCTCGGAAATCGGGATCACGCGGACCTGTTCGGGCGCGAGCCATGCTGGGAATTTCCCTTCGAAATGCTCGATCAGCAAGCCGGTGAATCTCTCTAACGAACCAAACGGCGCCCGATGAATCATCACCGGCACATGTGGTTGGTTGTCCGCGCCGACGTAGCTGAGATCGAAACGGACGGGTAAATTGTAGTCCACTTGCACGGTGCCTAACTGCCAATCGCGGCCAATCACATCCTTGACCACGAAGTCGATTTTCGGCCCATAGAAGGCGGCTTCACCGAGTTCTTCGGTGTATTCCACGCCGAGCGTTTGCACTGCTTCGCGGAGCGCGGCTTCGGCCTTGTCCCAGTTTTCCGGCGAGCCGACGTATTTGTCTGAAGCGGGATCGCGGAGAGAAAGGCGCACGCGATAATCATTCATGCCGAGCGTGCCGAGGACTTTTTTCACCAAGTCGAGGCAGCCGGTGACTTCCGCCGCGACTTGGTCTGGGGTGCAAAATAGGTGGGCGTCGTCCTGCGTGAAGCCACGGACGCGGGTCATCCCGCCGAGTTCGCCAGATTGTTCCCAACGATAAACCGTGCCGAACTCAGCGAGTCTAACGGGCAGATCGCGGTAAGAATGATGGTCGCTCGCATAAATCTTGATGTGGTGCGGGCAATTCATCGGCTTGAGCAGATAGCCCTCGTATTCGCCTTTTTCCAAGCCATTGAGCAGCGTCGCGCAAGTCGCGTCCTCGTCGGCAAGTTTTTCTAACGTATCGCGCTCGGCGATGGGCGGGTATTGGCTATCCTGATAGTAGGGGAAATGGCCGGATGTCCGATAGAGATCCAGCTTGCCGATGTGCGGGGTGAAAACTTGCGAGTAGCCCTGTTTGTCGAGCTCCTGCGTGATGAAGTCCTGGAGCGAGCGGCGGATTAGCGCGCCCTTGGGTTTCCATAACACCAAGCCTTGGCCGACGGCTTCGTCGATATGGAATAGCCCAAGCTCCTTGCCGAGTCGGCGGTGGTCGCGCTTCTTCGCTTCTTCTAACCGCGTGAGGTGCTCAAGCAGTTCGGTGGAGTTCTTGAAACAAGTGCCATAGATTCGTTGCAGCGATTGCCGGTCCTTGTCGCCTTTATAATAGGAACTCGCCACGCTCATCACCTTGAATGCTTTGCAATTCCCAGTCCGCCCGACGTGAGGTCCGGCGCAGAGATCCCAGAAATCGCCGTTTTTAAAGATCGAGATTTCTTCGCCCTCGGGGATGTCGTTGAGGAGATCCACCTTGAAAATGCTCTCAATCTCGCGCTCCGCCACTGCACCCAAGCGCCCGGCTTTCGCCAGCTCGAATGCCTCGGCGCGGGAGACAGTGATCCGCTCGAAACTATCATTATCCTTCACCACTTTCTTCATCTCCTCCTCGATCCGCGGAAAGTCATCCGGCGAGATCCGGTGCTTCAGATCCATATCATAATAGAACCCATTTTCCACCGGCGGCCCGCCTGCGAGTTGCACATCCGGCCACAGCCGGCAAATGGCGGTGGCTAAGACATGGGCACAGGAGTGGCGGAGCCGCTCGATGTCGGACATCTGGTGGCGTTCTTCGAGAGTCTTGCGTTCGGACATTGGGTGGGAGAGGTTGATGGTTGAGAGTTGATGGTTGATAGTAAGATGAAGAGAAAGAACTGATAGTAGGGAGTGAAATTGATAAGACGGAAGGCGACTGAATCCGTTCTTCTCTTTGCTATCAACTATCAACTCTCAACCATCAACTTCCTCACCGATCCATGAGTGCAAATTTGAGTTCGGCTTCTGACACGACCACGCCGTTGACGAGGCAGCGGCAGCGGGTTTGGCCGATGGAGCCGCGCATTTTTAGAATCTCGGTTTCGATAAATAAGGTGTCGCCGGGGAACACCGGACGCCGCCATTTCACATTGTCTGCGCTCATGAAATAGCCGATTTTCCCCGAGTTTTCCGGCTTGCGGAGCATCAGTACGGAGGATACCTGAGCCATTGCTTCTAACTGGAGCACACCCGGCATGATGGGGTGGCCGGGGAAGTGACCCGCGAAGTAGGGCTCGTTAATCGTGATATTCTTAATGGCGGTGCATATGTTATCACCGAGGAAATCGACGATGCGGTCCACCATCAACATCGGATAGCGGTGAGGTAGGATTTTGAGCACCTCATTGATGTCCAGCACGCTTTCTCCATCAGGTATAGAAACGGCGGCGGGCACCATGGATCGCATCTTGGCATACTCGGTTTTGAGAGTCGCCGCCATCTTAGTGTTAGGCCCGTGGCCGGGCTTCACGGCGATGACGTGGCCGGTGATCCTTATTCCGGATAGCATCAAGTCACCAATCAGATCCAGAGCCTTGTGGCGGGCGAATTCATTGCTGAAACGCATCGCTTCCTTCGACATGATTTCATTGCCACGGATGACCACGGCGCTTTCCAGAGAGCCGCCTTTGATCAAACCTTTATCTAGCAGCGGCTTGACGTCCTCGTAATAGACAAAGGTCCGCGCGGCGCAGATTTCCTTTTCATATAACTCCGGTGTGACCTCGCTGGAGAAATACTGAGTGAAGCGCCCTTCCGGCCCTACGTTCGTCACGGAGACGCGGAAGGTCTTGCTGGGGACGATGGTGATGATCGTGCCATCGCCCGTCTCCAAGTGGATCGGCTCGCGGATTTCCCACACCTTGCGCGGCGCGGATTGCGCGACGAGACCGACTTTTTTGATCATTTCCACAAACGGCCGCGATGAGCCGTCGCCGATCGGTGGTTCGTTGGCATCCATCTCGATCAAGGCATTGTCAACGCCCATCCCTGTGAGTGCGGAGATGACATGCTCCACGGTGTGCACCTTGACCGAGCCTTCTGCCAAAGTCGTGGCGCGCTCGACGGTCTGAACCTTATCCACGTCGGCATTGATGAACGGTTGGTCGGGCAAGTCGATGCGGCGGAACTTGAACCCGTGGCCTTCTGGAGCCGGCTTAAGCGTGAGCGTGACCTTCTGGCCGGTGTGGAGCGAAGTGCCTTCGAGCGTGGCTTGACCAGCGAGAGTGTGTTGAACGGCTGCGGACATGGGCGCGCAGGTTTCCTGCTTACCCCGCAAGTATCAAGCCGGAATGGTGGGGGGTGTCTGGCGACTTCATTCGGGATTTTTAACCGCGAATGGACGCGAATGGACGCGAATGAGATTAGATTTTCGGGAGAATTGGGGTCGCTTTCGCAAGGTCAGTTCAAAAACTCATTTTTGTTGCACCGGATTCGCGTCTATTTGCGTCCATTCGCGGTTGGCTTTTTCTGCTGCAGGGTGGCGATGACGGCAGCGAGTTCGGCATCATCTAACGGGCGTTGCCAAATGAGCAAGCGCGCGATTTCTCCATCAAACGATTCGTGGCCGGGGTGCTGAATGGCATCCCGCTCTTGGCCGACTGCCATTTTCGAAGGGTTCGCCGTAGCGGAAACTGGGACGCTGGCGGTGGCGGCGGGCTTCGCGGTATCAATGAAAAAATCCAGCCGGACCTCGCCCGTTCCGGCCTGCATCCGGCCGATGAGCAGGTGAAACCGTCCGGGCATCAGCGCGGCGGGCACGAGTAACTGCGGGTTGTTCGCATCGAACCTTCCCATGGTTAGCCCATTCCGCACGCCACACCACGGGCGATTGTCGTCCGTGACGCAGCCCCAAAATCCCTCGTAGTTTCCGCCGTTGCGGAGATTTCCGAAAAACGAATTCACGTCGATCAGCCCGACTCGCTGCGGATGCACGGCCACCACCGCCGCCCACGTGTGGCCTTTGCCGGTGGTCAATGCGTCGAAGGCGTCCTCGTCCGGACAGACCAATTCCTGTTGGAGAAATACCAGCGCGGGTGCGCCGCCCATTTCCGGCACGGCCTCCCGCAGAGTGGGGCGACCGGAGCCGGGTTCCTTGCGGCCTTCATCGCGCTTGAGGAACTCGAAGCGATGCCCGGGCACTTCGCTGACCCATTTCGCGACGCGGTTGCCGTCTTCCACGCTGACGCCTTTCGCCGCATCCAAGTCTAACATCAGCCCGTGCGCGGGCAGCTCGGCAGCGGGCGAGGCAGCATTCATGCAGAGCAGACAGGCAAACAAGCGAGAGATCACAATTGGTTTCATGCAAGTGTTAGTCCGGCGAGTTTCTGGGCAGCTGCAGTTGATGATTCGCCGCGCTCATCTTGCGGTGGCTGCGGTTCACCTTACGATGCTGGCGGGAAATCTTGTCGTCGATGGCTTTGATTTCACCACGCAGCGCTTTGATTTCTTGGACCAGCGAGTGGACTTCGCTTTCCTCACGCTTGATGTCTGGCTCCACGAACATGCTGGCGACGAATCCGGTGAAGGTGCCGAATAGTCCGACCCCGGCAGTCATCAGAATCGCGGCGACGATCCGCCCACCATCAGTGAACGGGTAACGGTCCCCGTAGCCGACGGTGGTGAGCGTGACTACGGACCACCAAAGGGCGTCGGATGGGGTCTTGATGTTGCGGTCCGGCGAATCCTTTTCCAAATTGAGAATCGCCATCGAGCCGAACATCGCCACCAAGCAGGAGATCGCGGCGACGGTGACGAAAGTGTTGTGGGAGCGGTTCCGCATCAGGTAGCGGAGCAGTAATCTAACCGAGCGGAAGGCGCGCAGAATTCTGAAGAGTTTGACCACCCGGAACATCAGCCCGACCCGGCTGGTGGTGAGCAGCGGAATGCTTGAAACGAAGTCGATCCACCCCCAGCGCAGGAATTTCGCCTTGGAGGGTGCCGCGTAAAGGCGATGAAAAAAGTCGGCTTGGAAAACCAGGCAGATCCCGAAATCGATCTTGCCGAGCAGGCTGTCCATCTCCTCGGACAGATCGAACATCCCTTGGACGAACAGGGCGATCAGCACATAGACTGACAGCACCATCATCAGGATTTGAAAGATCGTGATCGGCTCGGTGGTGACTTCCTCGGGGACGAGAATTTCTGGCTCTGGATTCATCAGCTGGTTTGCGCTGGGTTGATGGCTGGGCGCTCCGGCTCGGGGATGATTTTCGACAGTAGGTGGATGCTGTCTCCGTCCACCGTCCACGACTGATAGAGATCTGGCAGGGGAGTGGTTAGAGTGATTTTTCCGTCGCGCTGGAGGCGGCGCAGGACCACTCGGAGAATCGCGAAGGCCATGCTGCCGAGTTCGCCGTCGTCGCGGTTGCGGTGCACGCGTTTCACCAAGTCAGTCTGGGCGATGCGGTCGATTTTCCCATCGCGGGCGAGGTCGATGAGGTGGGCGATTTCCACTCCGTAGCCGACGGGAAATGCGAGCGACTCCAAGGTCGCGCGGCGGGCGGCATACTCGCCGGAGAGCGGTTGCAAGATGCCGCTGAGTTCGGGGTAAAACAACGAGATCAACGGTCGCACGAGGATCTCGGAAACGCGCCCGCCGCCGGTGGAATGCGACTCGTCGCCGTAAGCAAGGGGCCGCTCGTAGAACGCCTTCACATAGTCGATTCCCGGATCGGTTAGCAGCGGACCCGTCAGCCCAGTGATGAAGCCGGGGTGGAAATTCGAGATGTCGCCATCGACATAACAGATGATCTCGCCACTCGCGACGTGAAGTGCCTTCCACAAATTTTCGCCCTTGCCGTGGTGGCGCGGCTCGCCGGGCAAAATGTCGGCTGCTAGATAAACGGTGGCTCCCGCCGCCGCCGCGATTTCACGGGTCGCGTCCTCGGAACCGGAGTCGATGACGAGGATTTCATCGACGAAACCGTGGCTTCTAACAAGCGTCTCGCGGATGATCGAAACGATCGAGCCAATGGTGTCTGCCTCGTCAAGCGTCGGGATGCAGACCGAGATTCGTTGGGCTTGTTTCAACGCGACCAAGGCGCTCACGTCGGTGAATTGCGCGTGGTGAAAGCGCTGCGGGGTCATTGGTTTATGTGGGGTTCGCATACGCGGTAGATTTCACCCGAGATCAGGTTGAAAGGAATCCATGAACCTTTGCTTTTGGCATGGCTTTCACTTGGCGAAAAAATTCCGTTTCTGTGATCTGCGTCGGCCATTCGAGACGGATGGAGATCCGGTGGCCCGCGCGTTCCGGCAGAGCGTCGGCAGCGATCGCCTTAAGCTCGATCAAGTAGTTCAGGTCACGGATCAGCGCCTTCCATGGCTCTTTGACTTTGTAGAAATGCGCCGTGCGCTTGGTGAGTTCCGCGAGCGTGATGTCATCTACATCTAGCAGCAGGTTGAGCAGATGGACCTGCCGCTCGGAGATCGCCCGCTTCCGCTGGGTCTGAAGCCGCCCGAAGAGATCCGTCACCGTATTCCGGAATAGCGCCTTGCTGACCTGCAGCTTGATCTCCGCGAACAAGCGCTTGCACTGGTTCTCGACCCCCCGCAGTGCGAATTTGAGAAACACCGTTAGATCATGCCCCGCTTCTCCCGTTTCGTGGAGCGCGTTTAGATAGCCGCTCTTATGTTCGTAGTAGTAATTCGACATGGCGATGAACAGCGTGTCGCGCAGTCCAGTGCGTTGAAGCATCAGTGCCTCCAGGGCTCGCGCGGTGCGACCGTTGCCATCGAGAAACGGATGGATCGCCGCAAAATGGTAATGCAATGCCAGCGCTTGGATCAGCGGATCGTGTCCCCGGAACACCGTTGCTACTGCTGCGGTTAGATTTTGCATGGCCTCCTCGCATCCTGCGCCGCCTTCGCAACCGCGGTGCCTCGGTGCTCCGAAGGTGACATTTTGGTCGCGCTCACGCATCCGGCCTGGCGGGCAATGATCATCATCGCAACCGGTCACCATCCGGCGATGGACGTCCAGGACCAGCGTCATATCGACCGGAAGATCCGCTGGAAGTCTTGCTAGCCAGCGGTATGTCGCGACCGCAGCAGCCGCCTGCCGCTGCGAGCGGGTTTCGAGCTGCTGGGCCGTTTCGCGCATCGCTATCTCGAGTTCTCTATCCGTAAACTCCGCCCCTTCGATTCGCGAAGTTCCTGCGACCTCTCGCTTGAGTTGGACTTTCTGCAACTCGTCTGCCCAACTCCGTTGATAGGGGATTTCGGTGAGCGCCATCATCGCTGATTTTGCGCCAATCCACTCGTCAATGATCGCCAGCCGGTCGTAAGCAATCCAGTTTCCCGGCATTTCGTAGCGACTCATATCTCAAGTGAAAACCAGTTTCGTTTCCGGGTCAATCCATCAAAATTTATTCTGTAAGTCGTTTGCTTAAAATAATAAACGGATTCGAAAACGAAACTGAAAACGAGTCTGAAATACATTTCATTTCCAGGTCGTGCCATTCTCGGAGTCCTACGAAACGACTGCCCGGCTGATTGCCCAGGCGACTTGTGGGACGAAGACAAAGCCGTGGGCGTCGCCGCCTTTTGGATCGATGATGAATTTACTGCTTTCCAGATTATGGAATTTGCCGGGCTGGAGCTGATAGGTCTGGCCGGTCGCTAACAACTCTTTGGCGGTGGTGGAAATTTCTCCTGCATCCATCTGCTGTGCGCCATTAGAGCCGATGCCGCCGAACTCGTCGTCCGCATCGCCGAAGCCGGAGGTGCTGTCGCGGCTGATGCGCGAGGCGGTCGGGTATGCCTTGCCGACGGCGGTGTCGTTCTTGGTGTGAGTGATCAGGATGGAGCCGGCGATCCGCTTGTTCGTCACGACACTGCGGAAAAAGCCTTTGCGAGATTTTGAGAAGCCGTTGTGCGAAAACGCGGCTTGCAGGAGCGATAGGCTGTGAAGTTTTTGGTTCGCAGAACTCGCGGCGGCGGCGGTGACCACGCGCCCGCCGAAGCTGTGGCCGACTAGATGGATGCGCACAACTTGGTTTGCGAGTTTATCTAGCAGCGGTGCTAGACCGATCTTGCCGACGTTGCCGGCGCGCTGCTTCATTTCGAAATAGGTGGTTAGATTGAGAAGGTTGCTGACCTTATTGACCGCGCCGGAGAAGAAGCTGCCGAGTCCTGCGGCGTGGCCCGTGTCGCCGTGCGCTGCGGGTGTGGCGTCAGTTGCCCCGGCACGCTCGAAGATGACCTCCGCCGAGGTCCGGAAAAAGATCGCGGAGCCGTCATCCTTGCTTTGCTGGCCGGTCTGGCTGGCATCGGGATCTAGCAGGGTGCGCAGCGTTTCCACAAACTCGGCCTGAGCGGCGGGATCGTCCTCCAGCTTCGGAGCGAGCTTCCGCAGCGCGTCTAACCGCTCGGTGTCGCCCGCGTCGTCGAAGAGTGGGGCGACGAGGTTGATTGCGGCCTGCATTTCCGCGACGGAAGCTGCTTTGTCCACAGCACCGGCACCTGCGGCACCGCCGGCGGCTTTGTTACCGGCTGGCTGGGTCATGAGTTGATCGAACTTTTTGGAAGGCCAAATGACGCCGACGATGGCGAACTTACGTTGCTGGATCGCGGGATCTGCGGCGGTGACGTCGGCGAAGTTTCCGAAGAGTTTAGTGTAAAGTGCCTCTGCCTCGGTGCGGTCGTTGTTCCAACCGTGGGAGACGACGATGAGATCGGTGGTGCCAGCCGGGACGGTGGGCTGGGAGAGGAGTTTGCCTGATTTATCGAACTCGGCAGTGCTGTAGGGGATGCCTTTGATGGTGTCGTTCATGGGAGTGGGGAGTTAGAGATAGATGTTAGACGGATTGGATGGCGCGCATCAAGTCGAGCAGACCCGCGCCTTGGAAGTAGCGATCGCGACCGAGATCGGTCGCAGTGGAAGTGAAGATCTTTTTCACCTTTTCGGCTTCGCCGATGTATTCGCGGCGGATGGATAGGAAGGCTGCGACCGCGCCACTGACGTGCGGTGCGGCCATGCTGGTGCCGCTGTTCTCGAAGTAGAAACAGGCTTCGCCCTCGGTCTCGTGGCTGACGAGTGTGCTGTTAGCCGCAGCGCACGAGATGATTTTTTCCCCGGGAGCAAGCAAGTCGGGCTTGTAGCGGCCATCGCCAGTCGGCCCCTTTGAGGAGAAATAGGAAACGCCATACATGTGCGGCATGTCGCGGTGGGTGGAGCCTACGGTGATGGCGTACTCGGCGTTTCCAGGGTCATTGATGGTTAGATCGAGGCTGGTGTCACTTACACCTTCCTTGGTTTGCAGGCTGCCGTAGCCGGTATTTCCTGCGGCGATGACCACGACGACGCCCGATTTCACCAGTCGGTTGACCTCCACGCACAGCGGGCTGTAGCCGCAAGCGAACCACTTGGGGTCGAACGAGTGACCGAGGCTCAAGTTGACTCCGTGGATTTTCAAATCGCGCCCATAGCCGTTGATGAGCTGGACGTGTGAGATCGCGGCGATGACGTTGCTGGCTCTGCCGATGCCGAATTCATCGAGCACTTTCAGGCTCACGAGTTTGCACTTGGGAGCCATCCCGCTGACTGAGTCGAGGGATTTCGAGCGAGCCACCTTCTTGCCGCTGCCGTCGAGTTCGTTCCAGACAGCGAGCATCTCGGCGGGGTTAGAGCCATCTAGCAGCGACTGCTGACCGGCGATGATTCCCGCGACGTGGGTGCCGTGGCCATACTCATCAAGCAGCGGCCGCGGGCCACCGGGCACGCCGGTGAAGTCCGCGTGATAGGGCGAGGCCGGATCGATGTTAGAATGCAGCTTGAAATGCGGGTGAAGGGCATCGATCCCGGTGTCCAGAACCGCCCAGGTGATGCCCTCGCCGTGGGCGCTGAACGAGCGTTGCGCCGCATCCGCTTTGACCGTGCGGATCGAGCTGGTCATGCAGCTTCCAATTTCGAAATCCGGCCAAATGTGGTGAATCGTGCTGAACCGCGAGAGTTCGATTTTAGGCGCCGCGCCGACGGCTTTTGCCACCTCCTTGGGGGTGCCGCTCACCGCATCTTTCACGAGTTGTGGCGTGCCTTTGTTGGCTAGTTTTACAAGTTTCTCCGCCTCGCGATTGTCGATTTTTACAAGCTCCTGAATCACGCTCCCTTCGAGCCGCGCGAAAACATACTGGTTGCTAACAGCCGTTTTATAATCGTCCACCCCTTGATCCGGATCGGTCACGTGGGCGGCCTTCTTGGCCTTTTCGATGTAATCTTTGATCAACTTTTTGGCAGCCTGGCGGGGATCGTGACTTCCCAGTTCAGAGGCTTCACGCGGAGTTTCTAGCGGTTTGAAATTGAGGTTAATGTCGATGGTGATCTCGAAGCGCGTCGGCCAGATTCGCTCGACTGCGGCGGACTTGGCTTGCAGGAAACGGATGACTGATCCCTCGAGCGTGGCGAAGGCGACTTGCCCGTCGATCTTCGGGTCCGGGGCGTCGATGGCTTGAGGCGAGCCAGGGTTTATTTTCTCCTGCGCCGCTAACAAGTCCTTGCGCACCGCAGCAAGCGCGGCGTCCGCCCCGCCGGGAAATGCTGGGTGAAGGAAAATCGCCGAGTTGTGTTTCGCGCGGATTTTCGGATAGAGAATCGCCAACTGCGCGGTGACTGCGGATTCCCGATTGATCTGCTCGATCAGTGGCAGGGCGATGACCGAGCGAGCCAAAGTCGCTGGATCAAAGGCGTGCGGCTCACGCCCATAATGTGGTCTCTCAGAAATAGCCATGGTTAGACATAACGCCACCCTGGCGGGATGGGGCAAGCCTATTTCATGGGGTGCTCTGCCTACGGCAAACGCGTAGTTCCCATCAGGAAACGGTCGCACTCGCGGGCGGCACCGCGGCCTTCGTTGATGGCCCAGACGACGAGCGACTGGCCACGGCGGACGTCGCCAGCGGCGAAGACACCGGGGATGTTGGTGGTGAAAGTGCCGTGCTCGGCCTTAATGTTAGAGCGGGCGTCGGTGGTGAGCGCGAATTTCTCCACGACCTCCGTTTCCGGGCCGGTGAAGCCCATGGCTAACAGCGCGAGCTGGCAGGGAATCACCCGCAGCGTGCCTTCGACATCCTTGGGGACGAAGCGGCCTTGCTCGTCCTTGGCCCACTCGATCTCGACGATTTCGAGACCTGTTAGGTTGCCTGACTCATCTTTGAGGAAACGCTTGGTCTGCACCAGATAGTGGCGCGGGTCGCGGCCTTGGAGCGCGGAGGCTTCCTCTTGGCCGTAGTCGAGTTTGTAAACTTTAGGCCACTCGGGCCATGGGTTGTTAGCGGCGCGCTTGTCCGGCGGCTGCGGCATGATTTCAAGCTGAATGACGCTCTTGCATCCGTGGCGCAAGCTGGTGCCCACGCAGTCGGTGCCGGTATCTCCGCCGCCGATGACGACGACGTCCTTGCCGGTGGCGTTGAGTTCCGGGTTGCTGCCGTCGAACTGATGGTCGAGCTGATAGCGGGTGTTGATGGTTAGAAATTCCATCGCCATGTAAACGCCATTTGCCTCGCGGTTCGCGATTGGCAGATCGCGGCCCTGGGTCGCGCCGCAGCAGAGGACGATGGAGTCGAAGTCTTTTCTCAAGCGCTCGGCAGTCCACTCCGAGTCCTTGCCGATGAAGATTCCCGTTTTGAAAATGATGCCCTCCTCCGCCATGAGATTCACGCGGCGTTGGACGACGAGCTCTTTGTCGAGCTTCATGTTAGGGATGCCATACATCAGCAAGCCGCCGATGCGGTCTTCGCGCTCGAAGACGGTGACGGTATGGCCGGCCTGGTTGAGCTGGTCCGCACACGCGAGGCCCGCCGGACCGGAGCCGACGATGGCGATCGCTTTCCCAGTGCGAGTTGCGGGAATGCGCGCGACGACCCAGCCTTCTTCCCAGCCGCGGTCGATGATCGCGCACTCGTTATTTTTGATGGTGACGGGCGGCTCGATGATGCTGAGAACGCACGAGCCTTCACACGGTGCCGGACAGACGCGGCCCGTGAATTCCGGGAAGTTGTTAGTTTTATGAAGACGCTCCAGCGCTTCCTTCCAACGGCCCCGATAGATCAGGTCGTTCCATTCCGGAATGAGATTATTTACCGGGCAACCGCTCGCCATGCCGGAAACCATGTGGCCGGTGTGGCAAAACGGAGTGCCGCAATCCATGCAACGCGAGCCCTGGGCGCGTTGTTGTTTCTCGTCGGAGTGAATCTTAAACTCGCGCCAATTCTTGATGCGCTCGAGTGGTGCGGCTTCGGAATCGGTGACCCGCTCCACTTCCATGAATCCTGTTGGTTTTCCCATTTTGAAAATCTGTTAGTTTGTAAAATGCTATGGGGAGAAATAGGTCTTATAAGTCTTATAAAACTTATTTCATCGCTCAGTTGCCGCCGACTCGCGACAAATCCTTAAGGTTTTCCTCAAACGCGGCCATCGCAGCCTCGTCTCCCGTTAGACCTTGTTCCTCGACTCTTTTGAAGGCTTCGAGCATCCGCTCGTAGTCGCGTGGGAGCACTTTGAAGAACTTCGGCAGCTCGGCATTCCAGTTTTCCAATAGGAACTTGCCGCGCGGTGAGTCGGTGTAGGCGACGTGTTTCTCGATGGTGGACTTCACCTTGGCGATGTCAGTGTCGCTGCACTCGATGAGTCGATAGAGATTCACCATCTCTTTGTTGAGTCGTTTTTCGAACAGCCCGTCGATGTCATAAACATAAGCAACTCCGCCGGACATACCCGCTGCGAAGTTGCGGCCTGTTTCTCCTAACACGATGACTTGCCCGCCGGTCATGTATTCGCAGCCATGGTCGCCCACGCCTTCGACGACCGCTTCGGCGCCGGAGTTCCGGACGCAGAATCGCTCGCCGGCGATGCCGTTGAAGTAGGCTTCACCGCTGGTCGCACCGTAGAGCGCGACGTTGCCGATGAGGATGTTCTCCTCTGGCTTGAACCGCGCATCTTTAGGCGGATAGATGATGATTTTCGCGCCTGATAGACCTTTGCCCACATAGTCATTCGCGTCTCCTTCGAGCCGGAACGTCATACCCGGCGGGGTAAACGCGCCGAGCGATTGGCCGGCGCTGCCCGTGAATTTCATTTCAATGGTGTCCTCGGGCAGACCCTTGCTGCCGTATTTGCGGGAAATCTCGCTGCCGGTGATGGTGCCGACCACGCGGTTCACGTTGATGATCGGCAGGTCGATGCGGACCTTTTCACCGCGCTCAATGGCTGGCTCGCACAGAGCTAACAGGTGAGTATTGTCCAGCGCGTGCTGGAGGCCGTGGTCCTGGCCGATTTGGTTGAAGGCACCCACCTTGTCGCCCACGTCCGGCTTGTGGAAGATGCTCGTTAGATCCACGCCATTGGCCTTCCAGTGCTCGGTCGCCTCATTGGTATCGAGGCACTCCACGCGGCCGACCATTTCATTGACGGTGCGGAAGCCGAGTTCCGCCATGATCTCGCGGAATTCCATGGCGATGAAGGTCATGAAATTCACAACATGCTCTGGCTTGCCCTCGAAATTTTTGCGCAGCACCGGATCCTGAGTGGCAATGCCGACTGGGCAGGTGTTCTTCTGGCAGACGCGCATCATCAAGCAGCCGACGGTGACAAGCGGTGCCGTGGCGAAGCCAAATTCCTCGGCTCCTAACAGCGCGGCGATGGCGACATCGCGGCCAGTCTTCAACTGGCCGTCGGTTTCTAACACCACGCGGCTGCGGAGATCGTTGAGCAATAGAATTTGGTTAGTCTCTGCTAGACCCAGTTCCCACGGCGCACCGGCATTGAAGATGGACGAGGACGGAGAAGCGCCTGTGCCGCCGTCGTGACCGGAAATCAGGATGACGTCCGCATGGGCCTTGGCGACTCCGGCGGCGATGGTTCCCACACCGACTTCCGCCACCAACTTCACATTGATGCGAGCGCGGGTGTTGGCGTTTTTCAGGTCGTGAATGAGTTCCGATAGATCCTCGATTGAGTAAATGTCATGGTGCGGCGGAGGTGAAACCAGCCCCACCCCGGGGGTGGAGTAACGGACCTTCGCGATCCACGGATAGACCTTGGAGCCGGGCAGTTCGCCGCCTTCACCGGGCTTGGCTCCTTGCGAAATTTTGATCTGGATTTCATCGGCGTTGACCAAATATTCGCCAGTGACTCCGAAGCGGCCTGACGCGACTTGCTTGATGGCGGAGCGCTTGCTGTCGCCGTTTGGCATAGTCACGAAACGCTCGGGATCCTCGCCGCCCTCGCCGGTGTTCGACTTGCCGCCGATGCGGTTCATCGCGATGGCAAGAGTTTCGTGAGCTTCCTGCGAGATCGACCCGTAGGACATCGCGCCGGTTTTGAAACGCTTAGTGATCACTTCGATGGAATCGACTTCATCAATGGGCACCGGCTTCCGGTTGCTGCGGAATTTCATCAAACCACGCAGGGTTGATAGATTCTCGCTCTGGTCGTTGACCTTCTTGGCATACTGCTTGAAGACCTCGTAGCTGCCAGTGCGGGTGGACTTCTGGAGCAGGTGAATGGTCTCTGGATTGAAGAGGTGATATTCGCCATCGCTGCGCCACTGATAGACGCCGCCGGCGTCGAGCGCGGCTTCCTCTGCCTCGATGTGACGGTCCGGGAATGCTTGGCGGTGACGGATGAGGGATTCCTCGGCGATTTTTTCAATATCAGATCCCTCGCAACGGCTCGAGGTGCCGCAGAAAAACTTGTTCACCAGGTCGGTGCTGAGACCGATGGTTTCGAAAATTTGCGCACCGCGATATGATGCGACGGTGGAGATGCCCATCTTGGCCATAGTCTTGACCACGCCCTTGATCGAACCTTTGAGGAAATTGTAAGTCGCCTTTTCTAACGTAATGTCGAGCATGTCATCGGCGATCATTTTGTGGATCGACTCGAAGGCCATGTAGGGGTTGATCGCGTCTGCGCCGTAGCCGATGAGCGTCGAGAAATGGTGGACCTCGCGGGCCTCGCCAGTTTCCAAGATGATACTAACAAGCGTGCGGGTGCCCTTCGCGACTAAGTAATGATGGATGCCGCCCATCATCAGCAGCGTCGGGATCGCGGCGTGATTCTTGTCGATGTTTCTATCAGATAGAATCAAAAGATTGTAGCCGTCGGCGATCGCCTTGTCGGCGGCATGGCAAACGCGGTCGAACGCGGCTTCGAGTCCACCGCCGTCTTGATCGGCGGGGAATAGCGCGTCGATGGTGATGGCCTTGAAGCCGTTCAATTCCACCTCGCGCAAGCGGGCGAGGGCCTCGTTGTCGATGAGCGGATTGTCGAGCCGGATCATGCGGCAGCTCTGCGGGCCGGGCGCTAGCAGGTTACCCTCAGAGCCGAGGAAAGTTTCGGTCGAGGTGACGAGTTCTTCGCGGATGCAGTCGAGTGCCGGATTGGTGACTTGGGCGAAGATCTGTTTGAAATATTGATAGAGATGCTTCGGCTTGCTGGAGAGCACGGCCAAAGGCGTGTCGTTGCCCATCGACGAGATTGGTTGCACGCCCGTCGATGCCGTCGGCCCGAGTAACATCCGGAGATCCTCGTAGGTGTATCCAAATGCTAACTGCCGCTCGAGGATGCGGCTTTCCTCAATGGTCTTCGGAGCCTTGGCGGCAGGAAGATCGGCAAGGGTGATGCGGTTCGCTGCGAGCCACTCGCGGTAGGGCTTGGCGGAGTAGATGCGCTTCTTTACCTCCTCGTCAGGGACGATGCGGCCTTCCTTCATGTCCACGAGGAACATCCGTCCGGGGCGTAAGCGGCCTTTTTCAACGATGGTCTTCGGATCGAGATCCGGCACCACGCCGACTTCTGAGGCCATGATCACGAGGTCATCATCGGTGACATAATAGCGGCTCGGGCGCAGACCGTTTCTATCAAGCACCGCGCCGATTTGCTGGCCGTCGGAGAAAGTGATCGAAGCCGGACCATCCCACGGCTCCATCATGCAGGCGTGGAATTCATAGAACGCCTTCTTCTCCTCATCCATCATGGTGTGGCGTTCCCACGGCTCGGGAATCATCATCATCATCGCATGGACGAGGTCGTAGCCGCCGTAGTGCATGAACTCTAACGCATTGTCGAAACGCGCAGAGTCAGAGCCATCCTCGTTGATCACCGGGAAAATATTTTTAATTTCCGTGCCGAAAAGATCCGACTGGCAGAGCGCTTGGCGGGCCTTCATGAAATTCGCGTTGCCCATGACCGTGTTGATTTCACCGTTGTGGGCGATGAACCGGTTCGGGTGGGCACGCGACCAGCTCGGGAAGGTGTTTGTCGAGAAACGGGTGTGCATCAGCGCCAATGCTGACTCGAAGTCCGGGTCGAGAAAGTCCGGGAAATACTCGGACAATTGGCAAGGTGTTAGCATGCCTTTATAGATCATGGTGCGGGCTGATAGACCGGTCACATAATGATAGTCCGCGCCGGGGAACGAGTTGCTTTTGTTTCCATGCACATCGCGGAATTGGTTGGGCACCTCGTTGTTGCGAATCCACGCACCCACCCGCTTGCGGATCACATAGAGCTTACGCTCGAAGGCCATCGCGTCCTTGATGTTGGCGTTTTTTCCGATGAACACCTGCTTGATCACTGGCTCGTAGCGCCCCGAAGTTTTGCCCAAAATCTCGCTCTTCACCGGCACTGTGCGCCAGCCGAGAAATTTTTGCCCTTCGTCGCGGATGACATGCTCGAACACCTGCATCGCCACTTCGCGGACCGCCGCCTCGGGTGAGAAAAACACGCAGCCCGAGCCATAATCGCCCTCGGGCGGCAGCTCGATGCCTTTCACTGCCATTTCCCGACGCAGGAATTTGTCCGGCATCTGGATAAAAATCCCGGCCCCGTCGCCCGTCGCCGGGTCCGAGCCACTTGCGCCGCGGTGGTCCATCTGCTCATTCATCGTCAGCGTTTTCAGGATGATGTCGTGCGAGCGCTTGCCTTTGAGGTGGGCGATGAAGCCGACGCCGCAAGAATCTTTTTCGCGTGATGGATGCCAGAGGCCTTGAGGTTCAGGCCAGCCAAATGGGGACTTCTGCGTTGATGACATGGAGGTTATTAAAGGAATGGGTCGGAGATTAGTGCGGCGAAGTCAGTGCGCAAGTTGGGGAAGCGGGAAGTCGGAAGTTGAGTTTTCCGAGGGTGCCGAGGAAAACGGGCGGAAATCTGCTTTCCGGGGAACAAGCTGTCAAGACCGGGGGCAACATGTGCCAAAGCACCCGCCGTGCCGGGTTGCGAAGCTAATCAAAGTGCCTGCCTGTAAGCTGGTCCCGGACTTATTCAGCTTTCGGCCTATTCCTTCCCGCGATCCAAGTTCGATTTGACCTCTTTGACCAACGCTTGGGGTGAAATCTTGAATGCCGCCGCAAATCTGAAAACAACGTCCAGCGAAGGCGTTCGCAGGCCTTTTTCAAGCCGGGAAATGTAACTGCGCTCCAATCCGCTGTAGGCCGCCATATCCTCCTGCGCCCATCCTTTTTGAAGGCGTCTTTGAGTAACCACGCTGGCGAAGCTCTTTCGAAGGTGGTCGATGTCGTGCAAGCCGCCGACGTTAGCCAGCCACGCATCCGCGTCGCCGTGACTATTGGCACGTAAATCTGGATTACGAAGTTGACAGAATCACCCTGAATCTACCAAGTCGGCCAGACAAAACCAAGTGACGCTCCCCCTTGTGCCGCGTTCATCGCTCAAACAGACCACCCGCCCATCAACATGTTCAGAATCATATTCAGGTTTTCAAGTGCCGTGTGTCTGCTCGCGACCGGACTCCATGCGGAGGAAGAGTTGATGACTTCAGGCACCGCGAATCAAGACTCAAAAGCCGCCCGCGCCTACATCCCGGATTCACTGGAAGTCCCCGCCTTCGTCCCGCCCGCTCCACCGGTCGAAAAAACCGTCCCCGTCATGCGCGTGGACTCCGCCATCGCCGTTCCAGCCGCGCACTCCCGCACCCTAACCATCCTTCGTGGCGAAGCCTCCACCCTGCCCGACATTCCTGAGCCAGTCATTGTGGAGCAACGCCCACCCAGAAAACTCACCCTCGAAGAACTTGCCCGCCAAGCCGAAGAGCGCCGCTGCCGCCTCAATTTTAACGCAGAAGTCTATGAGAACGGCGTCAGCATCATCCGCTGGCAGCACCCGGACACCGAGGAATTCTACGGAGCCATCTGCGGCTTCGACATCAATCTGTTAGCTGGCATCGGCCAATTCATCAGCGGTGGGAAAACCTATCATCTCTCCTTCATCCCGCCCGGCGTCCGCCCGACCTCCCGCCAGCGCTTCTCGAAACTCCCCATCCCCAAACCACCCGAAGCCGCCCCTGAAAGCATCACCATCACTCGCGGCACCGCCAGCGACCCCGTCGGCACCGCCACCGTAACCCTCCTGCGCGATCTCATCGCCACCGAGAAATCCCGCCTGCTAGTCTATCAGGAAAAACGCGCCACCTATCAGCAAGCCGCCGCCGAATGGCAAAAATCCCACCCCGTTTTACCGCGCGACGAAACCGTCTGGTTCCGCCCCCACCGCGGCAGCCGCTACCTCGCCAACCCCACCCCCGAGAAAGGAATCACCCGATGACCCCTTTCTTCACTTCTCTTCATTCAACGTTCCATGTTGGACGTTCGATGTTCAATGTCCTCTCCCTCATCCTGCTCACTGTCAGCATCGCCCCGGCCCAGCCGAACCGCGACGAGCAGAACTCCGAAATCGTTGATATCCCCGGTGGCAGAGTCCTCCGCTGGTATGGCCACCCTAACCGCAGTTACTTCATCCAAGTCTCGGATCAAAACGACCCGCT
>JAYTLO010000003.1:0-2656 GCA_043729385.1 Akkermansiaceae bacterium
GGCCTGGGCCTTGAACTCGGGTGTATACTGCTTTCGTGGTTTGCTGGGATTCATGAGCGGATTCTGGTGCTTTCCGGTCCAGAAATCTAGCGCACCTCACCGCGAATGGACGCGAATGAACGCGAATGTTGTGAATATGAAGGAGGTTTCGAACGGATGTGGTGCGCATCAGTAAGGAGGGCGGACATTTTTGTCCGCCCGGACGATGGAAGACAAAGAGAAGAGCTTCGCGCTGACTCTTGCTCCTCACTTCGGCAAGTGGACAAAAATGTCCACTCCCCCTATTTGGCCGATTAGCACCGCTCACTTCCCGTCTTGATGATCCCCTGTCTTAATTCCTTATTTAGCTAAATAACGGCTTATTTCAGGTGTGGTCATCCAGTGGGACACGCGTGGCCGGGATCTCCGGGGAGGCACCCTTCTGACTCACTGAGAGACGCGATTTCCGATTCGGGATTGTCGGCGCTGGGAAATTCGGGTTGCTTCGATGCATGACGAAAAACCCGAGCTGCCTAATTGTGTTAGCCACCGCCTTGATGAGTTCGCTCCACGCCACGCAGTTAGAGATTCCAGCGGTGAATGAGCGGATGAAGGGCTTTGTTGATTCCAAGGAAATCTCCGGGGCAGTGACGCTAGTGGCGGATGGGGAAAAAATCCTGCACCTTGCCGCCACCGGATTTTCAGACATCGAGAAAAAGGCTCCCATGGCGGAGGACACGCTTTTTTGGATCGCCTCCATGACCAAGCCGATCACCGGCACCGCCGTGATGATGATGCAGGACGAGGGCAAACTTTCGGTGGATGATCCGGTTTCGAAATACCTGCCAGAATTCACAGGCGACAAGGCGGGCATCACCATCAAACAATGCCTCACTCACAGCAGCGGCCTAGGCGAGCTAACGCAAGACGAGTCTAAAGGGATCGTCACGTTGAAGGATCTTTCCCCGCTCATCGCTGCCAAGCCGCTGGTGTTTCCGCCCGGCAGTAAGTGGCAATACTGCCAGACCGGGATCAACACCGCGGCGCGGGTGGTCGAGGTCGTTTCTGGCAGCGATTTCCCCTCGTTTCTCGAGGCGCGGTTGTTCGGCCCCTTGGAAATGAAGGACACCACATTCTATCTGAGCGACGCTCAGGCGGCGCGGCTCGTCACCCCGTATTCCCGCGAGAATGGCGATCTGAAGCCCTCAACATTCCGCTATTTCCACGGTAAACCGCTTACCAGCCGCGACCGCTACCCGATGGCAAACGGCGGTCTGTTCTCCACCGCAAGCGACTACGCGAAGTTCGCGCAAATGATCATCAACGGCGGCGAGTCCGGCGGAAAGCGCTATCTGAAAGCAGAATCCGTGAAGCAAATGACCACCATCCAAAGCGGCGAACTCGTCACCGGATTCACCCCCGGAAACGGTTGGGGACTTGGCTGGTGTGTGGTCCGCGAACCGCAAGGCGTGAGCGTGGCGCTGTCGCCCGGATCGTTCGGCCACGGCGGTGCTTACGGGACGCAAGCATGGATCGACCCGGTGAAAAAACGCATCTATTTGCTGATGATCCAGCGCACGGATCTCGGCAACGGCGATGCCTCCGACATGCGCCGCGATTTCCAAAACGCGGCTACCAACTCGAAACCATGAAACTCCTGCTCATCGGCCACGGCTACCTCGGGCAAGCAGTCACCCGCACATTCCGCGAGCGCGGCTGGGAGGTGAGTGCCGTCTCGCTGTCCGGCGACGACGGCTCGATTTCCTGCGACATCGGCGACCGGGAAGCCACGGGGAAATTACCCACTGCGGACTTCATCGTCCATTGCGCCGCTTCCGGTCGCGGCGGGGCGGAGGCCTATCAGCACGTCTATGTCGATGGCTGTCGGCACCTGGCAGAAGCATTTCCCGGCACTCCCCTGCTCTTCACTTCTAGCACCTCGGTCTATGCGCAGATCGACGGCTCCGTGGTCACCGAGGAAAGCCCGGCCATCCCGGATCGCGAGACCGGCGAGTTGCTGTTAGCCGCCGAGCGGATCACCCTCGCGGCGGGCGGGACCGTGGCGCGACTGTCCGGCATTTATGGACCGGGACGCAGCGTGATCTTGAAAAAATTCCTCAGTGGCGAGGCAGTGATCGAGGAGGACGGGCGGCGTTTCCTCAACCAAATCCACCGCGACGACGCGGCTCGCGCGATCTTCCATCTCGCCACCACGCACGCCCACGGAATCTTCAACGTCAGCGATTCCACGCCGCTCAGTCAGCTCGCCTGTTATGAAAAGCTGGCGAAAATTTTCGCTCGCCCGCTGCCACCATCCGGCCCGCGCGACCTGAACCGCAAACGCGGTTGGACGCACAAGCAGGTTTCCAATCGCAAGCTCCAGGACACCGGATGGCAGCCGCGGTTTCCTTCGTTTCTCGATGCAGCGGAACTGATCGGGAAGACGCTCTAGAAGGGCTGCGGGGAATTTATTCCAATGCCATTAAGGACTGATTTCAGGACTCTTACATTCTTGCAGCGACGCTCCGGGAATCTTGGGGGGCCGGAGGCATGGTGCGTGAGTGAGTGGCAACGAACGGCAAGCACGATGCCGCAGGCCGGGGCGCGGAGCTTCTTCGGGAGGGCGGTGGGAGGCGGGCCGGGAGGCCGGTGAAGCGGAGCGGAACCGGGGGGGCGG
>JAYTLO010000004.1:0-3192 GCA_043729385.1 Akkermansiaceae bacterium
ATACACGGGCACAATGTCGGGGCCTTCGCGCACGCTAGGCGAAAACAGCGAACTCCGGGCATTGCGCCACTCGCTGGAGCAACTCCACGTTCGTGGTGAAGGCGCAGTGGAGAAGGCATGGCCGCATCTCGCACACCACGACCGCGCCATCCGCTTTGCCGTGCGCATCGCCATCGAAAACCAGGACGTGGCGCTCTGGCGTGAAAAGGTCTTCGCGGAGAAAAATCCACGGGGCGTGATTTATGCGGGCATCGCTCTGAGCCGCCATGGCGACAAGTCGTTATCCGGGCAATTGCTCGACAAACTCGGCGAAGTGCCTTTTGACTCGCTCGCGAAAGAAGACCGGCTGGCGCTCCTCCGCGCCTATGCGCTTTGTTTCATGCGCATGGGCCAGCCCACTGCGGAGAAGGCGGCGGCAATCATCGCAAAACTGGACGCTCATTTCCCATCGAAGGACGACACCGTGAACGCCGAACTTTGCCGGGTGCTGGCTTCGCTCGACGATCCCACGGTGGTGCGGAAAACAATCGAGCTGATGAAAGCCACCCGCGCCGAGACCGTGGACTACGACAAGGCCATGCTCGGGCGTCACGAGTATGGCGGGGACATCTTGAAGATGATGGCCAATACTCCGAACACGCGGAATATCCACTATGCGTATTGCCTGCGGCGCGTGCGCAGTGGATGGACGATTGAGGACCGGAAATACTTCTTTGGCTGGCTGAACGAGGCTTTGGCAAAGGACGGCGGCAAAAGTTTCGCTGGATACATCCGCGCCATTCGCAAGGATGCCATCGGCCAACTTGAGACCAAGGATGTCGAGTTGATGGTTGGATTATTGGGCGACTTTCCCGCATTCGATCTTTCCAAACTGCCAAAGCCCAAAGGCCCGGCTGGAGCGTGGACCGTCGAGACCGCGATGAACCTGTTTGAAGCAGACCTTCGAGGCAGGGATTTCGAGAACGGCAAAAAGATGTTTTCCGCCGGACTGTGCATCGCCTGTCATCGCGTCAGCGGAGAAGGCGGACACTCCGGCCCCGACCTCGGGTCACTGGGCAGTCGCTATTCCATCCGCGACATCCTCGTGGCCATCTGCGAACCCAGCGCCTCGATTTCCGAACAATACATGGCCAGCGTGGTGAAACTCAAGGACGGCGACCCGCTCTATGGCCGTCTCATTCTCCGGAATGACAAGGAAGTGGGCATCGCCTCAAATCCTTTTGATTTGAACCAGATCACGAAAGCCGCAGCGGAGAAGGTGGAAAGCATAGAGTTCTCCCAGGCATCCATCATGCCGCCGGGAATGATCGAGGGAATGAACCGTGATGAGCTGATGGACCTGATCGCGTATCTGCTCTCAGGTGGGGATTCGCGGCATAAAACTTTCAAAAAAGAATGATCACACGCCTTACGTTACTCGGTTGGATATTCGCCGCTCCCGCGATGGCAGCGGGCCTCGTTCTGTCAAACGATCCGGCCACGGGCGGGCCGGGGAAATTTGCTGCGGAGGAAATCAGCCGTGAGGCTGTGGCGCATGGGATGACTTTGGGCGACGATGCGAAGGCAACGCGCGTTTCGGTCACCGTCGGCGATGCGGGCGATGCGACCGCGCAGAGCTACAGCATTCGTGTGCAGAACACGAACGGCCGCCGCACCATCACGGTGCGCGGGGCCGATGCGGCTGGCGCGATGTATGGCGGACTGGACATCGCGGAGGCGATCCGTACGGGCACGCTCGACTCGTTGAAGGACTCCGATCACTCACCGCACATCGCGCAGCGCGGCATCAAGTTCAACATCCCGCTCGATCTGCGCACGCCCAGCTATACCGACTCGTCCGACGCCGCGCAGGCGAACATCCCGGAGATGTGGCAGCGCGAGTTCTGGACTGAGTATTTTGATGCAATGGCGCGGCATCGATACAACTTGCTTTCGCTTTGGAGCCTTCATCCCTTTCCCTCGCTGGTGAAGGTGCCGGAGTTTCCGGAGGTCGCACTGGACGATGTCTGGCGCACCCGCGCCAAGCTCGACGATACTTTCCACTTCTGGGGCACCGACATGGTTCGTCCGGAAATGCTCGCCAACCACGAGGTGGTGAAACGCCTGACCATCGACGAGAAGATCGAGTTCTGGAGCTGGGTCATGCAACAGGCCAGCGACCGGGGCATTCGGCTCTATGTTTTCACTTGGAACGTTTTCACCTTCGGCGCCGAGGGCAAGCACGGCATCACGAACGATCTGAGCAACGAGATCACGAAAAAGTATTTTCGCGCCAGTGTGAGGGAAATGGTGAAGACCTACCCGCTGCTCGCCGGTATGGGCATCACGGCGGGCGAAAACATGCCGCATGACATGGATTCCAAAGCCAAGGAGGCTTGGCTGTGGGAGACTTATGGCGAAGGCGTGCGCGATGCCTTGAAGGACGATCCCAAGCGGGAGTTCGGCATGATCCATCGCTTCCACTGGACCGCGCAAAGCGACATTCTCAACGCGTTCAAAGACTACCCCGGACCGTTCGAGTTCAGCTTCAAACATTCGGTGGCCCACATGTATTCGATCCCGAATCCACCCTTTATCCAGCCGCTGCTGGAAAACCTCGCGCCCGGCCGGAAGACCTGGCTCACCGTGCGCAACGACGACATCTATACCTTCCGTTTTGGCGATCCGGCCTACGCCCGCGAATACATCCTCAACATGCCCCCGGCAGACAAGCTGGCCGGCTTTTACATGGGTCCGGACGGCTACGTCTGGGGCCGCGACTTCCTCGAGCGCCATCCCGCGCCTGGCCCGCGTCCGCTGGTGATGGAAAAGCAATGGTATTCCTTCATGCTCTGGGGGCGGCTGGCTTACGATCCCTCGCTGCCGGACTCGCGCTTCGAGCAACTGCTGGCGGCGCGGCATCCCAACGCTTCGTCACCGCAGCTCTTCCGTGCTCTCCAAGGTGCGTCGCAGGTGATGCCGCTGACCACGCGTTTCTTTTGGGGCGACATCGATCTCAAGTGGTTTCCCGAGGCCTGCTTGAGCCATCCGAGGAACAAGGGCTTCTACACTGTGCGCCACTTCATGGAAGGCAGCTCCATGCCAGGCGCGAACGTGCTGTGCATCCGCGACTGGCGCGTGCGCCTCATCGCTCGCAAGCCGATGGCGCAAACTACCCCGCTGGAAATCGCCGGAGCCTTGGACGGCGCGGCC
>JAYTLO010000005.1:0-22519 GCA_043729385.1 Akkermansiaceae bacterium
CGAGCTGCCTCAGCTCGGCCGGGTTTGGGGCGGCAGCCCCATGATTCGTGCCGGGCTATCCGACTTGCGGTTGTTGCGCTTTTTCGCCCGCCTTCCTCACCCGCTGGCTCGCTCCGTCGAACTCCAGGATGATGGAGTGGTGCACCAGCCGGTCGATGGCCGCCAGGGTGGTCATCGGGTCCTTGAAGATCTGGTCCCACTGGCTGAACACCAGGTTTGAGCTGATCAGTAGACTCCGCCGTTCATAGCGTTCGGCCAGCAGCGTGAAGAGCACTTCCATCTCCTCGCGGCTTTGCTGCACGTAACCGATGTCGTCGAGGATGAGCACGTCGAAGCGGTCGAGCTTCTTGAGTTCCTGCTCAAGGCGCAGGTCGCGCTTCGCGGCTAACAACTGCCCCACCAGCTTGAACGCCGGACGAAACAGCACCCGCTTGGAATGCCGCAGGATCAGTTCCCGGCCGAGTGCGGCGAGGAAATGTGTCTTGCCGCGCCCCGGCAGCCCGAAGGCCAGCACGTTGACCGAGCGCTCCACGAAGCCGCCATCTATCAGCGCGGAGAGCTGCCGCCGCACCTTGGCCGGCAGCAGCGCCTCATCGAGCGAGCTGAGCGTTTTGCCCTCGGGCAGCCCCGACTCCGCGAGCAAACGCGCCGTGCGCTTCTGGCCGCGCTCCACCGCCTCGCTCTCGCACAGGTGGCGCAGCACCTGCCGGTGACTCCAGCCTTCTTTTTCGGCGCGTCGCATCACTTCCTCGTATTGCCCCGCCATGGTCGCGAGGCAAAACGAGCGCAGCAACATCACGGTCGGATCAAGCGGCGCGCTCATGCCACCACCTCCTCTAACATCCACTCGTTTTCCTCCCCGCCATCCAGCAGACTGTCGTAAACGGACAGGCTCACCGGCAGGGGCGGCCGCTCCCGCCACTCCCGTTCTTGATCCCGCCACGCATCCAGAACCTCCCTGACGTCCTTGTCCGAAACCACCCCGCGAGGAGCCGCCAGCAATTGCTCCAGCGCGTTCTCCACCGCCGTCACGCCCTCGTCGGCCGCCAGCTTGAGGATCTCCAGATAACGCTTGTCCGCAGCGCCGCCGGCGCGCTCCAGGTGATCGTAAGCCGCCCGGTAAACCATCGACGGAAACAACTCCTCGCGCCACCGGTAGCCCGCGAACGCCCCCGGCTTGCGCAGCAGATGGCCGATCAGATGTCGGAAATCGATCACCGCCCCGCGGTCCCCGCGCGACAGCGGCAGCCGCGCCACCTCCCGCGCCCCGGCTAACAGAGCAATCTCGTTCTCACCGATCCGCGCCAGCAGCTTCACCCCGATCAACCGGCACGGCACCGAATAAACCATCTTGTTCACCCGGATCGTGCTGTCGTTCCTAACACTAACCATCATCTCCCGGTAATCCGCCAGATCCGCGACCAACGTCTCCGGCATCGCCGCGAGCTCCTCGCCCAGGCGCTTCGAGCGCCGCTGATTCGCCGCCTCCAACACCCTCACCAGGAAAGCGTCATACTCCTGCTCGCCGACGAAATCCGCACTCCCACGCAGCAACAAATGCTGTTTGATCCTGCGCTTCAAATGACCGTGGCTCGTCTCGCACGAACCGTTTTCCTGCGGCCTGCCCACGTTGATCGTGCGCGGCGTGATGCCGAAATGCGCGCAGATTGACAGATACTCCCCGTTGAATCCGCGCTCCCCGGAGCCCCGCCGCAACTGATGGGTCGCCGTCGAGGAATGATCCGAGAGCAACTCCCGCGGCACCCGGCCCAGCCGCCCCAGCACCGCCTTCAAGCCCCCGCGCAGCGACAGGGTGGACTCGCTGTTAGCCCGCACCGCCCACTCCCAGTTCGAATACGGCAATACCGCGTGGAACAACTTGTGCGCCAGAGCCTTCCCCTGAATCGTGATCCCGAGGCCGCCCATCTCCGTCCAGTCCACCGCTAGCGTTACTCCCGGCGGGTGGTCCTGGGTGAAAAACACCTCCTTCTCCGGCCCCTCCGCGAGTCGCCAACTTCGCACCCGGCGTTGGAAGGTCCGCAACAACCCGGCCTTCATTCCGCCCGGATGGCATTGCGCCAAATGCTCGAAAAGCGCCTTCGCCTCCAGTTCGGGCGCTTGGCCTAACATGGCCAGTGCCTGCGGCCAAATCCCCTCCAGAGGATCGGGCCGAGTCCTCCAGGTGTGCGGCACCTGCCGCTGATCCATCACGTCGTCCTGCCGCAAATAATTGCGCGCCGTTGTGCGGGACATCCCCGCTTTGATTGCACTCATGCTGATGTTTGCTCCTTGGTTGCGCTCGAAGACGAGCTTGGTGAGTTGGGTTCTCTTGACCACAACCCAGAGCAGCACCCGCCACCCCAACCGGTGTCAAACAGCATGCCGTCTCACCCCGAAAAACCACCCTCCCAACTGAGCAGTTTTAATTGTCGTCGCCGCACAGCTTTAATTGTCGTCGCACATACGATCTCCTGAGTTCTACGGACCTCAGTCTTTTCAGCCCCCGAGGCAGTGTGATGGGCGATGGTATGCCGCAGGATCGACTGCTTTCCACAAGTGGTGTGCCACGGCAGTTTTTTAAATTGAGCATCGCCGATGTGGATAGCGATGGCGATGGGCTGGCCGATTGGGAGGAGAAAGTCATGGGGTTCAATCCGCAGCTCAATCGCACGGATCGCAACGACAGCAACGCGGACTTGGCACGGGTGCAGGCGACGCTGAATGCGGCCAGCACCATCACCGTGGGATTGATCGATGGTGACATGCGTGAAGACTGGCCGGATCAGGGCGTGATCGTGATTCGTCGCAAGGGCGGACTGAAACCCATGTGGATCAATCTCACTATCAGCGGCACCGCCACCCGCAATACCGATTACACGACTAACATACCAAGTACTCAAATTTACCTACCCTTCGGTGCCCGTGAGGCATGGGTAGAACTCAGCCCGATCCATGACGCGGATGCCGAAGGTGAAGAAACCATCACCGTCAGTGCCATCGCTGGCAGCGGCTATACTCTGGGTGCTCTAACCAGTGCCTCCGCAAAATTGGCCGATGCCTCAGCTCTCCCAGGTGCCAAGGCCAGCGCACGCTTCCTGATCCAGGCGTCATTCGGCCCCGATCAAGACAACCCACTGGATGCCGACGACATCCCCGAAAACGTGGAGGAACTGATGACTACAGGCTTCGATGCCTGGATCGCGGATCAATTCACCCGCCCCATCGGCTACCTCCAGCCATACACAAACTGGGCGGTAAATTTCGCCAACCCCATGGGCATTTACGGCAATTACAAACAGCACGCTTGGTGGAGCCGTGCCATGGGCGCGCCTCGTTTGCGGCCAGATGTCGCCACCACCCAGTTGCCAGATCCCCTGCGCCAGCGGGTGGCATTTGCCCTCAGCGAAATCATCGTCGTCTCGGACCGGCCCGAGGCTCTCGGTGTCTATCCCGAGGGGATGGCTCAGTTCTATGATTTGTTCGAGACCCATGCCTTTGGAAATTACGGTGCCCTGCTCGATGCGATCGCTCTCCATCCCGTGATGGGCGTGTATTTGTCCTACATCAGCAATCAGAAGGCGAACCCCGCGCTGAACCTGCACCCGGATGAAAACTTCGCCCGCGAGATCATGCAGCTCTTCACCATCGGCCTGTGGGAACTCAATCTCGACGGCTCCCGCATGCTCGATGCCCAAGGCCAACCCATCCCCACTTATAGCAATGCGGACATCACCGAACTCGCCCGCGTGTTCACCGGTTTTACGTTTCCCGATAGCACTTATTTCAATCCTAACGGACTGGCCTATGGCGATCATCTCAACCCGATGACGTGTTGGGACAGCGTGCATGATTGCGATGCTAAGACCCTGCTCGGTGGCTTGCAACTCCCCGCCCGCACCCCAAGCCCCACCAACCAAGGCACCGCTGGCATGGCAGACTTGCACGCTGCCGTGGCGAATCTCTTCAATCACCCAAACGTCGGACCATTCATCGCCATTCGCCTGATCCAGCGCTTCGTCACTTCCAATCCGAGTCCCGCCTACATCGCCCGCGTCGCCACCAAATTCAACGACAACGGCCTCGGCGTGCGGGGCGATATGAAGGCAGTCATCACACAAATCCTGCTCGATCCCGAAGCTCGCGATCCCGCCAACATGGAGTCGCCCACCTTTGGGAAACTGCGAGAACCCTTCCTGCGAGTGGTGAATCTCGCCCGGGGCTTCAATGCTTCATCGCCCTCAGGACTTTACGCTTTGGATCAGTTCACACTCGACCACATGCAAGACCCCATGAATTCGCCCAGCGTCTTCAACTTCTTCCTACCCAATCACGCGCCGCCCGGACCCATCAGCCAGCAAGGCTATGTCGCCCCCGAGTTCCAACTGCTCAATGCCACCTCATCCATCACGGCGGCCAACTACTTCCTCAACGTCTGCGGCGGCAGCGACATCCATCGCTGGGGCCACGGCGACCCGCAGTATATCGTCAAACTCAATCTCGCCCCCGCGCTCGCCATGGTCGTGCCCGCCGCCCAAGTCGATAGTAACTCTCCAACCACCCTGCTAGAGACGGACGCGCTCATCCGCCACCTCGATCTCGCCCTGCTCGGTGGCACCCTCACACCCCAGCAATTTCAAATCATCCGCGAGTCCGTGGAGCGCATCAATCCTAGCAGCGGAATCTATAACTGGCACCGCGAGCGACTGCGGCTCCTGCTCAACCTCTTCGTCACCTCCGCAGAATTCAACGTTCTTCGCTAACACCTTCTACCATTCAAAATTATGATCCATTCCTCCTCATCATTTTCACGCAGGAATTTCATCGGTCGCGCCAGTTGTGCCGCCGTGTCCTCCATCCCGGTGCTCAATACCATGCTCAGCCTCTCCCTCACCGAGAAGCTGGCCGCCGTCACCGCTCCCACAAATTCCGACTACCGCGCCGTCGTCTGCATCTTCCTCGCCGGGGGAAATGATTCCTATAACATGCTCGTGCCCCGGTCTCCCGCCGCCTATGCCCAGTATCAAACGTCCAGAGCAAACCTCGCCCTAACACCCGCGCAGTTGATCGATATCAACCCCATCGGACTGCCTAACTTCGCCGTGCATGGTGGGATGCCGGAAATCGCTAGCCTCTTTCAAAGTGGCAAAGCAGCCTTCATCGCCAACGTGGGCACCCTCGTGGAGCCGGTGATGAATCGCACCCAGGTCGCCCAATTTTCCAAACAACTCCCACTCGGCCTCTACTCCCACTCCGATCAAATCGAGCAATGGCAAACCAGCGTCCCTAACTCACGTGCCGGCACCGGCTGGGCTGGCCGCACCGCCGATCTGCTCAGAGGCGTCAATAGCAACCAAACCGTGCCCATGAATATTTCGTTAGACGGCGGCAACGTCTGGCAAACCGGCAACAACGTCGCAGAATAGACCCTTTGCCAAAAGTTAGTTCCGTTATTCGGAATGCGTTTTGCAAACGGAGCGGATGATTTTCGGTAGATTTATCAAGTGCTGGATCGACTCAACGAGCTTGTCGCTGAGGTCCTTGCTTTGTTTCGTGAAGTAGCCGGCTAGGTAGTGTCCTTTCAGGTGCTGCCAGAGTCGCTCGATCGGGTTGAAGTCGGGGCTGTAAGGTGGCAAATACACCGGCTCGATGTGATGGCAACACAGGCTCTTGGTTTTATGCCAACTGGCGTTGTCGAGCACGAGCACCACGCGTTTGCCTCGCCGTTTCGGCACCTCTTTGGCCATCGCATCAAGGAAGATCTGGAAAACCGCCGTGTCGCAATGGGGAACGATCAGGCTCACCAACTGGCCGGTCGAGGGATTGACCGCGCCGATGACATTCTGCCGGACGTGACTGCCCTGATAGGCTTGGGTCGGCCGCGAGCCCCGCTTGACCCATTGGTTGCGCGGCCGCGGATCTCCTTCGAACCCGGCTTCATCGCCAAAGAAGACTTCACAAACCGGGTCTTCCAACAGTCCGAGAAGCTCAAAAGCGAAGGCTTCGCGCTTGTCTTCCCAAGCTTCGCGATCCGGAGGCTCCGGCACGGACCGGGGAATCTTACGGACGTATTCGTGCTCATGAAGGTAGCGCACGAGCGTGCGGTAGCTGAGGTCGATTGCCTTTTCCTCGCGCAGCCAGCCGCAAAGTTTGACAACAGTCCAATGGGTTTCGCCCGCCAGAGAGGGATCGTCAATCAGGGGGAGAATGTCGGCCTCGATTTTCGCCGAATCAAGTTTACGGGGCCGACCGGGGCGGGGGCGATAGGTGAGTCCGTCGATCCCTTGTGAGTTGAAGCGAGAAATCCAGAGCCGGAGCATTCGGTCGGTGACGCGGCTATTGCGAAGCACGATGTCGTAACTCGCACCGACTAACAGTAAGTGAATGGCGTTGAGACGTCGGTATGCCTTGTTGTCACATCCACAATCCATCGCAACTTCAAGCTCCTGGAGCTTACAAGTATCAGGATTCGGGAGCTGGTGAGGGCGAGCGATTCGCGAGTATTGAATGATTCAAACAGTCGTACCAGTCTTTTGTGAGGGTTTCGGAAATTATTTTTGGCAATGGGTCTACGCCATCACCCCCGCAGGTGCCGTCGGCCTGAACAACTACCGAGCTAACTGGCAAGCGAACGATCGACTCACTCAAGCACTCAGCCAAGGCGTGGACAGCCAACTCGCCCAGCAATACTCTAACCTCCTCATGCAGACCTTCAGCATGAGGAAAAAACAAGCCATCGAATCCTACAACACCTTCGCCGCCGCCACGTCTGGCCCACTCCCAGGAGCCGTCACCTTCCCTTCCACCTATCTCGGCTCGCGCTTGCAAATGGTCGCCAAAGCCATCAACGGCCGCGCCGGCACCGGCTCCCTCCGCCAGACCTTCTTCCTCCAGCTCGGCGGCTGGGATCACCACAGCGGCGTCCTCAGCCTGCAAGGCCAGATGCTGCCGCAAGTCAGTGCCGCCATCGGTGCCTTCTACTCCCAACTCACCGCCATGGGGGTCCAAGACAATGTCACGCTCTACACCGCCTCAGACTTCGGCCGCTCGCTTACCAGCAATGGCCAAGGCAGCGACCATGCCTGGGGTGGAAATCAAATCGTCGTCGGCGGTTCCGTCATTGGTAAAAAAATCTACGGCAACTTCCCCAGCCTCGCGCTGAACCCCACCGTCGGCTCCGAACTCAACCCACTCGACACCGGCTCCGGCCGCCTCATCCCCACCACCAGTTGCGACAGCTTCTTCGCCGAACTCGCCCTCTGGTTAGGCGTCCCCAAATCCGACCTCCCGCTCGTCCTACCCAACATCGGCAATTTCTACAGCCCCAGCAGCAGCGCCCCGCCCCTCGGATTTATGGCCTAAACCGAACTCGCCACTCCCCCCGAAAACGCCCGCGTCCGCCGACGCTGGCCATCAAATGAGGAGTGGCGACATTCCTGTCGCCACAAAGACCGAGTTTGGATCGGCGCTTTCACGTTTCGCGCAATGTGCCGGCAGGACTCATGGAACTGCGCCAGCGTCCGCGATGTAACGCAACGCGCGCAGGCTTGGCAGGAAGAAGTATGCCCCGCCACGCACAGTGACGAACTGCTGCATTCCCGTCAGTCGCCGCCGCAACCCGTCGTCGGATTGGAGGGTGAAATTGCCAGTCACCGGGCAGCCCGGAATCGCCTGGCGGGTGCCCACCAGTGGGTCGCTCTCGCCGGTTAGACCGGAGAATTTGTTGCTGGCCATCCAAGCATTCTGAATGAATTCGAACTGGCGGGAAATGTTAGCGTTGAGGCAAATGAAATGGATGCCGCGCGGTGTGTCGGCACCGATTCCTGTTAGCGCGTCTTCCGGCTTAAGTCCGGATCCATACTCACGACCGCGGCGCAAAATTCGGTGAAATCTCACGGACGACATCAGATCATCACGGAACCCTCGCGGGCCGAAACCGATCATGGTAAGGAGCTTTTTGAAAAGACTGCTAGGAGGTCCGGGATAGTCAGAGTTGCGCGGATTCGCACGGCGGACGTGTGCCCCGATCGGGCAGCGACCGCCTGACGGATCTTGGTCGAATGTGAATTGGTTCGTCACATCCTTCTCATCAACTCCGGGTATAGGCTTATTCCCGACCGCTGCAAACGGCTCGCCGTCCCGCGTCCGTCCGACCAGCGCCGCCGCCAGTTTCTCAGCCTCATCGTGATCGCCACCGGACTGGCCATACATATACTGCCAGAACTTGCGGACATCTTGTTCGAGCTGCCGCATCACAAGATAAGTTCCATTCCGACCGAGGTCTTTCTTCCGCGGCACTTCCACGGCGTCTAGCAAATGTTTACTTGCATCATCGCTATCAAGCAGTGGCCGCTCGGTAATTTTCCCATACTCATTGGGATAACCTAGCAGAAACTCACCGAGCGCCGAGATGTTGGTGTATTCAAATTGGGAATGGGTCGTTTGTTGGCGTTGTTCCCAATCGATCTGCGGTTGGCTAACACCATCAGCAAAACCGAAGGGTTCGATGCCATCCAAGTCCGTGGTTCTGAGCGGATCGATCAATAACTCGAATGCCTCACTCCACGCGGCTCCTTTGGCTTTCTCCACGAAGTCCTCATAACACTCGGCCTCGCCGAAAAACATCACCACCAGATGCGGTTCCTTGCCAAAGCCTCCCCAGTCCCAATTCTCGGGCGCATTATCATTCACATCACCCAACTGCCGCGCCCGGCTTTCCGCCGCCATGCCGGAGCGGAAATCGTGGGAGAAGCCCGCGATCACATCGTCGTGAATCCCTAATTTCCGCAAGCCCGGCGCAGTGAATGCGACTTGCAGCGCCGTCTTGGGCGGTGGGTCCATCGCCAACGCAGAGGTGATGTGCGCGGAGTGCAACCACGCCCGCGCCGCAGCAAGATCCTTCACGCGCAGGAGTTCATATCGCGCCTTCTTCATGCGCCCATATCCATAGCGCACCAAGCCCTGCACATCCGCATAATCGACTTCACCAGTTTTCATAACAATGCCACCCAGTCACGGGCCTCCTTTTCACTGATCGACCGTCGCTCCAACCCACGCCGGATGCGGGTGTTTCGTTCTAAATCGACCGCCGTTAGACCAGGATACGCTTTATACCAAACTTGAGTCGGAACGGTATGCCGACGAAGAAACTCTTTGTATTTCCGCTCGTCGGCACAGCCATCCATCACCAACCAGTTTGTCCGTGGATAGCCGATGCCATTGCTAAACGAAGCATTCAGCCCGAAGCCCGTTTTGTTGATAAAATCATCCATATAACTCTCCACGCTGCCGTCGTAGTTGCTGAAAAAAACCATCCGCTTCTTATCATCGAGAAACACCCAGCGCGCGAAATGGATCGTCCGGATGCGCCCCAACCGGCCCGGTCTGACGATGTGCCGCGCCGCATAGTTCACGGTGCTAAGCACGCCCATTGTGGCTACAAGTCGCACCAGACCTGGCTTGAGGCTGCCAATTGCGCTGAATGGATTGGTCACATCGTGATCTTCGGAAAGCGCCATTTCATCCGAGTATGCCTGATCCACCGGCGGACAAATTTCGGGATCAGATTTCTCCTGCTGGCGGAGAAAAAACAGATACAACGGAGCCACCACCATCATCAACGGCAATGCGAGTAAAACTAGCAAAGGCACGCCAAAAAAATGCACCGCATTGCGGATGCACCAGCCGATAGGCGTGGAGGATTCAGCGGATAAGATGAGGCGTCCCGAAGATTTCTCCGCATCAATGAATTGACCTAACCGCAAGTGGATTTCTCGGGGTGGCAAGCCTTGGAGCTGACTCCTATTGGCCGAGATATGGTTTCCAAGAAGATCATGCAGTGCCGCCTCTTCGCGGATTTGGCGGACAGTGCGGCCCCGGCAGTTTATATAGTTCGCGATTGATGGACTGCGATGGCGCCTCATCCATTCCACCAGATCGGTGTCAGCGGTGAAGCCTTCACAACATGCAAAAATCGTCCGCAAGCCCGCACTCACACAGTTTGCTAGCTCTTCAAAAAATCCGGCTTCCTCGCCATCCATATCTCCCAGAAAGGCGAGATAGAGCGAAAAATGCCGCGCTGGCAATCCATGAACCCGCGCGTCGCCCGTGGTCTTGTCGTCGAGGATTAGCAACCGCGCGAAATGCAGAGTTTCGAACTTCGCGAACGGGACCAGCGCATTGTTAGGATTCACCCGACCCGGCGCGTCGTTCATTGAGGCGAGCAGGCGTCGAAGCTCGGACTCGCGCTGCGGTGTGATCGGCGCGAGAACCATGAAGTTCGATTGAGGGGTCATGGCGTCTTAATCGAAGACCTCGTCACCGGTCGGCTCGAAATGAGGCACCGCATTCATGTGATGCCTTAGTTTGGAGAGTTCATAATACATCCTTTGCCGTGCACGGCTTTGGTTACCTAACGGTCGGTGCTCGGCAATGGTATGCCACGGATTGTAAGAAAGCTTCTTGGCGAAATCCATCTGCGACGGCCTGTCGAACTCTTGTCTGGGCAAGCGCAATGTGGCCACCGAGACGCGCGGCGAAAGTCTCTCGGGCCAGAGTACCCCATTATTTTCGAGCGGCATCAAGTGCGGGTCGGTTTGGAGTTGCAAGCGGAAGTCGAGTTCCACATCCCCTGCCCCGAGCGAGTTCACCATGGCCTGCCGCAAGTAATCATCCGGCGGACGGAACGGCAGTCGGGGGATCGGCGTGCGCTTACTCGTCTTCGGCCAGATCGAATATTGCATCGCCCGGCCCTCCCCTAGCAGATAGGGCACGCAACTGAAATACGGCGCTTCGAGCGGACTGCTTTGTGTTTTGATAAACAATGATTGCATGATCAGGTCCATCACATGCGAGCGGTGCAAGTTAAGGAAATAGAAGATCTGCGCGTTCTTCAGACTCTCCTTTTGCAACTGTGCATTCGCCTTCACATCCGGCGTCACAAACGTCGGTGTAGAGACGCCGAATAAGTCGATTGTATGCTTTTCCTCGTCCATCAGCTTCGGCCCAAGCACGCCCATCAGTTTAATGCTGATGCTCATGAAACCCACATCGTCGATGTCTGGAGTGATATAGGGACTCGGCCCGGAGAAGCGCACCCACGCAGGAAATTTTTGCGGCTTTGCATAGATTCCGTGGCGAAATTCTGCGGGGATATTCTCATGCACGATGAACTCACCGCGGACGATCCCTTGGGTCTTGGTGTTTCCACCGCGCTCCACGCCGCCAGGCTTCCAGAGTTTGCGCACTTGAGCTTCGAAGGTGGTGATGATGGATTGGAGAAGCTCCTCCTCATCCGCCAGTGGCTTTTCCTCGACAAGTTTCAAGCCGTCGTTAGAACGCCTGCTATTTATCACTGCCGTGGTTAGACGAGCAAGCGGATCGCGCAGCACGGCATCAAACGGCGGACGTAGCCAAGGATCGAACCGACGCTCAAATCGCAGCAAGGCACCGAAGGTATCGCTCACACAATTGCGCCATGTAGAGCCAGTATCGGCGCGCGGCTGGGGGTGGCTGGCGTTCGAGTTCACAGTGCAAATGGGGGTTATTTCTTCGCCAATACTTCTAGGGCAAAGTGGATCAACGGCTTGTTCGCATGGCCGTAAACCTTTCCCAGATAAAGGCCAGAGTGCACTTGGCGGAGTTCATCGCGAATCCATCCCGCGACTGTCGAGGTGTCAGAATAATCGAGGACGATGCACTCCTTGCCATCATGCAGGCTCTTGTCCTTGTAAACTTGTGCGACGATCGCCTCGAATCCTAACAGCGTGAGCTTATTGCGCAGGGTGGATCGCGTCGGATCCTTCTTGTCGGGCTTGAAGACCTTGCCCTGCCACGCGAAGTGGCTCACGAACTTGGAGATGGCTTTGCTGAATACGGTCCCGGAAGCAATGATCGCGGTGCCATCAGTGTCGCCCTCTGGAATGTCACCGGGCGGGGATTTAGTAAACAGATCATCAAGTTCATCCTTCGACATTTTAAGAAGATCATCAGCGGTCATTGTAGGTCTATTTTGGGGATTATTGGTTAGAGAGTCTTAAGATACTCGATGAGCGCAAGCTTGTCGGCATCCGGCAGGCTAGTGCCGAAAAGGTGACCTCGATCTTCTATCAGGTCCGGGCAGTTGCTGGCCTTTAGCAGTGCCGGAGCCACCTCGCGTTTTAGCACTTCCTTGGCCGCCTCGCCGGTGAGGTTCTTCACTTTGATTTCTATCAGAGCGCGTTTGACCTTCACTAGAAGCGGGACGAGATCGGTCAACGGCATCCCGGTATTTAAGTTTGCCAGTAGATTCACCGGCGTACCGGCGGGAATGTGGCCGAGGCGGAAAAAGCCGTCAGGATCGATTTCATGTGCAAGCGCTCTCTTTAACAAATCTGGAAGGTAGGCGGCATTAACCGTGATCTCGCACTCGCGTGAGGTGCGCCAGATCGAGTCCTTGCCAGCGCGCTTCTCCGGCCAAAGCAGCTTTTGCGAGGCGTCGTTGAATGCTTCCATGCGTCCCGCGACTGACGGATCGCCGGTGTATTTGCCGAGGGCATTGTTATGGAGAAATGGTGCCGACGACCAACATGAAACCAGTGACGGAGTCCGGTAGAAACCGCTTCCGCCAGCTGGAATCGGGAATTTCTCCTCTGCCTCGCTGTAGGGATTCCAGAAGTCAATGTCACCGGGTGAACCGAGATTCTTATAAGTTTCCGACGAGAACCAACTCCACACATGCCCGCGCTTTGCATTCGTCCCGAAGGCGCGCGCCGCATTCGTTTTGATCCGGGTCAGCGGATACCGGCGCTCATCTGATAGAAAATTATTCGTGAGGAAATCCGGTTTTATCACTTCTCCGGCGAACCACTCTTCGGCATCTTTACCTGCAGGCGGTTGTTTACTAGAGTGGCAAGTGGCACACTCTTGCGCGAACACCAGTTTGCCTCGCGTCATCACCGATTCGTCCTTCGTGATATGTTCACCGCCGCCGGGCGCGTCCGCCAGGCGATAGGATGTTAGCTTCTTAAAGAATGCCGCAATGTTCCCGACCTTTTCCTGAGTCGAGTTCCAGTAAACTGAGTTTTCCTGCGCGGTTTTGATGCTAAATGGCTTTTGCGGCGTGAGTCCTAACAATGGTTGGTGCTGTTGCATCCAATGCTGCGAATACATTCCGATGTTGATATAGACACGGATCGTCGCGCCCGGCACGCCCACAGAATCCGCGCCATCCTTGAGAATGTGAGCCACGCTCATTGGCGATTTCGTACCGGGAATGAGAAGCGATTCCCCGGTAACTTCCTCTTCGTGCCCTGCCTCCATGCGCCCGCCCAGTTCGAAAATCGGGTTGATCGAGTTTGGGTTATTAATGTGGTCGGTGGCGATGCGTGATGTATCGGAAGTCCCGCGCGGTTGATTCTTTAACATCTCCCAGAAAAAGCCGCCTTCCTTCACATTAGGAGCGAACACGCGGCCCTCGGAAATGTATTGGTTGCCGATCGCCGATGCGAGATTCCCCCACTTCGGGTTGTTAACATCTAACGGTGGCCTCGTCGGGTGGAAGGCGATGTGGCAAGAGCCGCAGGAAACGCCCACGCGGTAGGGGCGCACCAGCCCTTTCTGCGTCGCGTATTGTGGGTCGCTGTTATACTTTTCGGCATCCCATAGTTTCACCGCCTCGCCCTTGAAATCGGGATTGTCGAACAGCCGGAAACCCATAACTCCCGTCGGGCGTCCATAAACTGCCGGATCGATCCCCGCCGGCTCCCCTTCCACCGCTTCGTCGATCCATAGGCCGTATTTGTCTGGTTTGGTCGCTTGTTTGAATCCCGGCTGGTTGATCAATCCGAGTTCCTTGAAGCGCTCGCCTCGGTTGCGTGAGTCGATGGTCTTGAGCAAATCAAAAAGCCCGAGCGCTTCCCGCGCCACGCGATCCCAGAACTGCTCATTGCCACCGCACCACAAGTTCCAAGTGTTGCGGCCTTTGATCTCGTCGGGACTCAGCGCGATGCCGCCGTCCATCGGTTGGAAAACATCCAGCGCCAGCTCTGGAAAATCCGCCGGTGTGCGGCCGCCGCCGTCATCGATCAGCGAACTATTCGCCGACTTGGGATCGGGCTTGCAGCCGGTCCAAGCGAGGCCGATCACGCCCAACACGGCGGCGGCTGTTAGCATTTTGATTGTCGTTTTCATCACAAATCATCTTCTAATAGTTGATTGAATGCCTACTCCAGTTTCACGTCA
Organism: Akkermansiaceae bacterium; assembly: GCA_043729385.1. Lineage (GTDB taxonomy): Bacteria > Verrucomicrobiota > Verrucomicrobiia > Verrucomicrobiales > Akkermansiaceae > Luteolibacter. The sequence goes on from JAYTLO010000005.1 coordinate 14,218, forward strand.
CTAACGGAGCTATTACCCCGATAATCTACCGTGATAACAACCACTAGCCTCTACCTTGGCAATCCTAAAATCCCTAAGCACCGGGCCGTAATCTGATGAATCTTGATCGGCTGGACTTGCACTTTCTTCCGCCACTTGCAACTCTCTCGCTGTCATGCCGTTGCTCGAAGTTAGAAATCTCACCACCCGCTTTCACACCCGCAATGGCGTCGTCCATGCGGTGGAGAATGTGTCATTCCAGGTCGATCCCGGACAAACTCTGGGCATCGTCGGCGAGTCCGGCTCGGGGAAATCTGTGACCTGTTATTCGTTGCTAGGCCTGATCCCTCAGCCGCCCGGGCGCATCCATTCCGGGCAGGCGTTGTTTGACGGCATCGACCTCCTCAAGATTCCCGAGAAGCAGCTTCGCAAAATCCGCGGCAAGCGTATCTCCATGATTTTCCAAGACCCGATGACGTCGCTCAACCCATTCATGAAAGTGAGCGCCCAGCTAACCGAACCTCTCGGTCTGCATGAAAATTGTCATGGCAAGCAAGCGCTTCATCGCGCCATCGACGCCCTAGCCGAAGTCGGCATCCCTGAGCCGGAAAAGCGCATCCACTCCTATCCCCACGAGTTCTCCGGCGGGATGCGCCAACGCGTGATGATCGCCATGGCCCTGATCACGCGGCCCGAATTGCTCATTTGCGACGAACCCACCACCGCGCTCGACGTTACCGTCCAGAAGCAGGTGTTAGACCTTATCCGCGACCGCCAAAGAAAACTAGGCACCGCCGTCATTTTCATCACCCACGATCTAGCAGTCGTGTCTGGCATGTGCGATGTCATCAACGTCATGTATGCCGGCCGGATTGTCGAAAGCGCGGCGAAATCTGAATTATTCAGCCACCCGCTGCACGCCTACACCCGCTCGTTGTTGAAATCCATCCCCGCCATCCACCCCAAGGGCGATCTGCTATACACCATCCCGGGCCTGCCGCCCGACCTCTCGCGCCCCTCGCCCGGTTGCTCATTCCAGCCGCGCAACCGCATTGGCAATCCCAGCCTCTGCCTTGTTGATCGCTCGCCCTCACTGGACGAAATCCAGCCCGGCCACTTCGCCCAGAATTGTCCGGGGTGCTTGGCGACGGCAGGGCAGTTAGCCAGCTGAGCTACGGTTCCCACCCGTTTGAGGGTTTGCCTTGGCCAAGCCGCGCATCCCGGTTTAACCTGACCGCCGATTGATTGAAGTTCGTTTCCAACGTGGCCTGCACTTGCCGGAACTCGACCTGTGGCTGGACCCATGGGATGCGAAACCGTGGGCATTTGTGTCCCACGCTCATGCCGATCATTTCGCCCGCCATGAGTCCGCGCTGTGCTCGGAGGCGACTGCGGCGCTGGTCCATAAGCGCTTCCACCTAGCGGAAAATCGGATCGAGCCGGTGTCCTTCCACGTGCCGGTCGTGCGCGATGGATTCCGGCTGCGCTTGCTGCCGGCGGGCCACATTTCGGGCTCGGCGATGCTGCATGTCACCCGCATCAAGGACAACGCGAGCTTGCTCTACACCGGCGATTTCAAAACCCGCCGCGGGCGCACGGCGGAGGCGGTTAATTTCCTAGCCGCGGATACGTTGATCATGGAGACCACCTTCGGGCTGCCGAATTTCGAGTTTCCCGCGCAGATGGAAATCGAGGCAAGCATCTTGCGCTTCATCCAGGATGCCTTCGCCGATGGGGAAACGCCGGTGCTCTTCGGCTACTCGTTAGGAAAAGCGCAGGAAGCGCTGGCACTTCTAACCGAGCATGGCATCCCCGCGCTGCTGCACCCTACGGTCGCAGCGATGACCGTCGCCTGCCGCGCCGCCGGATTCGAGATGCTGCCGGAGCCAGTGGAGTTCGAGGGCCACGCGCCGCCGGGACATGTCATCATCGCGCCGCCTAACACGATCCGCTCGAAACTGCTGCGCGGGCTGAAGGCCAAACGCACCGCGATGCTCACCGGCTGGGCGCTGCAACCGGGATCGAAGTTCCGCTACCGCGTGGATGAGGTTTTCCCAATGTCCGACCACGCGGATCACCCCGGCTTGATGGAGTGCATCAAGCGCGTGCGGCCTAAGAAAATTCTAACCGTCCACGGCTACGCCAAGGAATTCGCCGCTGAAATGCGGACGCGGGGCATGGATGCTTGGTGCGCGATGGGTGGCGACCAACTCGAACTCTCGATTAACCAAGCCGCCCAACGGTTAGGCTCTTCCGGCGGTCCGCGCCACAGCCGCGCGATCTGCGCGCTGGCGGACTTCGGCGATCTTTGCCGCCTCGTCGGAGAAACCAGCAGCCGCGTGGCGAAGACGGAATTCCTTGCCGCTTACCTCCGTGGCCTCAAGGACGAGGAAGACCTCCGGCTCGCTGCCGTCTGGCTAACAGGCGAGGCGCTACCTCGCAAAAGTGGCCGCCGTCCGCTACATGTCGGCTCCGCCACCATCCGGCGGGCGCTCGTCTCGCTGCCGAATGTTAGAGAGGAACGCTACCGCGAAATTTCACTCAGTCAGAACGACACCGCCCGCACCGCGCGACTGGTGCTTCAGGAAATCCAGCTCAAGCCACAACCGCTCGGACTGCCGGGGCTGGCGGCGTTTTTTCATGAGCTTCTCAGCGCATCCGGCTCGCTGGATCGCATTGCCCGGCTTGCGAACCGTCTTGCCACGCTGCATCCGGTGGAGGGCGAAACCATCGTCAAACTGCTGACTGGCGACCTACGAATCGGGCTGAAGGAAGGTCTGGTGGAAGACGCCATTGCCGCCGCATTCAGCGCGGAAGCCGGTGACGTCCGCCACGCCCACATGCTCACGGGCGACATCGGCGAGACTGCCCTGTTAGCCCGCCATGGAAAGCTCAAGGAAGCCACCCTGCGCCCGCTGGTGCCGGTGAAATGCATGCTCGCCGCGCCGCTCGAACGGGACCTGGAAGACGATCGCCCGTTGTTTGAGAAATTGTCATTTGCGCCGCCTTTCTGGCTGGAGCCGAAGTATGACGGCATCCGCGCGCAGCTTCACAAGCACGGCGCGGAGGTCGCCCTGTTCTCCCGCGATCTCCGTCCGCTTGACGAGGAATTTCCCGAACTGCTAGCCGCTGCCCGCAGTCTAACCGGCGATTTCATCCTCGATGGCGAGCTCATCGCCTACGCCGAGGGCCGCAAGCTCGGCTTCGCAGATCTCCAAAAACGCCTCGGTCGACGGATGGCGGATGGTGATTTATTTCTCACCGACGAAGGCCAAGACAGCTCCGTGCCGCTGCGCTTCATCGCCTTCGACCTGCTCTGGCACGACGGCGAGGATCTGCTAGGCCAGCCGCTGCTAGACCGGCGGGGGAAATTGGAATCGCTGTCATTGGCCACGCCCTTCGAGACCATCGCCCTCCAGCCTGCGAGCGATCCGGCAGGGATCGAGGCTGCCTTCAAACAAGCACTTCAAGACGGCCACGAAGGTCTCATCGCGAAAGATCCGCAAAGCCACTACTCGCCGGGCCGGCGCGGTAAAAGCTGGATCAAACTCAAGGGCGTGATGCCCACGCTCGACTGCGTGGTGGTCGCCGCCGAGCAAGGCCATGGCAAGCGGTCCGACGTTCTATCAGACTACACCTTCGCCGTGCGCGATGGTTCTAACGGCCAACTCCGAATTATCGGCAAGGCTTATTCCGGACTGACCGACGACGAGATCGAAGACCTCACCGAGCATTTCAAAAAGCACACACTACGCAAGGAGCGGCGCAAGCATCATGTGGAGCCGAACGTGGTGTTAGAAATCGCCTTCGACGCCATCCGCCCGTCGCCCCGCCACGACTCCGGTTTGGCGCTACGCTTCCCCCGCATTAAGGCTATCCGGCGGGATAAAACGCTCGCAGACATCGACACCCTGCAATCGGCGAGGAAGCTGTTGGAGCTTTGAGCCAATCAAATGGACTATGACTGAAATCGACCCCACTTGGCCGGCGCTTTTCCTCAAACTGTTGGAGCAGCACAGCATCCGCGACAGCGCCCACGATCCCAGCCACATTCACCGCGTGGTGACCAACGCCCGCCGTCTAACGACCGCAGAAGGAGCTGATTGGAAAATCGTGATGCCCGCCGCGTGGCTGCACGATTGCGTGATCATTCCCAAGTCATCTCCTGACCGCAAACAGGCGTCTATCATCGCCGCCCGCCAGGCCGTCGCGTGGTTAGAAGAGCATCATTGGCCGCACGGGCGGTTGGATGAAATCGCTCACGCCATCGAAGCTCACAGCTTTTCCGCTGGCATCGCGCCCCGCACGTTAGAGGCGAAGGTCGTGCAGGACGCAGATCGCCTCGACGCCTTGGGAGCCGTCGGCCTGGCGCGCACATTGATGCTCGGCGGCGAGCTGAGACGCGAGTTTTATGCCGCCGCCGATCCATTTTGTGAATCCCGGCCACCCGACGATTCCATCTACACGTTAGATCATCTCTACGCCAAGCTGCTCACGCTCGAAGGCACCATGCAGACATCCAGCGGAAAAGCCGAAGCCCACCAACGCACGGTTTTTCTCAACCAATTCCTCGATCAATTGCGCAACGAGATTGGTGATGACTAGGATGGAGCAATTGATTTAGTAAATCTTGCCCGAGCTTTGGGACAATTTTGCCGTTTCCGCCAATAGACGGATTGATGGGACATGGAGAATTCTTCACCTTCTCGAAAAACCCAAACTCATGAAACTAAAAATCCTGACAGTCTGCACTCTATCCATTTTTCTCAACTCAATCATTCCTGCATCTGCGGGCTGGGCCTTGAGATGGAGTGATGAATTCAACGGCAACTCCGTGGACACTCTGAAATGGAACATTGAGGACTGGGCCTCCAGCCGCAATAATGAGCTGCAGTTCTACGCGCCCTCTGATGTCTATATGGAGCCTACCCGCAGCCCTTCTGGCTGGTTGACACTGCGATCCCAGAAGCGAAGTTATGGCGGGCGGAGTTATACTTCCGGGGCAATAAATACTAAAAACAAATTTTCATTCACTTATGGTCGGATCGATGTGCGAGCTAAACTTCCAATCGGCCAAGGGATCTGGCCTGCCGCGTGGCTTTTACCGCAGGACGGCACTTGGCCGCCGGAGCTAGACATCATGGAAAATCTCGGACATGACCCAAACTTAGTCTATAGCACCCGTTGGTATGGGACGAGTCCGAACCAAATGCATGACACCGGAACTTTCAGCGGCACAAGTTTCAACGCGGCATTTCATACCTTCACGATGTTATGGGAGCCGACACAGATCCGTTTCTACATCGACCCACCGACTAATATCGACTCGGCGACGCCGTTCTTCCGGGTCACAACTAACATTCCAACCAAGGCCATGTATATCTTGCTGAACACAGCCGTCGGCGGGGATTGGCCGGGCAGTCCCGATGCCACCACCGTGTTTCCGCAATACTATAACATCGACTGGGTGCGAGTTTACTATTGGCAGTGATCCGGGTGCCTGAAAATTTGGTGCTTCGGATCGCGGAGCAGCCAATGCAGTTTCATGACCAGCCATGTGTGCGGATGCTTCATCAATACTCCCGTTTTCAAGTATGCGGTCACATGGCCGGTCGTTTCACTGCTATCTCTGCGGACTTGCCGCGCTGCTAGTGACTCTGGCAGGATTGGGAGAAATTTCCGCCGCTGAGGAGACCCTTGCCCGTAATGCGGACATCCGGGCGATGCGCCGCGAGCAGGCGGCGCTGGCGATTCCCGTGCGGGTGCGGGGCGTGGTGACTTGGCAGAACGGGATCGAAAATCTCACGATGCAGGACGAGTCAGCCGGCATCTGGATCGACATGGTGGAAGCGCGGAAACGCGGGATCTGGCAGGGCGATGATGCGGTCCTGCAAAAAGGAGTGACCGGGATGGAAGTGGAGATCGAGGGAAACTGCGACCCCGGCGGCTATGCACCGCTGATTCTCCCAGCGACGATCCGGGTGCTCGGGCCGAAGCCGCAACCGAAGGCGATTCCAATGGAACCTGCCCGATTCTTCAGCGGGTCGGACGATTGCCAACGCATCGAAGTGCGCGGAGTGGTGCAAGGATTCTATCCGTTCGGGAGCTGGATCGTTTTGGTGATGGACGCGAATCCCGGCCGATTCACCGCGCTGGTCTCGCCATTGGTCGTGCCGGACCCCGCCGCGCTGGTGGATGCGGAGGTGCGTCTAGCCGGCGTGGGTGCGACGCGATTCAACATGCGTGGCGAAGCGACCGGCAGCAGGATCCGGGTCAGCATTCCGGGAGATTTAATCATCGAACGCCCGCCACCGCCGCCCGAGAAGGTTCCGCGGGTGACATTGGACCGCCTGCTCACTTTCCGCCCCGAACCACCAGGCCCTCACCGAGTGAGGGCGGAGGGGACGGTGACATTTGCGATTCCAGGCAGATATTTCTATTTTCAGGAGAAATCCAGCGCAGTCCGCGTGCAAAGCTCGTCGAAGGTTATTCTAAAACCGGGTGACCGGGTGGAGGTTGCCGGGTTTGTGGAAATTTCTCGGCTCATCGGCACTCTGAGCGACGCCGCGGTCCGGAAGACCGGCGCAGGAGGGCTACCCAAGCCTCTAACGGTCAGCCCGGTTGAAATTCTTGCGATCTACGATGCCGCAATCAAGTCCTCTCAGATCAGGATGGAGCGGGACTACGAAGGGCAACTCATCCGCTGCCGCGCCCGCCTGCTCGCGGTGGAATCCGAGATTGCTAACCCGGAGGTGAAACTACTCATCATGCAGCAACCCGCAGCCGATGGGCGGGGCAATTTTATTTTTGAAGCGCAACTTCACGAGGTGAAATCGCCTGCGCAACCGCTACCGTCTACTGGCAGCGAACTCGAACTAACAGGCTTGGTGAAACTCGACTTCGGCCCGAACGATGTGCCTGCCCAAGGAGCCAAAACCGTGCCGGTGAGTCTCGGGTTGATCCTGCGATCGGCAGATGACGTGGTGGTGCTCAGCGAGCCCTCGCCATGGACCGCGCGACGGTTCGGAGTGATACTCGCATTTGTGCTGTTAGCCCTGGGGGCCGCGCTGGTTTGGAATGTTTTGTTGGAGCGCAAAGTCAGAAAAAAGAGCCGCCTGCTTGCCCAGGAGATCAGCGCCCGCCGAGATGCTGCGCTTGATTTCCGCACGACCATGCGGGAGCGGAATCGGCTGGCCGCGAATCTTCACGACACGCTGCCTCAGACGATGAGCGCCATCGGCCTGCAGCTCGACGCCTGCGAATTCAGCTTGCGGAGACAGGGCATCGGGTCGCTGCCGCCGCTAGAAATGGTGCGGACCATGGTGGACTACGCGGTGAAAGAGCTGCGCGGAGCGGTGTGGGAAATGCGCAGTTTCTCCCTGCGTGGGCGGAGTTTCACAGAGGCTCTGCAGGGCGTGGTGGATAGGATTGGCGACAGCCAAGCGGCGAAAATCAGCGTGAGCGTGGAAGGTCCGTTAGAGAAAATTCCCGAGTTCATTTCGGGGAATCTTCTGCTCATCGTGCAAGAGGCTCTACACAATGCGCAGCACCACGCCCACGCGGAAACCATCACGGTGCGGATCATTACAGATGCACCCGGCGCACCAATCCGGCTGGAGGTTTGTGACGACGGGCGCGGATTTACCCCCGGCAGCGGCAGAGGCCCGGAGCAAGGTCACTTCGGCATCATGGGGATGACCGAGCGCGCCCAACGCCTCGGCGGCTCCCTGCGAATGGAAAGCTCGCCCGGGGCCGGGACCCGTATCATCGTAAAAGTCCGGCAGAATGTGGAAGATAGTGCGGTGGACCCTGAACACGGCCTCACCCCTCAGCTCTGAAATTACATCGATCGACCAACCGCATGAATGCCGCCCACCTGCCCGATAAAACTCCGCTGCGGATCTTGTTAGTGGATGACCATCCGATGATGCGCGCCGGACTTGCCAGCGTGCTCGCGATGGACCCGAATTTCGCATCCGTGATGCAGGCCAGCGATGGTGAATCCGCGTTGCGAATCTGGCGGGAGCAGCGGCCGGACGTGACCTTGTTAGACATCAGCATGGGCGGCATGGACGGCATCGATACGCTGCGGCTCTTGATCCGGGAGTTCCCTGCGGCCCGCGTGCTGATGCTCACCACCTCCGAGGCCAGCGAGGACATCCGCCACGCGCTCGATGCCGGTGCCTGCGGCTACGTCACCAAGAACATCAACGCCACGGACTTGGTGAACGCGATTCGCTCGATCCATGCAGGCGAGAAAATTTTCAGTGAAGAAGTGAAACGGAAACTGGCTGAAACCCATGCCAGCGGCCACTTGACCGCC
>JAYTLO010000006.1:0-1401 GCA_043729385.1 Akkermansiaceae bacterium
CCTCGTTGCCCTCCACAAATAACACCCGGATTTTCTGCGCTTCGCCGACGGTCGTAGATGCCATAAAATTCGTGATCAGATTCGTGATCAGTCTTCCCTCCTTAACGGAAGGCGGGCGGGGAAATTAAGTTTCGTTTCCCGCCTTTTTCTTGCGCGGCTCACAGCGGCGGGGCCAGCGAAAGCCTTGCTGGGCGGCGGGTCGCCGCAGGCGCGACGGAGTGCTTCGGCCACGTTCTGGTTCCACGACGTGAAAGTCTCCGGTGGATGTCCATCCTTGCTGCGGGCTTGGGCAGGCTTCATGCCGACGGCGAGACGACCCAGTTTGCTGGCCAGGTCAGCGAGCCGAGCCGCCATGCTCAGACTCACGCGCCGCTGTGGCTGAAGATTTCGATGTCGCGCCAGCGCCATCTCGCCGACAGCCATCCACAACTCCCACCCGGCGAGGAGGGACTCGATCTCCTGAACCTTGCGGGGAGAAAACTGCACCATTTCTGCACCGTTTCCGCACCACTCGTCCGATTTCGCGTGGTGCAGTTTTTGGAGACGAGCGGTGGTGCCACTGAATGCCTCAGCGCCAAAGCCGCGCGACCGCGCATGGAGTTCAGCGAACTTCTGCTGGGTCTCTGGATCTTCCATAAGCGGTGCATCGATCGAACCTGCCGGACGCCGGGCGGACGATTTTCGTCCGCAGACACCGGCATCCGCACCCGAAGTTGTAGCACACGTTTGCACCCGGCCCGGCGGCGGCAGTTTGGCCCGGTGACGTTCTCATGCACCGGCATGCAAGGAGACGCATGGACACGCAACCACACGCAACGAAGAAAGTTGAAATCGCTCTTGACGCCTGCCAACGCACTTAGACCTGAGAAGCACCGGCGGGAATGGACCAAAGGAGAAGGGGGATTTTCGCGCGTCTATCGGTAGTTCGCTTTCGCGCCTGGCCGAACAGATCTGGCACGAGGCAAGAGTTACGTTCAGACCCCTGCAACCAAATCGGCCAAGCGCACGTTCAGCACGCTCGCAACCCTCGCCAGCGCATCGAGGGAGATATTCACCGTGGCACGCTCCACTTCACCGAGGAATTTCGCACTGAGGCCCGCCTTCTCCGCGAGCTTTTCCTGGGCTCAGCCGGCGCGTTCCCGGTAGGAACGCAGGTTCCTCCCCAAGGTCCGGCGATGTTCACGGATTGCCACTGTCGGCTACCGCTTCCGGTGTTTTTTCATTGCTGGAGGAAACAGATCTTCGAGTGAGGTGTTCAAAGTTGAGGCGATGATGAAAAGCTCCTCATCGGAAATGTATCGAACCCACGATTCGATTTGAGCCAGCGTGCCACGGCTGATGTCCAGTCCGGCCATCTGGCAGCGCGCAGCGAATTGTTCCTGCGTCAGCCCCAGTTGATAG
>JAYTLO010000007.1:0-1372 GCA_043729385.1 Akkermansiaceae bacterium
GAGTCACCGACAAGGCGCGGAAGTAATGAAACCCCTCGCCACACCCGTCATTGGCGGCATGATTTCCAGCCTCATCCACATCCTGATAGTAACCCCCGTAATTTTCCTTTGGCTCCGCGGCAGGGAGGTCAAAAAAGGAACCATCCATCAAAGCCTCGGCACTCCCGGCGATGGCCGCGATAGCGAGGATATGGACTAGGGTTTTCATGGTGCGTGAATTTATGCGGGTTGTGATTGCTCTGGACGTCGGGATTAGCTGTCCGGGAGATTGATACGAGGCGGTTCAGATTCGGAAACGCGGAGCAGCAGCCACAGGGCGGCGAGCACGGCGAAGACCGCGCCGGTTGTGAAAGCTACGGTTGTGTTCCACTGCTGCCACAGCCAGCCGAAGAGAAGGCTGCCCGGAAGAGCGGCAAGTCCGATGATGCAGTGATACCAGCCAAATGCTGTCCCCCGCAGACCGCGCGGCACTGCACCAGCGATCCAAGCACGTTCAGCGGGCTCCACGAGCCCGAAATAGATGCCGTAAGCGAGAAAGATGCCTATGAGAAATGGCGCGGAGTCCAGCCAGCCAAAAGCGAGGTAAATGGCAGCGTAAAAAATCCAACCGGTAACGATCATGCGGCGAGGGCCGACACGATCCGTGAGCCGTCCTCCGAAATAGGTGGCGGCCATCTTCACAACATGATGCGCGGACCAAAGAGTCGCGATCCAAGCAGGAGATATGCCCGCATCCGACAGGCGCAGCAGGAGAAAGGCATCCGTGGAGTTGCCGAGCGTGAAGAGAAGCACAGCGATGAGCAACCTGCGGTAGTCGCCACCCAGCGCGGTCAATGGGACTATTAGTTTGGGCACCTTTTCCGGCTCTTCCCGGGGAACGTCCGGCTCCTTCACCCCAGCTAGCAACACAAACAGCACGACCGCTGCCGGAAGCGCCGCGAGCAGGAAAACTTCCCGGAGCGAAAAGCCACCCAAATTGAGCAGGGCCACCGCGACCAGCGGACCGGCAACGGCACCGGCATGATCCATTGCACGATGAAATCCATAAGCAGCGCCCCGTGCCCCGGCTTCAGTCACATCGGCGATGAGAGCATCGCGCGGCGAGGAACGGATGCCCTTGCCGACACGGTCCGCAAACCGCAGCACCAGCACGGTCGGCCACGCTGTGGCGAGGCCGATTAGTGGTCGCATCACCCCCGACAGGCTGTAACCAGCCACGATGAGGGCTTTGCGCTTTTGCGTCCGGTCGGTCCAGATGCCGGAGGCGACTTTTACCAATGCGGCCGTGGATTCAGCGATGCCTTCGATCAGTCCCAGCATGACTGCGCCCGCGCCGAGCACAGTCGTCAGAAAGATCGGCAGCAGCGGGTAG
>JAYTLO010000008.1:0-1070 GCA_043729385.1 Akkermansiaceae bacterium
GGGCCATCCCCTTCGGACACAGTTAGGATAGTTTCACCGCCACTGAGGTGGAGTTTGACGGTGGCGAGACAGTTTTCGTAGTCGCGCAGGCTATCGCGACGGAAGACGCACTCGAATTCGACGTGGTCAAAAAGCGGGGTGACTTCGCCGATGGTGCGGCGGATGAGGAGTTCGAAGGAGGCATCAGCGGCTTCGAACTCGTAGCCTTCCTTCTCGAGGTTTTTGAGCTTTTCCAACAAATCGCGCACCACCGGGCCGCCTTTCTCGATGGTCAAGCCCATGGCTTCCGCTTTCATCAGGATGTTGCTCTGTCCTGACATATCTGAGAGGACGATGACCTGCTGATTCCCCACGAGGGTGGGGCTGACGTGCTCGTAGGTGCGGGCCAGTTTTTGCACGGCGTGGACATGGAGGCCGCCTTTGTGGGTAAAGGCGGCGCGGCCTACGTAGGGGGCGCGCAGGTCCGGGGTGACGTTGGCCAGCTCGTCGATGAAATGAGAGATTTCGCTGAGCCGGGTGAGGTCGGGCACGACTTCGATCCCCATCTTCAACTGCAGATTGGGGATGATCGTAGTGAGATTGCAGTTCCCCACACGTTCGCCATAACCATTGATCGTGCCTTGCACCTGGATGGCTCCGGCATGGATGGCGGCGAGGGCATTGGCCACGCCGGTGCCACCGTCGTTGTGGGTATGGATTCCGACCCCACAACCGAGATGGGCCACGGCGGCGGCGGTGACTTCGGAAATGAAGTCAGGCAGGGCTCCGCCGTTGGTTTCACAGAGCACTATCAAATCCGCACCAGCTTCCCGGGCGGTTTTGATGGTCGCGAGGGAATACTCAGGATCTTCCTTGTAACTATCGAAAAAGTGTTCGGCGTCGTAGAAAACCTCGCGGCCGTGGGATTTCAGAAAGCGGATGGTGTCGCCGATCATGGCGAGGTTTTCCTCCAGGCTGACGCGGAAGACTTCGGTGACATGCAGGGGCCAGGTCTTGCCGACGATGGTGATGACGGGAGTATTGGCATCCAGCAGAAGCTTCACCTGGGCGTCATCCTCCACCTTGCTATT
>JAYTLO010000009.1:0-2409 GCA_043729385.1 Akkermansiaceae bacterium
TCACAATCCCTATGGCTTCAGCCTCTGGCTCGCCGGCGGCGGCATCCGCGGCGGCATGGTCTATGGCAGCACCGATGAGTTCGGCTATCACGCGGAGGAGAATCCCTGTTCCGTCTATGATCTCTGGGCCACCGTCCTCCACCAGCTCGGCGTGGACCACGAAGATCTGACCTACCGCTTCAGTGGTCGCGACATCCGTCTGACGGATGTACACGGGAATGTGCTCAAACCGATCCTGACGTAACGTCGGCAGCCCTTTACTGAATGCCAGGAATTGGCCCCGCCGTGGAGAATCAGGGCATTTTTTGCTAAAATAGGGATGAATCGCCAGGGCCACCGTTAGCTCGTGTCTGGGAGAAAACTCCATGATTTCTGCGAGCGACGCGTTTTTTGGCGGACTTGTTTTGTTAGCAGCCGTTTTTCTGAACCGGATTCTCTCGTCGTGCGCGTGGATTTTCCTGTTTCCGGGCACCGTTTCGTGTTTTTCGCCCAGCGCGGGCATGACTCTCCCGGCGGCTCTCAGATGGTGGGCGCTCGCGGCCTTCAGGCGGCCCGTTGTCGCGGCGGCTGCTGCCGTTGCCGCGCCGCTTTCTCCAGCAGCTTCGCTCCGATCTTGTGCAGGTTGTAAGCGAGCACTCCAAAGCCCACGCTGCGCTCGTAGCCGGGCAGTCCTTTGTCCAGGCAGCGGCCCAGCCCGTGATGCTCAAGGCTGTTGATGTTGCTTTCCACGGCACTGTGCCGGTCCCGGAGTTTTTTCCAGCGTTTGGTCGTCTCCCGCTGTTCATCGGCTTCGCTTTTGCGGCCTTTCTTCGGCATGATCACTTCCGGTATGTAGAGTTCCAGCAACTCGCGGTCGCCGGCGCTGCTGAAGCCTTTGTCGTAGCTGATGCTTTGGATGCTTCCTTTTTCGAAGCGCTGCAGGAGCCGGTCGGCGTTGGGCACCACTTCGGCGGTTTCGCTCCCGCGGCCCATCACTTTGTAGTCGACGATCAGCCCGTGCTGCTCGGTGCTGATGAGCAGGCGGTGCCCGAATTCCACCGGCGGCATGACTTTGCCTTTCCGGATGAGTTCGGTGTGCTCTTCGAATAGCGAAAAGACTTTCTCTTCGTGCGGGATGGTCTCTCCGCGGATGAGGCGCCGCTCCAGAAGATCCATGTGCCGGATCAGGTGGGTGTGAAAGTAATCCGCCTCCTCCAGCCGGAGGCGCTGCAGAAGTGTCAGGGGTTTGCCTCTCAGGATGATGATGCTGGTGTTGATTTTTTCTTCGAGGGCGCCGGCGGCATCAAGATAGGCCCGGGCGGTGGTCTGCACGCGTTCGGATTTGTGGGCTCCGCCACTGGCGGCGGCTTTCTCACAGATCCGTTTGGCGATCTTGATCTGCTTCTTCCATGAGGCCGCTTTGCGCCATCCGCTCACGCCGTGCCCGCCGCAGAGTCGTGTCAGGATGTCGATGCTCTTGCGGGCCGCGTCCCACAGCAGGTTGGCGTCGGTCGGATAGTGCACGTTGGTTTCCAGCACGTAGCTGTCGGTCTTGATCTCAAGTTTTTCGCCGGCGCTTTTTTTCAGCAGCGGCTGTCCGTGCCGGACGACTATCGCATTGATCTGCGCGAGCAGGGCCTCGTCGACATGGCAGATGTTCTCACTGATGGTGCGGTGGTGAAAAGAGGCCTTCTGATCCACGGCGAATTGCGGCAGGCCCATGATCTGGCGCACGAGGCTGTCGTGGTTGGCGATGTGTTCGATGCGGTCGTAATCGCAGTCCAGGCCGAGGCGGACCACGCCGAGCACCAGAATGTGCCACAGATCCATGCCCGGTCTGCCGGTGTGCCCCTGTTTGTCTCCGATCACTTTTTTCTCGAGCAGCTCGAAGACTGCCTGATTGATCTCCGGGGTGCGGAAGATCCACTGGAGACCGGCCAGCACCGGCGGCAGTTCGTCACGGCTCTTCAGTGGAAGGACCACCCGCTCAATGGGCGTCTGCCCGAGTTCGATTTGGTGTTCGAATCTTTTGCGCATGAGGGAGAGCAATACACGAATGTTGACCTTCCGGGAAAGAAAAATGATGATTCCAAAGGAGAATTCAGATCTTTGGCACTCCTTCGCAGCAAACTTTCGCCGGCATCAACGCGCGGCCACCCGCTTGCAGCCTTCGTTCCAGCGGTTTTCTCCCAGACACTATTTAGCGTCGGTGACCGCGAGGCCGATATTTACGAACTGCTCCTGGAAGCTCAGACCCGCCGCGAAGAAGGCATGGGGCTGCTGGTGCGTTCGCAGTATAACCGAAGCCTCGACAGTGAAGACAGTGAAGATGAAGAGTTCCTTTGGGAAAAACTTTCCGCGTGTCCATTGGGCGGCACCGTCAGTTTGAAGCTGCCGCGCAGTCAGGGGAAAAAACCCCGCACCGCCGTG
>JAYTLO010000010.1:0-5636 GCA_043729385.1 Akkermansiaceae bacterium
CTGCATTTTTATCGCACGGACACCGGCGGGCATTTGCCTGATCGTATTCCCCGGGTGCAGTATCCGACAGGCGGTGGCAGCGCGGCGTGGACACCGGATGGCGGTGCCGTTTTTTACACACGCTATCCGCATCAAGGCGAGAAACCCGAAGCGGACCTCAACTTCTTCCAGCAGATCTATTTCCACAAACTCGGCACACCGACGAGCAGCGATGAATACTCCGCCGGTCGCGATTTCCCACGCATCGCTGAGATTGAGCTGCACACCTCGGACGACGGGCGCTGGTTGCTCGCGAGCGTGGCCAATGGCGATGGCGGTGAGTTTTCGCACCACATTCGCGGGACGAAGGAAGGAGCGGCCTGGCGGCAGATCACGCGCCACGAGGACGGCATCAAAGAGGTCACTTTCAGCCACGATGGGGCGAGTTTGTATCTGCGCTCTGTCAAAGACACGCCGCATGGCAAGGTGCTGCGTTTCGCCACCGATGGTGCCTTGGCCGCTGCCGAAGTGATCGTGCCGGAAAGCGATGCGGTCATCGAAGGGATCACGCCCACGGCGAAGTTTCTCTTCGTATCGGATATGATCGGCGGACCTTCACGCATCCGGCAGTTCGATCTGGATGGGAAGAATGGACGCGAGGTGCCACTGCCCACCGCATCGGGTATGGGTGGCCTCATCGAAGTGGGAGAGCGCATCCTTTTTCGCGTAACCAGCTTCGTGGCTCCTGCCGCGTGGATGCTCTACGATCCCGCCGATGAGAGGGTGAAGAAGTCCGCGCTCTTCAATACCTCTCCCGTCGATTTCGGTGACATCGAGGCTGTGCGCGAGTTCGCCACGAGCAGGGACGGCACGAAGATTCCGATCAACATCCTGCGCCGCAAAGGCACGCCGCTCGATGGCAGCAATCCGGCGCTGCTCTATGCCTACGGCGGCTACGGGCACTGCATGAGACCAGCGTTCAATTTCGAGCATCGTCTGTGGTTTGATCGCGGCGGGATCTACGTCGTCGCCAACATTCGCGGTGGCGGCGAATACGGCGAGGAGTGGCATCTCGCGGGCAATCTAACGAAGAAGCAAAATGTGTTCGATGATTTCGCCGCCTGCGCGGAGCACCTCGTCAAGCAAGGCTACACGCGGCCTGACAAACTCGCCGTCGAAGGCGGCAGCAACGGCGGACTGCTCATGGGAGCCTTCCTCACGCAGCATCCCAAGCTCGCGCGTGCGGTCGTGGCGCACGTCGGCCTCTACGACATGTTACGCGTCGAGCTTGATGCGAACGGGGCGTTTAATGTGACCGAGTTCGGCACCGTGAAGGATCCCGCGCAGTTCCGCGCGCTGCATGCCTACTCGCCCTTCCACAACATCAAAGACGGCACCGCGTATCCCGCCGTCTTCTTCCTCGCTGGCGAAACCGATGGCCGCGTGAACCCCGCCCATTCGCGGAGAATGACCGCACGCCTCCAAGCCGCCACCACCTCCGATCAACCGATCCTCGTCCGCCTCAGCGCCGCCTCCGGCCACGGCATGGGCACCGCGCTTTCGGAAAAAATCGCGCAGAAAGCTGACGTGCTCGCCTTCCTCTTTGATCGGCTCGGGATGTCCGCCAAGTAATCATCATGTCCCCACGTCCAACCCTCATCGCCCTCGCGGCCCTCGCGCTCACGTCCGTCCTTCATGCCGAAGAACTCGGCGAGATGTGGGGCACGGGCGCGGAGGAGGCGAAGTATTATCCCATCGTCAACGTGCCGATTCCTCCCGGCGTGCCCATGCGGCCGGGCGGTTTCGATATTCTGCCCGATGGTCGGCTGGCGGTCGGCACGAGACGCGGCGACATCTATTTCATCAAGGGTGCCTTCGACTCCCCGCCGCAACCCGAGTATCATTTGTTCGCGAGTGGTCAGGATGAGATCTTTTCCCTCGCGTGGAAAGACGGGGCGATGACAACCATCTCCTTCGGCGAAGTCACGCGCATCTCGGACAAGGATGGCGACGGGGTGGCCGACGGCTATGACACACTAACCAACAACTGGGGCTACGCCGAAGGTCACGAGTTCGCCTTTGCCTCGAAACATGATCCCGAAGGCAACATCTGGATCGCGCTCGGATTGAGTGGTTCGTATGAATCGCACAATCTCTTCCGTGGCTGGGCCGTGAAGGTCACGCCGGATGGCCAAATGATCCCGGTGTGCAGTGGATTGCGCAGTCCGGGTGGTGTGGGACCGAATGCGGAGGGCGCCATGTTTGCCATCGAGAGCCAGGGACCATGGAACGGCTGCTGCTCGCTCAAGCACCTCAAGCCCGGCGGCTTCCTCGGCCATCCCGCGAGCTATAACTGGTATCCCTTCGTCCCCGGCATGAAGACGCCCGTGGAGCCGAACAGTAACTCGCGGATGACCGTGGAAAGGAAGCGCGTGAAGGAACTCGTGCCGCCTGCGGTGAAGTTTCCGTATATCAAAATGGGACGCTCCATCTCCGGATTCCGGCTCAATCAAACCGGCGGCAAGTTCGGCCCGTTCGAGGACCAGATCTTCCTTGGCGACTACACCCTCAGCATCCTCATGCGCGCCACCACCGAGCAAATCAACGGCGTCTGGCAGGGTGCGTGTTATCCCTTCCGCGAAGGACTCGCGACCGGCATCATGAACGTGGAGTTTTCACCAAAGGGACAACTCATCGCCGGAGGCTTCACCACGAATACTCAATGGCCGGTGCGCGGCACCGAACCCTTCGCCATTCAGCGCATCGACTGGAATGGCGTCACACCATTCGAGATCAAAGAGATCAACATCAGGAAGGACGGCTTCCTCATCACCTTCACCAAGCCCGTCGATCCTCCAGCCGCCGCCAAACCGGAAAGCTACGCAGTCACGACCTATACCCACATCTACCATGCTGCTTACGGTAGCCCCGAGGTGGACCAAACCACGTCACGCGTGACCAAGGCCGTGCCATCGGCAGACGGACTTTCGGTGATGGTGCATCTGGAGAAGATCGAGGAAGGTCACATCCACGACTTCGATCTCGCCCCGATACGCTCGAAAGAAGGCGCGCCTCTGCTGCATACCAAGGCCTACTACACGGTGAACGAAATCCCCCACGACTGACCCCATGCTCCGCTTCATCCTACCACTTTTGCTTTGCGCCCATGCCCTCGCTCACCCCGTCCCGGAAAGCCCACAGTGGCTGAGGTATCCCGGCGGTGACGGTCCTGGCAAAGGCAAGCACATCGTGCTCATCACTGCCGATCAGGAATACCGCAGCGAGCAATCCATGCCGATGCTGGCCAGGATACTCAGCACGCATCACGGCTTCGATTGCACCGTGCTCTTTGGCGTCAATGACAAGGGCGAGGTGGACCCCACCCTGCCGGTCTATCCTGACAAAGGCAAAGAAGCTGAGTTCAAACCGCATCACATCCCCGGCCTCGAACATCTTGCCTCCGCTGATCTCGTTATTTTCTTTACCCGGCTGCTGACCCTCCCGATGACGGAGCGCGAACTGATCGTGAAGTATGTGGACTCCGGCAAACCCATCATCGCCCTGCGGACCGCCAACCACGGCTTCCACGCCCCACTGCCTTACAAGATAAACGGCAAGCCAGTGAGGTGGGGTGAGGACGTGCTCGGCGGATCCTTCCTGGGCCATCACGGTCGCTGGCACGCAGACTCCACCCGCGGCACCCTCGTCGAAGCCCAAAAGAATCATCCCATCCTCATCGGCGTCAACGACATTTGGGGCAACTCGGATGTCTATCGCACCTACAAAGAGGGAACCCGCCTGCCAGCCGACTGCACGGCGCTCGTTTGGGGTCAGCCACTCATGGGGCGCAAACCCGACGACCCGCCAAACCCCAAACTGGAGGCGCTCCCAGTCGCGTGGTTCAAAAACTGGCAAACGAGTACCGGCAAGAGTGCGCGTGTGTTTCAATCCACCATGGGCAGCGGCACCGATCTGGAAAACGCCGGTCTGCGGCGCCTGATCATTAACGCCTGCTATTGGGGTATGGACATGGGAGCCGCCATCACGCCGACACGAAGCGTGGATATCGTCGGCATCTATGAGCCACTCGAAAGCGGCTTCAACTATCCCGAACTCGGTGTCACCCCCAAGCCCGTCTCAGCTTACAAATAGCAGAGCAACGCACGACCCACCCTTCAACGGAACATGATCCGGCCACGGATATGACCAAGTCCGTCCGCGAATCCATCCGCACCACCGAGGCGGCGACTGCATCCCCGGAACTGATCACGATCCCCGAAACCAAATGACCTCCAAACGAAACCTCCTCAAACGCGGCATCCTTTTTGTAGCTGCTCTGGCGCTGCCATTGGGAGCCATGGCGCAGGGCAAGCCTCTGAAAATTTTCATCCTTGCCGGGCAGTCGAACATGGAGGGCCATGCGAAAATCGAGACCTTCGACTACATCGGCGATGACCCGGCCACTGCGCCGCTGCTCCAGCAAATGCGCGGTCCAGATGGGAAACCAACGGTGTGCCGGAAGGTGTGGATTTCTTATTTCACGGGCTCGGGGAACGACCATGGTGAGGGATTCGGAAAGCTGACCGCAGGCTATGGCTCGCGCCAAAAGCCGGACCTCGATGGAGGGAAAATCGGACCGGAATTTACCTTCGGTTTGACGATGGATGCGGTGCTGGACGAGCCGGTGCTCATCATCAAGACCGCGTGGGGCGGCAAAAGTCTGCACACGGATTTCCGCCCGCCGAGCGCCGGGCCCTACACATTGAGTGCCTATCAAAAAGAGAACTACCCTGCGCAGCAAGGCCACGGCATTCCCAAGGATTTTGAAAAGTGGAAAGCCGATAAGGTGAAGGAAACGGGCCGCTACTACCGGCTCATGATCGAACATGTGAAGCGCGTGACTACAGACATTAAGCGCGTGTGCCCGGCGTATGACGAATCGCAGGGTTATGAGATCGCAGGCTTCGTGTGGTTTCAGGGTTTCAATGACCTCGTAGCGAGCGAAACCTATGATTCAAAGCCGGGCAACCAAGGGCGCGATTACACCAAGTATGGCGAGTGGCTGGCCGATTTCATCCGCGATGTCCGCAAGGATTTGGAGGCTCCGGGGATGCCGTTTGTCATCGGCGTGCTCGGCGTGGACGGGCTGAACGCGGGCGATAACACCAAGGCGTTCCGCGAGGCGATGGCCGCGCCCGCACTGCGGCCGGAGTTTGCCGGAAATGTCACCGCCGTGCCGACCGCGCCATTCTGGTCCGAGGAACTCGGGGCCATCGCCATCAAACGGGAGAAAGTAAGCCAGATGAGCCATTTCCTAAATTCGAAACACAAGGACCACGCGAATGCCGGCGGCAGGATGACCGATGAACAAAAACGCGGGTATCTGCAGGAGTTCGAGGCCAAACTGATTTCGCCCGCCGAAAAAACGGTGTGGGAACGCGGCGCTTCCAACGCCGGCTACCACTACCTCGGCTGCGCCAAGACCTTTGCCCTCATGGGCCGGGCTTTCGCCGAAGCAACCCTGGGCATGATGCGACCGCAGAAGCGCCCTTGATTCCAAATCCCATGCACCACCAACTCATCAGCACGGCCCTCTTTCTCAGCATGCTTGCCCTCGCATCGCCCACTCCCGCGGATGAGACGAACGTGCTGCGCGA
>JAYTLO010000011.1:0-12131 GCA_043729385.1 Akkermansiaceae bacterium
GCGCACCATCGTCATGAAGCGATGAAACGGCTGAGCGGAAAGTTCCGTGAAGCCGACCTCGAAGATGCGCTTGGATTGCGCCAGCAGGGCAAGGTAGCCGGCGCAATCCCGCGGGTCGATCCGGGCGATCTCAGCAAGCGTTTCGTCCAGCGTGCCGCCGTAGTCAAAGTGGCTGCCGTCATCATAGTGAAAGCGATACCACGGCTTGACCGGAACAAGTTCCACATGATCTGAGAACCGCTCGCCAAAGAGCTCAAACAGCTCCTCGAACAAAAAAGGCGCGGTGATGACGGTCGGGCCAGCGTCATGACGGAAACCGTCGCGTTCAAACACCTGGGCACGGCCCCCCAGATTTGCGCAGCGATCCATCAGCGTGACTTCATAACCCTTTGCGCGGAGCCGAAGTGCCGCTGCGATTCCCCCAAAACCGGCTCCAATGACGATTGCCTGCATGAAATTGTTTCCTCAAACCTACAGCCGCTGGCATAACGCCAAGGCCAGACATCGGAGGAATGCGCCTGCTCCGTTCGGGAGCTGATCCGCCAATGCGACAGCCGTGCGCAGGTGCCG
Organism: Akkermansiaceae bacterium; assembly: GCA_043729385.1. Taxonomy (GTDB): domain Bacteria; phylum Verrucomicrobiota; class Verrucomicrobiia; order Verrucomicrobiales; family Akkermansiaceae; genus Luteolibacter. The sequence continues at coordinate 571 of JAYTLO010000011.1, forward strand.
CAGACCGATCTCGCGAGCGACCGCCTTGGCGTTTATTCCGTGGCCCGCAGCCCTCAAAACCAAGAGCGCATTGACCGCGCGCGGCCCGTCATCGCCAGCGGCATCACTTTCAACGTCCTCCATGTCGTCCATGATCTGATAGCCAATGCCAAAAGCTTCCGCCGCGCGCCTCGCCTCGCCAATCCACTCCTTTTTGCCCGCCGCTGCCAAGGCCAGCTCCAGTGGCAGGCTGAGCAAAGCGCCAGATTTCCCAACGGCAATTCTCTCATACACCGCCATGTCAGTGACCTGTTGTCCCTTTGCAGAAAACTCGGCGCATTGCCCGCGGACCACCAACGCGGTGCGCGCATGTACGAGTGCGATCAAATCCGGTAGTAGCCGACTATCACTCACCGCTGCAAGCGCACCATAGGCGGCGGAAAGGAGCAGATCCCCGGTGCAAATCGCCACTTCGTCGCCATAGGCCGCCCACACCGTTTGATTGCCTCGCCGGATATTTTCGCGATCTTGCAAGTCGTCATGCACAAGCGATGCGTTGTGCAAAAGCTCGGCAGTTGCAGCGAGTGCGATGGAGTCCTGCGCTGCGAGGTCGAGCGCGACGCCTGCTCCGAGCGCAAGCCGCGCTCGCACCCGTTGACCACCTGCGGTTAAATGACCGACGGCGGCCCGGGCGGAATCCGACAACATGTCTCCTCCAGAAGGCTCGCCGCGAGTGACCAAGCGGCGCATCACCTTTTCCACCTCATCTAGCAAATCGTCCGCCACTGCCGACGACAAACCGGGAGATGTTAGGGACTGAGCGTTCATGAATGAGAGACAATAGTTTACCATTCACTGCCATGTGCTGGCAGTGAATGATTTGTGTTTCGTCAAGGCTAGGGAGTTGTAGCAACCGGCATCCAACTCCCGTCCTTGCGAACTCGATTAAGCTTTGGAAGGATTTAGGACTTTGTCGCTTTCGCTCGTCGCAGCGATCCAAATGATCACTCCAAAGGCGATCTTGTTTACAACGTCCGCAAGGTTGTAAACCACGTTCAAGAGCACCATGCTCTTCTCAGGACTCGCTTCAGTGAGATAGCCGAGGAAATATCCGATCGGATAAATCGCCCAACCAATCACAACGATCCAACGCATGAGGCTGAAAGCAGACTGCACCGCTGGAGGTGCCAATCTCGCATTGATCTTTCCAGCCTCGCCGAGAAAAATCTCCCATAGGATGAATACCCAGCCGGCCATTCCGATAATGAACGCAAGCCAAGTGTTCATATATCCGGCCTCGCCGACATAACCACCAACGAGCATCACGATTGTCCCGATCATCAACCGCCAAAACACGCCGGCAGGAACCTTGGTGATCGCTGACAGAATCAGATAAAATTCGACCATCAGCAAAGGAACCGTGATCAACCAGTCAATGTAGCGGAAAACGGTTGGCGTGTTTCCCGTAGTCACCCACACTTGACGCATGTAGAAATAGTGCGTGGCGGCTACCATTGTCACCAAGCCGGACACCGTGAGGGAAGTTTTCCATTTCGGGGTGACCCGCTGTGTCTCCAAAAAGAAGAATGCAGTCGCCGCCACGAGGGCCATCGAGATAATCCAGAAGGAGATTCCGACAATATCGTCAGGTTTGAGATCGCCAACACCGTCAGGGGCGGCGGCAAATGCGGTGCTGGTGGATAGCAAGCCAAACAGGGCAAGCCCCGACACTTTAGAGACTAGAGTTCGTGGAGTCAGGTTCATATGTTAATGTTTGTGTTGAGTTGAGGTATCTTAATGTTCTGGCGCTGAGAATTTAGATTGCATACATATTAGCCAAAAGTCTCTTGCGATGTTATTTTTAAGCGGTCAAAAGACATAGTTCGACCAGCGATGGCTAGAAACCTGCCTATCGATCAACCTAGAATGATAGGTCTAGATTTAACACGGGTCGAAAAATGATTATAATGATTTTGGAATTTGGTTTTGATTCGATATCATCTCGCAAAACTTTCTCTCTGGAGCTTGTGGGTTTGGGACATTTGACAATTCGACTCGTATTAAATCGACACAAGGTGTTTTTTACTTTTTTTACCACTGATTCGGACCGAAGGAATTTTGCTAGCTCTCAGGACTCAATCTTGCAGCGAAAAGACACTAATTGTTGTTATATCCGTGGAGCGACAAGCGGCGCGGATTTTATTCAAACCACTCAAAAGGGAGCAGCGGTCGGCACCCTGCCCACTGCGGTCAGCACAGGCCAACGAGCGCGGAGTCATGCTTCGGGATCAGTGCTTCGGGGTTCCCAAATAACAGACATTGCCGCTGCGTTTGGACTCTTCGGGCGGAGCGTGATGTGAGGGGGAAGACCATGGGAAGTGGAGGAGAAGTGAACATCGAACATCGAACGCTAAACATCGAACGCCAAAGGGAAGAGAAAGGATTGAGGATTTTTGAAGGGAAGAGGAGGGGCGGCTATTTCACCGGGAGTTTCGCGGTCTTGCAGCGGGTGGGTTTGGTTAGGACTGCAAGGCTCCATCGAAGTCAACGGCCTCAAATTCGAGAACATCATGCCCCCTCACACCGATTTCAAGGACCCAGAAATCGCCGACGTCCTCACCTACGTCCGCCAATCTTGGACCAGCGACGCCAGCCCAGTCAGCGAGACCCTCATCCAACAAACCCGCGCCAAATTCGCTAGCCGCGGCAAGCCATGGACCGCGGCCGAGCTGAAGTGAGCGGCACCTTGCCATCTGCTAGCTGGCCTGCTTCGCTCCGGCATGTCCGGAGTTTCCCCTGCCAGCGCCAAACGTTTTCGTGTCGCTTTCTCGTTCGCTGGAGAGACGCGGGGCTTCGTGGCGGCCTTGGCGAGCCTTCTCGCGGAGGAGTTCGGCAAAAAAAAGATTCTCTACGACAAGTTTCATGAGTCCGAGTTCGCACGGCGTGATCTCGGGATCTATTTGCCGGAGCTTTACCACAAGGAATCCGATCTCGTCGTCATTGTGCTCTCCTCGGCTTACGACGAGAAGCAATGGACCGGCTTGGAGTGGACCGCGATTCACGATTTGTTAAGCCAACGCAAACATGACGAAGTCATCCTTTGCCGTTTCGACCGCGCAACGGTCACAGGCCTATACTCCACCGTCGGCTTCATCGAACTCGACGGCCGGAAGCCGGAAGAAATCCGCGATCTCATCCTCGAGCGTCTGACGTTGATCGACGAAAGACGCGAGGTTGCGGAAGCCCCTAGCGTCTCGTCCACGGACGGCTCCGCAAAGACCTCCATCCCCCACAATCTCCCCACCCTCCAGCCCTTCTTCGGTCGTGAGGACGAGTTGAAAAAGATCGCAGATGCCCTTGATCCCGACTCCCGCACCTGGGGCGCGCTCATCGATGGCCCGGGCGGCATGGGCAAGACCTCGCTCGCCGTCCGCGCCGCGTATGATGCCTCACCGGAGGTCTTTAAAAAAATCATCTTCATCTCGCTCAAGACCCGCGAACTCGACGACGACGGCTTGCGCGACCTCAGCGGCTTCATCCTCTCCGGCCTCGTCGAGCTCCTCAACGAACTCGCCCGCGAGCTCGGCCGCGACGACATCCTCAAGCTCGCCGAAAATGAGCGCCTGCGTCCACTCCTTGATGCCCTGCGCGGCACCCAGACCCTCCTCGTCCTCGACAACCTTGAGAGCCTCCGCAAACCCGAGCGCGACACCCTTTTCACCTTCGTCAAAAAACTCCCCGCCGGCTGCAAGGCCATCCTCACCAGCCGCGGGCGCATCGGCTCCGGCGCGGAGGAACTCATCTTGGAAGCACTCAGCGAAAAGGCCTCGCTCGACACCCTCGCCGAGCTCGCCACCCACAATCCGCTCCTCGCGCAGACCAGCGGAGCCGAGCGCCTCGTCCTCTACCGCGAGACCGCCGGCAAGCCACTCCTCCTCCGCTGGACCGCTGGCCAGATCGGGCGCGGCCACTGCCTCACCTTCACCGATGCGCCCCACTTCATCCGCTCCTGCCCGGAGGGAAATGACCCGCTGGAATTCATCTTCGGCGATCTCGTGGAGGACTTCCACGACCACGAAACCAAAGCCCTCTGCGCGCTCACCTATTTCACCCTCCCGGCCATAGTGGAGCACGTCGCCGCCATCGCGGGAGTGGATGCCGCTATCGCGGAAAGGGGAGCGCACGCGCCCTCGCGTGCCGTTTCCGGCGCCCTCGCCGGAAACATTCGCCCCACGGATGAAGACGCGGATCTTTCCGGGGAACGAGACGCCACGTGGGTTCCCGACCCGTCTTCGGCGAGGGCGCCAAAGACAGCACGCGAGGGCGCGTGCGCTCCCCTTTCCGTCGAGACTGCCTTGAAATCGCTGGTGAACCGTTCCCTCGTCGTCCCCACGGATGAATTCCAGTCCTTCACCCTCGTGCCCATGGTCGCGGACTTCCTGCGGAAGAAAAAGCCCGAGGTGATGGCGGAAACCGGCGACCGGCTGGAAAAGCGCGCCTACGCCCTCATCATCGAGAACGGCTACGAAAATCACGACCGCTTCCCCGCCCTCGAAGCCGCTTGGCCCGGCATCGCCCCCGCCTTGCCACTGTTCCTCAATGGCGACAACGCGCGCCTCCAAACAGTATGCAACGCGCTGCAGAACTTCCTCCATTTCCAGGGTCGCTGGGATGAATGGCTCGCTCTATGCGAGATAGCCGAAGTTAGAGCTATCGCAGCAGCCGATTACCACAAGGCCGGCTGGCGAGCATACAACATTGGTTGCAGTCACCATCTGCGCCAGCGGGCCAAGGCTGTAATCGCTTGCGCCGAACGCGCCGCCACGCACTGGGGCAGTGCCGAGGTCGGTGCTCGCGAACTTTCCCTATCCATCGGTTTGCGCGGCAAAGGCCATTTGTCAGAGGAGGATTACCCTAGCGCCATCGCAGCTTTTCGCCAGGCACTTGAGCTTCTCCAGAGTTTTGGCTCCGAGAGCAAAGACATGGTCGCTGTCCTGAACGATCTAGGCTCTGCGGAGTATAATGCAAACAAACTCGAAGCGTCGGCAGAATGGTTTCGCGAAGCGCTGCGTGTGGCCAACGTCTGTGGTGACGCCGAAGGCGTGGCAATCTCCATGGGAAATCTAACTGAGCTAGCCCTGTGTCGGGAGGATTGGCCCAGCACCGAGACCTTAGCACGAAAGGCTTTAACCGCAGCTGTGGCCGTCCACCGTCAGGAACTGATCGCGAGCGGCAATGACCGCCTCGCTTTAACTCTCATGCGACAAAGCAAGGTCTCTGAGGCCCGGACCCACGCCCTTCGTGCGGTGGAAATTTGCAGCCAACTCGGCTCGTCCAACCTCGCCTTCGCCCAGGCCACCCTCGCCGAGTGCGAGGGCTGACTTCAAGGAGTGTGGGCGTCCCGCCCACACCCACTTTTCTCAAGCACCCCAGCCCCGGGAAAATCCGGAAGGCAGGGACTTTTCTCCCGAAACCATCTCCCGCGATCAGGCCGGTTTCGTCTTCTCCTCACCCGCCTTCTTGTCCGGGCGCACGATGTGGCTGGCCGATTCCCACTCCGCGAGGATGCCCGGCTGCGCGCGGAATTTATTCCTTACGATCGGTATGAGTTGCTTGCGCAGCTTGATGCCCGCCAGCGCGGCTGCCGCCAGCTCCGCCGTGCCTGCCTACTTGCTCGGCCAGGCCCGCATCCTTATTTTCCTTCGCCGTTTCCAGCAGGGCGATGTCTGCCTGCAAGTCCTCCAGAAAATCCGCCGGCAGCTCGAACCCAATGAACAGCGCCTTGTGCGGCAGCGCATCCGCCAAGAACCCCTTCGCCTTCGCCAGCAAAAGCCACCTGGAACCCGAGCGCGGCAAGCGGAACCGCTCCTCGAATTCCGGTAAATCATCCGCCTCAGAGATCGCCTCCGCCGTATTGCGGATGGCCCGCAGATCCTCCCGCACCAGCTCCATCGCGATGCTGCGGGCATCCGTGCCGCCGTGGTAGGCCGCCGCGCCGGAGAGTTTTTTTCACCCCATGCTCCTCCAGTGCCGCCACCACCGGGCCGATGCCGGTGAAGAGCCCCGCCGCCCGCGAACCCGCCGCGAATAGGCTGCTATGTTTTTCCCCGAAGGCCTTCATGCTGCCGAATGTGTCGTAGTGATTGCGGATAACTTCGTTGTTCATCGTTGTGTTAGATGAGTGATGCGCGCGCGTCCAAGCAAAGCTGAGGCATTTTGCAACGTGAGAAGGTGAACAAAATTAGCGGTGCATTCCGGACAATCATATCCGGCGGCAAAAAACCCGCACCCACCCGCAAAAAACCCGCACCACCGGGAAAAAGCTCGCACTCACTCGCAGTAACTCCGCACCACCCAGAAAAAGCCCCCACCCAGTCGTAAAAAATACCCACCCGCCGGAAAAGGCCCACACGGCCCCGCGAAAAGCCCGCACCCGCAGGAATAACCCCGCATTCAACATAAGGGGCGAGGCCGAATGGCACGTAGTTAAGCGGGTTTTCGACGGAACTCAATTGCCCCGGAGGGGTTGCCCGAGATTAGCCGGTGGCATAAGCCACCGGGGAAATGTCCCATTATGAAATGAGCCCCGGTAGGGGCGACGGATCTCAGCGCTTCCTTGGTATCGCGACCTTCCACCGCCCCTGCCGGGGCGGATTTGCTTTTCGAACGTGTGCCCGGTGGCTTACGCCTCCGGCTAATTTCACCCTGTCCCGCCGGGACGGAAAAATGGCGAAAATCGCCTTAACTACGTGCCATTCGGGCGAGGCCGGTTAGCAACTCCGGTGCCGAATTCTTACCAAACTCGTCACCCAAATTTCGCCACTCCCCCAGCGGCGGCAATCAGGAGGGTTGACCTGCGGTCCACCCGGAAATGGCTGGACGAGGTGCGCCTCCCAAGCCCTCATCACGGCGTGCCGCAGCCTGTATTTGAAATCAACCACGCGCGGGTCTGGCGCGGCGGCACGCTCGCCCTGCGCGATTTCTCGCTCAGCCTCGTCCATGGCGAAAGCGTGGCGATCCTCGGCCCGAATGGCGCGGGCAAGAGTTCGTTTCTCAAACTGCTAACCGGAGAAGTCCGGCCCGAGGCGGATCCAGCGACGACGTGCCGGTTGTTCGGCGAAGATCTCTGGTCGTTGGAGGAAATCCGCCACCGGATAGGCGTGGTGATGCCGGAAGAGGTCAGCCGCTTCGAGCCAGAGGAAATCACCCGCGACGCGGTGCTCTCGTCGTTGCGCGGTGCCTACGGTCGCACGCGGGAAATGCGGTTTTCTCTAGCGGAGAAGGATCGCGCCCCGGGTCTCGATGGAGCAAATGGGCGTGGCGCATCTCGCAGACCGGGCCTTCGGCGCACTCTCGTCTGGCGAACGGCGGCGGATTCTCATTGCCCGTGCGCTGGTGCATGATCCGCAAGTGCTGGTGCTCGACGAACCCTCGACCGCGTTGGATTTCGCCGCCGCCATCACCCTCACCAAGATGCTGCGCTCATGGCTTGCTGCGGATCGCGATCTCATCCTGGTGACCCATCATCCCGGAGAAATCCCACCCGAGATCGAGCGAGTGATCTTGCTCCAAAATGGCCGCGTCTTCGCCGATGGCCCCAAGCGAGAGGTCCTCACCGCCGCCCGCTTGAGTGAACTCTATCAGGTAAATTTAACACTCAACTGGTCCGGCGGCTGGTGCGACTTGAGGCCTGCGTGAGCGGCGATTTTCGTGAAAGTAGCCGGAGCGTCCCGCCCAATCCTGTCAGATTAAGAATTATCTAACCGCAGATGCACAGGATGCACGCAGATGAAGGATACAGATAAAAATTGAGTCTTCATCTGCGTGCATCCCGTTCATCTGCGGTTCAATTCTCTTCGAGACCGTCTGAACAATGCGCGATGGCAGGGATCGACCTCCGGGCGGTCCGCGAGAATGGAAGGTGAATGACCGACCATAGACGGATTTCCGCGCTTTTTATAGGCATATTCATTCGCCGGACCGTTGCGGTGAACGGTCCCTGCCATTTTTCAGCCGACCTCTTAAATCAGGCCGGACAAGAGATGCGCGAGACGCGCCAGCCACGCTCCCGCCCTCCGGGTCTAACGCATCTGCCGATCTAGGAAATCCATCGCCGCGTCCACCGAGCCGCCGGGCAGTAAAAACGCAGCGATGTGATCCCGGCCCTCGATCCAATAGGTCTCGTGCGGCACGCGGTGTTTCTCCAAGGCGGCAATCATCGCTGAGGCATGTTCGGGCGGCACCAAGTGGTCGCTCGTGCCATGATAGATAAACATCGGTGGGCTGTTAGCGGTGATGTAATTCACCGGCGAGGCTTCTCTAAACCGCTGCGGGATTTCCTGCTGCGTCCCGCCGAGGAACTGCGGCACCAGATCACCGCCCGGATAGAATGTTAGATTACTCGGCGCACCGCCGGCGACAATTGCGCGGACGCGCGAGTTCTCCGGCCCTTCGATCAAGCCTGTTAACGCGGCGAGATACCCCCCAGCGGAGTAGCCGAATGTGGCAATGCGGCTGGGATCAATCCCATTTTCAGACGCGTGGGCGCGCAGCCATTTCACCGCCTCTTGCAAATCCTTGACCGGTGCCGGATAAGTCCAGCGCGGGGCTAGGCGATAGGTGACGTTGAGCACCACATACCCGCGCTTGGCCAGTTTGGTGGCGATGGAATTCATCTGCCAACGCCCGTCCTTACCGGTCCAGCCGCCGCCATGCACGAGCAGAACCGCCGGCGCGGGCCGCGTGGTTCGTGGCCGATAGAGATCACCCATCACCGGCTCCGGCCAATCCTGCGGCGTGTAAACCAGATTGCGGGTGACGCTGTAGCCGTGCTTCACGGCAGCGGTTTGACGGCGATCCATCATGCCGATGGGGTTCACACATCCGGCGAGAAGCGCCACTAAGGGCATGAGTGATGTAATAGGAAAACGCGGCATCGCGTGCAGTGTAGCGAGAAATCGAAAAGCGCAAACTGGGTGATTATCCCCATTCACCTCACACAGGATGCATGCAGATAAGAGGGTTGAAAGCAGAGATGGGGCATAGGGCTGATGAAAATTGGAATGCTCATTTCATATCCCTTCTTCCATCGGCGTGTGTCCCGTTCATCTGGCGTTGAGAGAATCTATATCTCGATACCTTGGCTGCGCGGTCGGATCGGTTGATGCGATCGGTCAACCGCAGATTCGCTTGCAAGGGCGCTCGCCTCCGCTCCGTTTCATGCGCCATGATCCGCCCTATTTGGTTTCTCCCGCTCGCCCTCGCTGCCCATCTAACTGCCCGCGAGCTGCCTGCCGAGCTAGCGGCTTATGTGTTAGTGCCCGCGCCGGAGACCACCACTTCCCTGCTGAAAAAAGGCGACCGCCTCGCGATCTGCGGCGACTCGATCACTGAGCAGAAACTCTACTCAGTCCTGCTAGAATCCTATCTAACCGCCTGCTTGCCCGAGCTAGAAATCACCTGCCGCCAATACGGCTGGAGCGGCGAGGCGGCCGGCGGATTTCTCAAACGCATGCGGAACGACGTGCTCCGCTTCGCACCGACCATCGCCACCACTTGCTACGGCATGAACGATTTCCGCTACGTCCCCTACGACGAGGCGATCGCTGAGGAGTTCCGGAAAAACCAAACCGCCGTGGTGGATGCGTTTCAAGAGATCGGCTGTCGCGTGGTCCTCGGCTCGTCGGGCATCATCGACTCCGTGCCCGCTTGGGTGAAGACCGCCAAGGGCACTCAGCAGGATCTCAATCTCGCCCTCTCGCGGTTCCGCAACATCGGCGTGGAAATCGCCAACGCCGAGGGTGTCGCTTTCGCGGATCTCTACCGGCCCATGCTGTTAGCCAATCACGCTGCCAAGAAACAATACGGCCCCGATTTCAAAATCTCGGGAAAAGACGGCGTGCATCCCGCCATGGCGGGCCAAGCCATCATGGCCTACGGATTTCTCAAAGGCATGGGCGTGGATGGCGATCTCGGATCAGTCACCTACGACGAGGCCACCGGCAAAGCCACTGCCGCGAATGGCCACGAGGTTCTAACTGCTGAAAATGGCGAGATCACCCTTCGCAGCACCCGCCTCCCGTTTTGTCCCGGCCCCGGTGCGACGGACAAGGACGATTCCCTCCGCGCGGGCCTCGCGCTGGTGCCATTCGACGACGAGCTGAATCGTTTCACCTTCCGCATCGCCGCGCCGAAATCCGCCTCCTACTCGGTCACTTGGGGCGAGCAATCCCGGATCTACACCGCCAAGGAGTTAGAAACTGGGATCAACCTCGCCAAGGACTTCGACAACAACCCGTTGGTCCCGGCCTTTAAAAAAATCTGGGATGCCGTTTCACAAAAGCAGGAATACGAGACCCGCCAGATCAAGACGCTCGTCCACGGGCCAGAAGGAACAGCCGACCTCGAAGCCACCTTCGCACTTACGGAAAAAGCCCGCGCCCCGCTGGCTAATGCGATTCTCGCCGCCAAGCAAGCGGCCAAGCACGGGATCACGGTGGCAGCGGTGAGGTGAAGGCGATGGGAAAATAAGGAGAGTAAACATTTTTGTCCACTTGCCGATGCGCGACGAAAGCGGGGGCGCGCAGCTCTTCTCTTTCTCTCCCATCGTCCAGGCGGACAAGGGTGTCCGCCCTCCGAAATTTCCGCCTTTGCCTGTGCTCGGGATTCCTTCAGAAACCGCGCATGTCGATTTTTGAAAAAGCCCGCGAGCTGACGGTGATCACGTCATCCGCCGCAGTCGTAGGCTGGGATCAGGAAACTTATCTGCCACCCGCCGCCGCCCAACATCGCGCGGACCAGCTTGCTTGGCTTTCATCCCGCGCCCACGAACTCGCGACTTCCGATGCTTGGAGAAAGGATCTCGAAACCGCCGAGGCTGCTGATCCCGGCAGCGATCCGAAGCTCACGGCCAATCTGCGCGAACTACGCCGCGAGTTCGACCGGGCGACGAAACTAACCGTCGAGTTAGTCGCCCGCGACTCGGTGGCCAGCTCGCTCGCCAAGCACGCATGGGCCGATGCCCGCGAGCGCTCAGACTTCTCCAGCTTCGCCCCGCATTTGGAAACTTTGCTCGCAATTGCCCGCGAAAAGGCCGACCTCTGGGGCTACGCCAATGAACCTTACGATGCGCTGCTAGATGGCTATGAGCGCGCGACCAGCACCGCTGCCGTCGCCAGTTTGTTTGATGCAATGCGACCGGCCGTTAGAGAAATCGCAGCCAGCGCGGTGGAGAATTCCGCCGCGCGTTCGTCGAGTTTGCCGGCTGGCCCCTACCCCGTCGCGGCCCAACAGAAATTCAACGCGCAGGTCGCGGAATCCATCGGCTTCGATTTCAACGCAGGCCGGATCGACACCACGACGCATCCATTTTGCACCACGCTCGGACCGCGCGACGTGCGTCTCACGACTCGCTACATGGAGTCAGATTTCACCTCGTCGCTCTTCGGCGTGCTGCATGAGGCGGGCCACGGACTCTACGAACAAGGTCTGCCCGCCGCTGATTTCGGCCTGCCTTCCGGCAGCGCAGTCTCGCTGGGCATCCACGAATCCCAGTCGCGGTTGTGGGAAAATCATGTGGGCCG
>JAYTLO010000012.1:0-2060 GCA_043729385.1 Akkermansiaceae bacterium
CCCAACCTTTGATTGGTCACGACCCATAACTCACCTTTGGCATCCACCGCCATCGCGCTGGAGCTGAACTCGCCCTGGCCACTGATTCCGTATTCGTCCGCGCGGATGATTCGGGAAACGGACTTGCTGGATGGATGAAATTGGTAGATGGCGCCCCTCTCGGCGAGCACATACACCGGAGCACCCGGCCCCCTGCTCGCGAGGCGCGCGGACATCTCCGGCAACTGCGCCACCTCGCTCAGCGCCCAACCCTCGGGCGCTTGCGGCAGCGGCTGATAAGCGGATGCGGCCACCAGGGCCTCATACGTTTTATAGCGGCTTTTCGAGCGTGCCGCGGCGACTTCTGCTGCGCTAAAATCGGCCATCCCATTCCCCCAGGACTGCCCCGCGTAGGTGAGGATATCGGCCACCTGCTGGTCGTCGAGGATTTGCGCAGGCATGATGCTGTTGTAGGGAATGCCTTTTACCGTGATCGGCCCGGAGAGCCCCTCAGTGAGGACTCGGATGGTCCGCGCTCTCTCCGCCACCATCCAGTCACTGCCTGCGAGCGGTGGGTAGGCGGGCGGCGCTCCTTGCCCGTCGTATTGATGGCACATCAGGCACTTCTGCTGGTAAAGCAACTCACCACGCTTGAAGCTATCACTGCCAGACGCTGTCGGCAGCAGGGTGCAAGACACAAGCGCCACATTGACTATACTTCTAAACTTACGAAAATTCATAAACTTAACGATGGGCGGATTAAGGACGAAGTGGCCTTGGGGATGGGGGAATGGACACGTTGCAGGAGTAGCAGCATCGCGGACAAAAATAGCTACTCCCCCACCCCTGATTTCCCCGATTTTCCTGATCACAAAAAATCAGGCCGCCCGCGTTCCACCTGCGTCTCCACTTCCTCTTGGCTAAGGGAGCGACTCCAGATCGCCAATTCATCCATGCGTCCATTGAATGCGCGCACCGGCTCGTAGTCGCCGGTCGGCAGCCAGTTCCCGATGCGACACAGCCCCGGGCGCAACGGTGCCTCGATTTTCAGCGGTCGCTCGTAGGTCAGCCTGCCGTTCACATAGACCTTGGCCATTTGCGTCGTGCGTGAAATGACGGCGGCGAGATGCGACCATTTCCCCGTGGGCATGGCCGCGCCGAACCATGCTCCGCCCCCGTGAACGACCGCATCCCGGATGTCCACATGGGGAAATCCACTTCGCTGCAATTGAAGGTGAATATCACCGCTCTCCCAGCCGTTGGAATCAAGGATGGTGGTAAAGGTGTGATCGAGGCGCTCAATGGAAATCCATGCGGCAATGGTCAACTCCGTGAACTCGCCGGGGATCTCAATCTCGGCGAAATCATCCAACCGGTCAAAGAGTAGCGCATCCTTGCCTGGCCAGCGTCCAGAGACCCAGCGGGCACCGTGAATAGTCCCGCTGGTCACCGTGCTCGCGCTGCGCTCGTTGCTAAGGAGGGCGGGCTGATCGGCATGTCGAGCGAATGAAAAGAAGGCGATCAAGCTGGGATCATCCAGCGATCCCTCGCCGTGGGACTTCCACCGCTGATACCCGATACTGCCGGGCGCGATGAATTCCTTGGCAAGCAGATCGCTCACCGACACCGGCAGGCCGTGATGATAGGCGACGGAGCCACCGCCTTCCACACTCTTGAGCATCGAGCCGGAATTCGGCTGCCGCACATTGACCTGTCCTTCAAAAACATGCATCGCACTGGCACCCGAGTCACGTTCCACGCGCAGTCCGAATTCCGTGCCGACGTCTTCGTAATCCACGCCGTTCGTGGCGATGGTAAATCCTTTAGCCGTTGGTGGAACAATCGAGCGAACTCGGCCCCACCGCAGGCGCGCGTGCATCGCATCGATAATTTCAAAACCAGCGGGAGCTTCGATCACCAAGTCCGCGCCGCTAGCGAAACGCAGATGCACCATGCCTTCCTCGAGTTCGTATGAGCCCGGGCCAAACGCGCTATCTCCCGGCTCGCGGTGGCGGGCAAAAACCGCGCCTGCTTCATTCACCAGTCGGGCCGTCAATGGTGTCGGCGAAGGCGTGGGCCTC
>JAYTLO010000013.1:0-15931 GCA_043729385.1 Akkermansiaceae bacterium
CCTTGTATCTGTTTATTCACCCACAAAAATCCGGAACCCGCACATTGGTGAATCCCGGATAAGTGTTTAATAAAGCGTCTCTCTATGAAGACAAAATCATGGGGTGAAATCGCGCCAGATGTTTCGCTTGAGGATTTTACCCTTCGCGAAGACTCCGGCGGAGCCGTCACAAAATGCCACATGACACTTGCCGCCCGCATAGCGGAACCAGCCATCACCGGCTGAAGTGTCCACATTCGCTCCGACTGGAATCGGCTGCGAGCCTTGGGCTTGTGGCCCGGTCGGCCCGACGTCCACTCGGTAGGCCGAAGCGCTTGATTGGCCAAGATTTCCTGGGTTCTGGCAGCCGTCAGCAAGCATGATCACATTGGAGGGATTTGCCACCATGGAGGCGTGAATCAAAGGTGCCCCACTGTTCGTTGTATCAGGGCAAACCGCCTTATTCATTGAGTATGTCATCGGGTGCGAGTAACCATTCACTTTGACTGGAATCCGCTTGTTAGGACCGATGAATTTGCTTTCGAGCGAGCGGTAGGCTTCCACACTGTGCATGTAAGGATCGAGCGCCTGAGCATACGAGCGATTCGAGCCTTTGGTATTATCCCAGCACGCTGGATAGAAGCTGTTGTTATCGGCTGACCATAGAGCGGTGCAAGCACCGATCTCACGCAGGTTGTTAATGGTCTTTGCTGACACAGCCGCCTGTTTGGCACGGCTCGAAATGAAGAATGTCATTCCGGCCAGCGTCACGATGATGGTGATAGTGACTAATACTTCGACAAGCGTAAAGCCACGCTGACGGCGGTTGGATTTCATAGTGTTTTTTTTAATTCGGGTTTTAGAAACGTAAATCCATCGGCCTAGTCGTTGATAGGTTGATTCACATCCAGACCTTCTCACACCCCTCGATTTTGTCCAGAAATTTTATGCAACTTTTAATGTGCTACTTGCCCGACTGCATCACGGAGCCGCTGCGATGCGTGATCGCAGGAAGCCTGTCGGGCCGCGTGAATTGGTGCCGCCTATCCCGCCCGAGAGTCGGAAACTTCTGTAACTCCAACCGGGATTAGTTGCTGGCATGTTCGCTGATCTTGCGGGGCTGACCTCGATTACAGGTTGGTCGAAAAGCATCAGTCCATTTGATCCCTCGATCGTGTAAACCACACGACCCACAGTGGCGGTCTTGGCAGTAGCACCACTGAAGGTCCCGCCGTCGAGCACCGGCAGCGTAAGCAACAGAGCCGTTTCCCCGGCGACAGTCTCGGTTCTCGAACGCAGTTTTCCAGAAGTCGCGACAGTTGTCGGGTTGCCGTCCAGCGCGAATTCCAACCAGTTGTTTTGGCCGTCGCGGTCAGGGTCACCCGCCGCCGTTAGATCCTGTGGAGTGAAGTTGGAAGTGTCGAATCCCGCCATCCACGCCGCGTAGGGGTCTGCGACGATCCTTACCGAACCAAAGGGAACCACGTCGCTGGCCCAGACATTCACGCCGACCGTTTTAAAGCCGTATTGCACATGCCGTCCGGCGGCAGCGTTGGTGGCAAGACTGATGCTGAAGGTGCCATTGCCTAACGGTGCAGTGACTGTGTTTGAAGTGGAATAGTCAGGCGAGAAATCTCTGATAAATGCCACCGAAGTGTGCGCAACCGTCAGAGTTTGGCTCAGGACGCTGCCGGTGAAGACCACGGTTTTGCCCGCGAGGCTGCCGGATTTTTCCACATACATGCTGGCATCCATGATTTTATTACCTGGTCTGCCCGGCGCGCCGCCGCCGCTGTACCAATAGGGTGAAGGATCACTGATAGTATTAGGAGATAAGGTCAGGACAGGGCCTGCGAATACGGCTTTCAGGTCCACAGGAGTCCAAGTTTGTCCAAATTGATAAACACCGCCGTTCGCGGTCAAGTTAGAAACATTCATATAACCGAGCCACGTCTCAGCAGGATCCACGGTGACTATGGTATTAGCTACAACGCTATTGGCCTGATAGACCCGCACATAATCCACGGTCATGCGTTGTGGGAACGTCGTCGAGCCATTGGGATTTCCCGGCCAATAGCCGCCCACCGCGAGATTAAGTATCATAAATTGCGGCTGGTTGAAGACCCAGGTGCTGCCGTTAGGAAGATTGGCCGGGGTGAGAGTGAAATAGAGTTGCCCGTCGATGAACCAGCGGATTCGATTTTCCTCCCACTCGATGGCATAGATATGGAAATCGTCGGCGAGTGCGGCCCCGGCCAAGGTATAACTGCCGCTGATGCCGAACTCGCCCGAGTAGCCGGGGCCGTGGACGGTGCCATGAACGATGGACGGCTCGCGACCGATGTTTTCCATGATATCGATTTCCCCGCACTCCGGCCAGCCGACCGAGCCGATGTTAGAGCCAAGCATCCAGAACGCGGGCCAGATTCCTTGGCCGCGTGCAACTTTGATCCGCGCCTCGATCCGTCCGTAAGTCCACGAATGCTTGTCCTTGGTCAGCAACCGCGCGGAAGTGTAACTCCTGCCGCCAAAGTTTTCCGCGCGGGCCTCGACCACGAGTGCTCCGCTCTCGATGCGGGCGTTCTCGGTCCGGTCGGTGTAGTATTGCAGCTCGTTGTTTCCCCAGCCCGAGCCACCGATGTCGTAGCCCCATTTGCTAGAATCCGGTTTGGTGCCGTCGGTTTGGGTGAATTCATCTGCCCATAGCAGGGTCCAGCCGGGAAGAGTTTGCGCCGCCGCCTCGAGAGTGAGAACGGCAGCGCAAATAAGTGTTAGGACGAGTGGCAGGCTAACTGGCATTTCACGGAGTCTTCGAAATACGCGCCCGCAGGAAGCCTGCCGGTCCGCGTGGGGTGGCCCCGCCGACCGCTCCATCGAGGCGGAAGCTGCGGTATGTCCAACCACTGCTGATCACCGGCAATCCTGCGGAACGCGCGGGGGAAACTTCGGTGACTGCTTGATCGAACGCTGTTAGCCCGTTAGAACCTTGAATGGTATAGGCCCACTGGCCAACGGTGGCTGTCGGTGAGGGTGAACCGCTGAAGGTGGCACCGTTGAACACCGGTAAGGTTAGCAGCATGGCTTGCTCAGAGGAGACGAGTTGGATGCTTGAGGCCAGCTTGCCAGAGGCGGCACCCGTAGTGGGATCTCCATCCAGCGCGAATTCAGTGAAGTTGTTCGAGCCATCGCGGTCTGGATCTCCAGTGGCTGTGAGGTCGGGACTGGTGAAGGACGTGAAATCATATCTGGCAACCCAAGAGGCATAGGAATTGGAAATATCTGTGGCGACCAACACTGAGCCGAATGGGCCTGCATTGGCTGGCCAGACATTGGGTCCGATAGTTTGGAAGCCATACTGCACATGCTTGGTCGAGTCGGAGCTGATTGCCAAACTGACGCTGAACGGCCCAGGGGAGAGCACGGCGCTGCTGACTGTGAATGATGAATAGTTAGCAGTGTATTCCTTAACGAAGGCGATGGTAGTGTGGGCGCTCGTCAGCGAGTTGGCCGCCACAGTGCCACTGAAATTGACGGTTTGCCCTGACAAGGTGCCGTCCGCAGGTTGGACGTAAAGATTTGCATCAATGCTTTTATTACCACTTTCGTTAGGTTGATACCAATAGGAGTCATTCAAACCATCTGGAAGAGGGTCGATGGTAAATGGACTTATCACAAGTCCTGCGGGAGTGAAGGCGGCACGCAGTTCCGTGGTGACAGGTTGTGCATATCCCGTCAGGTATGCGCCGTCTCCGTCTGGCGAAGGAAGGTTGAAAACATTGATATAGCCTTGCCATGGTGAAGCAGGATCCACCTTCACATTGGGATTTCCGGGAACCGTTCCAAGGGCCGCGATCTTGACGGAGCCGAATGGAGCGACATTGGCAGCCCATACATTTACCCCGATGGTTTCGAAGCCGTATTGAACGTGGCGACCTACTCCGGGGTCAGTTGCAAGGGTGATGCTGAACGCTCCGTTGACGAGCGGTGCCGTGATCGTATTAACGCTAGAGTAGTCAGAGGCGAAATCCTTAATGAAAGCAACCGACGTGTGGGCAGAAGTCAAGGTGGCGGCATTGACAGTCCCGGTGAAGGTCACATTCTGGCCACTCAATGCTCCAACCGTGGTCGCCCCACCATTGACTTCTACATAAAGGTTGGCATCCATAATTTTGTTACCGCTCCCGTCGGGTTTATACCAGAATCCATCCGCCAGACCGTTAGGAGGATTGATCGTGTTTGGCGACAGCGTCAGCTCTGATCCTGAGAACACGGCTCTCAAGTCGGCAGTGCCCCAGTCGCTGACAAATGCGGTCCCTCCGCCGTCTGCGGGCAGGTAGGATACATTCATGAAGCCTAGCCAAGGTAACGAGGCTTTGACGGTGACGGTGGTGTCTGCATGGACCGTGGCGGCAGAGCCGAACAGGGCGCAGAGCGCGAGGGTTTTAATGATAGTATTCATGGTGTCTGGATTTTAATGGATGCGATGCTGGCTTTGCGAAAATTCCGCAATGGCCGAAATTTGGGGCGTCGGGCTGGTTTGGGTTTTCGCCGACTGAATCTTCAGGTGGTAATCTATGCCCCGAGTTCTCGCGCGAACAAGGGGCTAAGTGAGATTTGTTTATAAAAGGAAGCTTCGGGAATTCCGGAATAACTGCGCATGTCCAAATGGGGGCATCCGCCGCTTGAGCTATATCCGTGGTTAATGAAAGCGACCGGGTGATAGGGCAACTGGCAAACGAACATTGGCGGCTGGCGTTTCCGCCAACCACCTGGGATATTAGTTTGAGTTACGGAGTCGTCTGCAGAACCCGGTAGAATTTCTTGGGTGGGGTCAGCTCATCCACAATCGACCAGGTCGTCCCGTTGCCTGTGATGGGGCCGCCGAAGTCGGACCAGCCGCTCAGATTTTCGGAAGTGGATACCTGATAATTGCTGCCGGTGAGCGTCTTCCAGCTGACTTCCACCCCAGGTTCGTCAGTGGCCGCAATCACAGTGGTATCGCCCGGAATCAATGGGGTGATTAGTGTGACATCGTCGATCAAGGTTACCCATTGCACGCTGGGCACCGCACCGCAGCGCAGGAAGAAATCAATCTTCACATAGGCGGCACCACTCGGCGTGGTGAATGGTACGGTCACTTGTGTCCAAGCTGCACCGACATTGCCGAAATTTGTTTCTGCCGAGAATCCAATTTCGCTGTTGAAGTCGTTGTAGTAGCGGAGCTTGGCACCTAACACGAAACTGGCACCTGTTACTTGGTTCGTCGCGTAGAAGGATAGATTGTAAGTCGTCCCGGCCGTCACGGCGATGAAGTCGTTGCTGCGAACACCCACTTCGGCCGGAGTTCCCCCGGCGGTTGTCTGCGCGTCCATCACCAGCATTTTTGAGCCACCGTGAGGATTCACTGCACCGTAGATCCCCACAGTAGTTGCCGTGGCGTTGAAGAGCGGTGCGATTGTCCAGTTGTTCGCCGGAGTGGTGGAGATGTCATTGTCCTCGAATCCAGGATTGAGCACCGCATTGCCTGGGGTGGCGGGGGTCGTCTCGAGCACTTGATAGAAAGCTGCTTCATCCGCATCAAATACTCCGGTGACGGTGTTGCCGGTGAAGACGGGGCCGACGTTTATCCAGTCCAAGTTGTCTGGAGATGATTGAGCTTGGTAGGTGTTCACCGCGCTTGCGGCAGTCCATTCGACTAATGTGCCAGTCTTGATCGTGACGATAGGCGCGGCTGGAGGTGGAGGCAGCAGGATCTTGAAGTTATCATAGGCAACTTGGGAATTTAGACCCCAAAGAGGGACGACTTGAATTTGGGTGCAAGTCGGTGGAATCGTGACTTGGAACGAGTAGGTCGCCCACTGGGTGCCGTCGCCGATAATGGCTGGATACATGTCACCAGTGCCGGTGGGAACGAACTCGACTTTGAGCCCCCCGATGCTGGATCCGGCGAGGATCTTCATGTCCTGTTGGAATGTGTAAGTCTGGCCGGCAGTTAGTCCTAACGAAACGAGAGACATTGATGCGTTGTTGTTAGCAACCATCACCGCGTAGTCCCCCTTGCCGACGGAGTCGATGACCGCGCAACCATTCGGGTTTCCGCCAACAGCCGGATAATTCACTGTTTGGCCACCGCCTTGGAAGAATGCCCAGTTCAGGCCGTGATTCGGTGTTGCCTCGAAATCGCCATTGGGAATGACTGGAATCACTGTCACGGGGGTATTGTTAACCCCGATGTTGTCGAAGCCCACGGTCTCGCCCGGTGTCCAGAGCGGCACGATCTTGATGTGGGTGGCGGTGGGGGCGATGGTGTATTGCTGGGTGTAGCTAGCCCATCCAGTGGACAGGCTCGTCTTGCGCTGGTCGCCAGTGTTGGAGATAGCGGTGGTCGCCGTCCAAGACTCGATTTTTACTCCGCCTTTGTTCGATCCGGCGACGGAGGTGATCATGTCATAGGTGAAATTGTAGGCCTTACCTGCGACGAGTCCCAGGCTTGCTAGGGGGGAGGGCGCGTCGTTGTTGGAGATCAGGACTGCGAAACCGCCGGGTTGACTACTGCCCATTTCAGCATAGCCGTTGGGATTTCCCCCTGGGGCCGGAAAGGAGAAATTTCCGACTGCTGGTGCTATTCCCCACTGGGCACCTGCGGCGGTTTCAAAATCCCCATTGGGAAACAGGACAGGTGCTGCGAGCGCGCTTCCCGCGCTGCCGAGAGTGGCGCAGAGCGCCAAGTTCTTGATGATCGTGTTCATTGGTTTTTTGGTTTCTATCAGACTTGGTTGGGTTCTTGGGCTTTAGAAGCGGCAAATGCGTCACCATGCAATTTGCGGCAGAAGTCGGCGCTTGGGTTTTTCCGCACCGGTGTCGAACAACCTAGACGCGAATTCCACGTCGTCGAGCAATTTTATGCAATTTATTTGGCCGAAATACAGGTTTCGTGAAACTCAACCTCCCAAGTGACTGCCATTGTGTGAGCTAGATTTGGAATACCGATCAGCTAAAACTCCCCGGAGGGCTCCAGTTCTACGTAGTTTCCCCATGGAATGACCTGCCATCCGGTCATGCGCGCCGCCTAATACTTGAGTCTTACGCCTGAGGAGAAAGAGCGACACCCAAGCTCCACTTACGGACTTCACGCGGCGTCAGCCGGGTGGGCGAGGGGGACTCTAACCCACTGATATCAGACAAGCGATCCACGGGCGCGTTGGTGGGCTCGATCGCCCAGTGGTGGAAGCCTTTCCAGAAGCCGCGGGTGATCCAGATGCCAGCGTAAGGAAACATGGAGGCCGGCCACGAGAGGGAAAGCCGGGCACCGTTCGAAGCCTGGATGGCGGCGCAGCCCTTGGACAGCGGACCAAGAAATACCTTGGCGGCAGGCGTGGAGCCTTTGGGAAATTTTGCCCGCGACAGGTCGCTGCCGGGTTGGGCTTCGGGCCACGGCAGCACCTCGCCACCGGGTGTTATGCAGGATTTCTCGGTGGCGGGGAAACGGATTTCATCGCCCCGCTTCCAGGTGAACAATGGATGCCATGCCCAGAGAAACGGGGTGGGCGAGTCTGCTAGGTTCTCAAGCTGGTAGTCGAAACTGAGCGTATTTCCGACTAACGAAATGCGCCGTTCAAAAGCGAGCGGCAAGGATTTGAGCGTCCAGCGGCAGGAAAAAACTCCGCGCGGATCGACCTCGAATTCCGGCGACTGGTTCCAAAGCTCGCCATGGTCGGGTAGGGATTTGCGACCGAGCTTGCATGGAAGGACGGTGGGCAAGCACTCGTCGAGACCGGCATCTGGGCCGGTTTCGTAGTTGGAGGGATCGGTGGGCTGCCAGATCCGGCGCTTGCTGGCGGGCGCCCAACCGTCGAGCCACTCGCGGCCCGAAATGCGATCCTTCAGAGACACCACGCGCCCGCCGAGTGCGGGTGCGATCGAGATCGATACATCGGCAGTCGCCAAGGTGTGGATTGCGAAGTCCCCAACAGTTTTGAGCGTGTGGCGCGGGGGCATGAATTTAGGGTTTTGACTTCTCCACGGTCAGTGTCTTGGGCTTGGCGACTAGCTTCTTACCATCGGAAAAGGAAACAGTCAGAGGGGCAGTGCCAAAATTATAGGTGGCGTATGTTTTAACTCCGTTTTTCTTATAAACATTGCTGAGTGGGTGGTCCGCGATGACGCTCGCATCGTTAGTTCCAAGGATGTTGAGAGTCTCGATCCAGTGATACATAAAGGCATGGGTGTTGCCGCCTTCAAGCATACAGTTCGGTGTGCTATTTAAGTAAGCGGACGCCGAGGCGGGATCGCTGAGTGCATTGAACATCACCACCAGATCCCCCCAACCGTTGTTGTAGTCTTTGCCGCCTAGGCGCTGTTGGACGATGCGGTCATGGTTCTTTTTCACATAATCAGGGTGGCGGCCCATATAGATAGAAGCGGGGGTAAATGGCAGCCAGTTGATGCCGTGGATGCAGTCGATATCGGCAGAAAACCAGGTGGCGAATGCACCCTTGCCGCCCCAGACCATGCCGAGCGCGACTTGCGGGAAATCCTTGGGGAAATTGGTGCCAGAGACGTCGAACCAGTATTCTTCGACGGCCGTTCGCTCGGTGTTGAAGAGAGCTAGGCCAGTATCGCGCACGGTCTTGTTAGCCGTGGCCTCGCCCCACAGGATCATGCCATACCAGGCATTGAGAGACTCGGATGACGATTCTTGGTTGTTGCCGTCGGCGAAGTTTGCATCGCCCGACGCCCACGAATGACCGGCGTATTTGTCGAAACAACGGATATAGGGAAACATCGCATCGGCACGGTCAGGCGAGGCGATGTCGCGAATGAGTAACATCACCAGGGGTTCCCATTTTTTCGCCCACTCTGGGTCGAGGCGTGCGATCTCGGCGGCGGCACGGATGAAGTAACCATAGTGGAAGTGATGATCATTGAGCGGCATATCGCTACCATAGGAAGGTTTGCTGCCGACGAGGGCGCCCCACGTGGAGTTATAGTAAAACAACGGAGCTGTCTCACCGGGCGAGGCGGTGAACCAGTTCTCCAAACGTCGCTTTATTTCATCAACGAAGGTCTTCTGAAAATCTGCCGCGCCGGCCATTTCCGCGATGCCGCTGAGGGTGGCCAAGCGTCCCAAGTACTTACCTTCCCAATAGGTATCTGCAAACTCGGCAGCGGGCTTCTCGGCCTCTTCGCGGAGGTATCCTAACATGCGCTCGCGGTCCTTGATGCCTTGCGCGGGAAACATCGGCAGAACCCCTTGGATCGGCACTTCGGTGACGAATTCCGCGCCCTGGCTGATCTTCATGGTGCCCCGCACCGAGGCATAGGTCATGGCAGTTAGCTTGGTGGTGGTGTATTTCCACTGGTGCGGGTAGAGCGCGAAGATCGTCCCGGTTTCGGTGCCTTCCCACGGCTTGGTTTTTACACTGTAAGTCGCCTTCACTTTGCCTGGCAGCGACTGATAGTTTACTCGGGTGTCGGTCACTTGGCTGTAGGCGTAGCGCTTGAACAAGGCGAGCGTCACGGGTTTGTCATCGGGCAACAACGCCACGGAAAAGTAGTTTTTTCCCGCTGCTAGATGGGTGAGCACGGAGCCGTCGAGGCCGCTCCACGTCGATCCTGTCGGGGCGAATAAGCCATAATGGTTGCCTTTGACGGTCACTCCGAGGACGGCGTCTTTCTCGGTTCCCTGCCAGATTCTCGGCTTGTCGCTGAATCTTAGAACTGGATCGCCGCCGCTGTAGGTGCAGTAAACGAACGGGCTGCCATGGCCGAAGCTGGTCTTGAGCGTGGCTTCACCCGCTGCGAAGGAGGCCGTCACGAACCAATCGGAATAGCCGTCGCATTCTGCCGATTTGAACAAGGATCCTGCGGTTAGGCCGATTTTTAAATCACCCTCCTTGGTCACTCCGCCGCCCATGATTGCCTCCTTGCTGCCGACGATGGCCGCGCCGGGATAACAGATCGCTAGGCCTTCAGGAGTACACACCATCGCGAGCGGGTGGGGGAACAGGTTGCTAGAAAAGTCCTGCCACAGCAGGGAACTCCACCACTGGCCGGTGACCGTCGGTCCTTTCACTTCGGCGGTTTTGTAAATCTTCTCAGGCAGGGGTTTGCAGGCACTCGGGAGAACCGTGGAGTAACTGCCAGCACCCGCTGCGACGATCTCGGCGGCGGTGACTGGTGGAACTCCGCAAGCGAGGAAAGCTGCCACCGCGATGATGGCCGGGCGATAGTTAGAGGGAGTGCATTGAGGTTGGGTTTTCATGGAATTGGATGGAGGGGATGGCGCGAGGATGTGGGTCTCTACGGAAATGCGTAGGGACTAATTGCATGATTTTGCACAAACCTGTCGATCACAATTTTTGGTCGCGCTCCACTGCATCCACGACATCAGTGGGTGGCTCCTAGCGCTTCTTGGCGTCAGCTTCGATCCAGCACCAGAGGTTCGCGAGGGCTGTTTTGACGACCTCTTTGGCGGCTGATAGATCGCCGCCAGGTGCGTGTTTGCCAAACAGATAGAACTTAATTTTCGGCTCCGTGCCGGACGGGCGGACGGCGAATGAGCGACCGTCCTCGAGATCCACGAAGAGCATTTTTTCCTTCGGCAGTAGGTCGCCTTCTTGGTCGAAGAGATCCTGCTTCGCGAAATCGCGAATGCGCAGGACGGCTGAGCCATCGACTTCGGTCGGTGGATTCTCGGCGTAGGAATTCGCGAGTGCCGCGATTTTCGCCGCGCCGTCCGCGCCTTCCATTACCAAGGATTTGCCGATTTCCAAATAGTATCCGAACTCGGTGTAGATCGCGTCCATCAGCTCGGGCAGCGTCATGCTAACGGATTTCGCGTAAGCGGCGACTTCGGCGAACATCAGCGCGGCACCGTTGGCGTCCTTGTCGCGGACGGCGTCGGAGCCGAGGTAGCCGTAGCTTTCCTCCCCGCCGAAGACGAAGAAGCGCGAGTATTCCAGCCGCAGCGCGCGGGTTTGGGCTTCGGTGAGCGAGCGGTAGTCGCCCTTCTTGTCGGCGGGGATGGCTTCCTCGTATTTCCGCAATTTGGCGGCGATGTATTTGAAGCCGGTTAGAGTGTCGATGATGCCGACGCCGAAACCATCGGCGATGGCGTGCTGGAGCTCGGTGGTGACGTAAGTTTTCACCAGCACCGCGCGGTTGCGGTTCGCGTTGGTGAGCCAGCCGAGATCGAAGCAAGTTTTCAGGCGATACCAGGCCATCAGCGAGCCGATCTGGTTGCCAGTTAGAAGGACCATTTTGCCAGCGGCATCGCGGACGGCCACGCCCATCCGGTCGGCGTCGGGATCGGTGCCGATGACGATCTCCGCACCGGATTGCTCGGCGAGGTCGATGGCCATTTTTAACGCCGGGCCATTCTCCGGGTTCGGCGATTCCACCGTGGGGAAACGCCCGTCTTGCACGTCTTGCTCGGGGACTGTTAGGACTTCGAAGCCGAAATCTCGCAGCATCGGCACATTGATGTGGCCGCCGGTGCCGTGGAGGTTGGTGAAAACGATCTTGGTGGACGCGCCTTCTAGCAGCGAGGGTTTCAGCAGCAAAGTCTTGAGCCGGGCGACGTAGAGCGCGTCCATTTCCGCGCCGAGAATGGTGATGGTGCCGCGGTTAGAGACGGTGTCGTAGCGTTCGCTGGTGATCGCGTTCACCTCCTTGACGATGCCGTCGGCGTGGGCATCCACGATTTGCGCACCGTCATTGAAATAGGCTTTGAAGCCATTGTCGTGCGCCGGATTGTGGCTGGCAGTTAGAACGACGCCGGCATCTGCACGGAGTTCGCGCACGGCGAAGGAAAGCTGCGGCGTGGAGCGCGCGCCTTCGAAAAGATAGGCGTCGCCACCCAGATCGGCCGTGACCTTGGCGCAAAATTCCGCGAAATCCCGCGAGAAGTGGCGAGTGTCGTGGGCGAAGACGAACACCGGCTTGCGGTCCGGGCCAGCGAATTGCTTGGCGTAGGCGATCAACCCGCGGACGGCACGACTGAGGTTGTAGTAATTCATCGTCGCCGTACCGGTGCAGGGATGCTCGGGGCGTCCGTTAGGTCCGCCCGCTCCCTGCTCAGCCTTCGTGACGATGCGGCCGATGGTCCGTCCGCGCAGCCCGCCGGTGCCGAAGGCGAGAGTTTTGAAGAAGCGATCGTTGAGTTCCTCCCAAGCCCCGGCGTCCACCAATTCCTGCACGGCCAGCGGCGCGATCGCGCTGGTCGTCCCGGCAAGCAGCGCCGTGATGTTAGTTTTTGCGGATTCTAGCAGGTTGCCATTGGCCACGGCAGTGGCGAGGGATTCGTTGATAGTGCTCATTTCAGGCCAGATCGTAAGAGAAATCCGGTTCATGGCAACTCCGTCCACGGAGGATTATTCGTGCGGAGACTGCGTTTTACCTCAGAAGACATTCCTTCAACCCTCCCTAGCCAACCACGCGCGCCAGCCGCCAAACTCCGTGATTTCCTCGGCTCCCTCGGTCGCCCTTGGTTCTGCAATGAAGCCCGGGACTTCCTCGCCGCTCTCTAGCAAAACCTTGCCGATCCCTAACGGTCCGGGGATTTTCGAAACGAAGTCACCGAAGGCGGCGGGTTCCAGTTCCCACACTTCCACGTCGATTGCCGCACCCGCGGCCTCGTCCCGGATCAGTGCCGGGCGCGGGGGGATGGATCCGCTAGCGGGAATTGCATACATTCGGTAAACCGCTGCAGTGCGGGTCTTCTCGCGCAGCACCGCGCCGCGATCGGTTAGCTGCCAGTGCAGTGCCAGACCTCCGAGATGCGCGCCGCAGACGAGCAGTGGGATT
Source organism: Akkermansiaceae bacterium (assembly GCA_043729385.1). Classification (GTDB taxonomy): domain Bacteria; phylum Verrucomicrobiota; class Verrucomicrobiia; order Verrucomicrobiales; family Akkermansiaceae; genus Luteolibacter. Next base: position 12,787 of record JAYTLO010000013.1, read on the forward strand.
TTCCGGGAAGCTCGGGGAATCAGCGTTTCTCCGCCAGCTCGCCCAGCGAGTTCTAGCAGCGCGGCGTCCCATCCGGCGGGAGCTACGAGTGTCACGCCCCACGGCGCGCGCCCGGATCGTGCGCGTCCGGCGGGCATTGCCACGGCGGATAGATCTAGCAGGTTCATGAAATTGGTGTAACGCCCGAGAGTCGCATTCGTGCCGTATGGCTCTGCTAGATTTTCCGCCACGGTGTAGAGGCGAGGCGTGGTCGGTAGCAGGAGCACATCGATCTGCTTCCAGACTGCTTCCGCTTCACGCGCCAGTTCACGCAGCCGATACTGCGCCCGGAAGGTCGCTGCCGCGTCCCAGCCCTTTGATCCCTCAAGGATTTTGCGCGTGACCGGGAAAATTTCTTCGGGATTCTTTTCCACGAACTCGCCCACCGCAGCCCACCGCTCGGCCACCCACGGGCCTTCGTATAAGAGCTTCGCCGCTTCGGTGAATGGTGTTAGGTCGATCTCCACCGGCGTGCCGCCCAGCGCTTTCATCCGCTCTACTGCTGTGGCGAATAGTCTTGGCGTGTCGGGATCGCCTGCGAAATCCAAGACTTTAGGCACGCCGAAGCGGAAGCTCGCGCCGATCCTGCCGGTGGGGAAAACCTCGCGGGAAAATGCATCCGCCGCATCGTAAACTCCGACCACCTCCGAAACTAACAACGCGTCCGCCGCGGTCTTCGTGAACACCGAAATGCAGTCTAACGACCTGCACGCCGGCACCAGCCCACGCGAGCTGAGTAACCCGCGTGTCGGCTTCCAGCCGATGAGTTCCTGGAACGCCGCAGGCACTCGGCCGGAGCCTGCCGTGTCGGTCCCTAACGAAAACACACATAACTCCGCCGCCACCGCCGACGCGCTGCCGGAGCTGGAACCGCCCGGCAGGAACTCCGCGGCGATGGCATTGCGGGCCACTCCATAAGGCGACCGCGTGCCGACCAAGCCAGTCGCGAATTGATCGAGGTTTCCCTTTGCAATCGGGATCGCACCCGCCGCTCGCAACAATCGAACGACCTCGGCGTCGGCGCTGGGGATGTAGGCAAACGCTGGACAAGCTGCCGTCGTCGGCCAGTTCGCGACATCAATGTTATCCTTCACCACAAATGGAATTCCCCACAGTGGCAGCTCGCGTGGCATGGCTTCCACTTCGGCGGCGATCTTCAACAGAACGGCTATTTCCGGCAGGTGGATGAAAATCGCGGGATCGTCCCACGCGATGATCTTTTCCCAGATTTCTCGGATAACTTCCGACGGCCTATCTCCCGCCGCATATCGTTTCTTGAGTCCGCTGATGTTCATGATGGTCTTACGATAACGAGTGGCTGACCCGCCCTCACGCTGGCCCCTTCTGCGACTAACACTTCGACGATCTCCACGGCTTCATCCGCCTCCAGTGGGATCTCCATTTTCATCGCTTCTAGGATCAACGCGGTGGCTCCCGCAGCGATCCTTGTGCCAGTCGCCACTTCGATTTTCCAGACGCTGCCGGTCACCGGGCTGTCTAGTGTCGTGCAGCCGTTAGGAATTACGATTTCATCGACTTCGACGACAGTTTCCGCCGGTGCATCCATCGACAATCCGGCTTCTTCCCAGCGTTTCCGCTCAGCCTCGTAGGCGGCGCGTTGTTTGGTTTGGAACGCGTCGATCTCGCCCGCGTTCTCTGCTAGAAACGCCTCGTAATCGGAAAAACGGAACACTTGCTCTTCGATCTCTAACTTGTGCCGACCGCGCGGGACTTCCTCGCGCAAGCGCAGCAATTCCTCCGCGCTCACCGGATAGAAACGCAGTTGATCGAAAAATCTCAGCAGCCACGGCTTCTCGAAATCCGCCGTTTTGCGCCAGCGATTCCACACCGGGATGGTCCGCCCGGTAAACTGATAGCCGCCCGGTCCTTCCATGCCGTAAATGCAAAGATACGCTCCGCCGATGCCGACTGCGTTCTCCGGCGTCCACGTCCGCGCGGGGTTGTATTTCGTCGTGACCATCCGGTGCCGCGGGTCGAGCGGGGTGGCGACGGGCGCACCCAGATAGACATCACCCAGCCCCATCACCAGATAGGACGCTTGGAAAAATAACTTATAGACATCCGCGATGGAGGAAAGCCCATTGATCCGGCGGATGAATTCCAAGTTGCTCGGGCACCACGGTGCGTCCGGGCGCACGCTTTGCATGTAGCGGCGGATCGCTTCGAGCGTGCTCGGGTCCTCCCAGCTCAGCGGCAAATGCACAATCCGCGTCGGCACTTCGATCTGCTCTAACGGCGGCAACGAAGCGATGCCCTCACGGATTTTTTCCCACAAATCGCAACGCCCGATCAGGCCGGGATCGAAGTGGACCTGCAAGGAGCGGATGCCCGGCGTGAGGTCGATGATGCCGCTGATCGCTTGTTCCTTTAGCCATTCGTGGACGACGTGGACCTTGAAGCGCAGTTTTAAATCCAGATGATGCGGCCCGAATTCGACGAGGAAATAGCGATCACCCGCTCGCCTAACAACGATCGCGTCGTCGCCCTCGCCGAAGGAGTCGATGAAACACGACCCGCGTTCGCCTGCCAGCGGATCGGTTAGTTCTGAGCGTTCACCGGCTAGGAATTCGCTCACCTCAAGCTGCCGGTCGCGCGCCCACGCTTCATCCACCGGCACAAACTCGATGAGGTCGCCGGTCCGGAGTTGCCCGAGTTTCCACAACTCCGCATCCACCACGACGACGGGGCAGACGAAGCCGCCGAGGCTCGGGCCGTCTGGGCCGAGGATGACTGGCATGTCGCCGGTGAAATCCACCGCGCCGATGGCGTAGGCATTGTCGTGCAAGTTAGATGGATGGAGGCCCGCCTCGCCGCCGTCGGTGCGCGCCCATTTCGGTTTGGGGCCGATGAGGCGGACACCGGTTCTAGCGGAGTTGTAGTGCACCTCCCATTTCGTGGCAAAGAAGGTGTCGATGTCTTCATTGAGGAAAAAATCTGGAGCGCCGTGCGGGCCGTAGAGGACGGCGATTTTCCAGTGATGCCCTAGGGGGAAGGGACGTCTCGTCCCTTCATGCTGCGGGGACGAGGCGTCCCCACTCCTTATCCCCAGCACATCTCCCGGCAGCAACGCCCGCCCGAATGGCCC
>JAYTLO010000014.1:0-1758 GCA_043729385.1 Akkermansiaceae bacterium
GTCGCAGGGTTTGTTCGCCAAAGCACACACACAAACAAAAACATGAAAACACTAAAAAACTTATTTCTCAACGAACTGTCGGACATTTATGACGCCGAATCTCGCATCGCCAAAGCACTGCCCAAGTTGGCTGATGCCGCAACGTCGCATGAGCTGCAGGATGCGCTCGAAGCCCATCTCGTGGAAACCGAAGGACAAGTCACTAAACTGATACGCGTCTTCGAATGCTTGTCGTGGTGCGATCAAAACCGGAAAGGACTGTGCGATCAAAAGCGGAAAACTGCTGAGCGACGTGAGAATGGCGTTGGAACAGGGATGGATTGTAGAGAAGGTCGCCGCGCTGAGGCGGAGGATAGGGCTCTGCGGGGACGCAACCTGAGCGCCGACTTCAGCCAGATACACGCTCAGTCGGGCTGTCCGCCTTTTACAGGGCGGTAGCCCGGCTAGCCCTGAGCGGCATCTGCCACAATGCGCAAAATCCACCTTCCTGCTACCACTGGCGGGATGAAAAACCACAACTCGCCCGTCGTCTCACTGCCCCTTTAGTCCGCCATCTTTTTGCCCAATTGCGGGCGGGCGAGCTTTGCGCCACCGCGCTCGCTGCGGAGCTGGGGCTCGGCCTCACACGCGTTTACGAGCTGCGCACAGATTACCTCCGCGCTTGTGCCATAGGCCGGGCGGACCTTTGGCAGCCGGGCCCTTCGGGCGGTGACCATCATCCGGATTGGCCTGCCGATGCCCTCGCTTTGGCCACTCGGCTGCTTTCTTCAAAGCCGCCTTCTTCCTACTGCGCCGTCGCCAGCGAGCTGCTTCGCCGCCTCGATTTTAAGACAGACCGCGCCACCGTCCGCCGATGGGCTATCGCTCACAAACTCGCGCCAGATACTCGCTATAAAAAGCCCGCCAAACCCGTCCGCAGATGGCAGGTCCGCGACTTCGGGGCGCTCTGGCAATACGATGCCACGCCTCACGCCTGGTTCCCCGGCGATACCTGTAAATATGCCCTTCTCGACATCCTCGACGACGCCACTCGCCTCAACACCGGCGCTCGCATTTACCCCGCCGAAAACCTCTCTGCGCATCTCCATTTCCTCTCCCTCACCTTCCTCGCGCACGGCCTCCCGCTCGCGCTCTATGTCGATTATCACTCCTTCTTTTTCACCCACATTCCAGACGCCTACACCCAGCTCGGCGAGGCCCTCCGCTTTTACGGCATCACCCTCCGCTACGCCCCCACGCCACAAGCAAAAGGCAAAATCGAACGTCGCCACCACTACTGGCAAAATCGGCTCCCAGCCTTATTTTCAGCCGAATCCATCCACTCCATCGACCCCGCAAACGCACTCCTCGATAAACTCATCGCGCACGCAAACCTCACCGAAATCCACCGCGAAATCCGCTCCACCCCACACGCCGCCCACCAAGCCGCACTCGCTCAAAAACACACCGTCATCCGCCCCGCCCCCACCTGTCCTTGGTGGCGCTTCGTCTGGAGCCTCCGCACCACCGTCCGCGTCGCCGCCGACGGCACCGTCCCCGTCCGCAACGTGCGCCTCTCCATCGACGCCCCGCCTCGCTCCCGCGTCATCCGCTGTATCCTCCACGACGGCGACATCTTCTATCTCAAATCTAAACCTTCAAAAGACGCGCTCCCGCTCGTCCTTCTCCACTCGCCTCCGTTCTAAGCCCCTCATAATCAACGAAAATTTTCCGCTTTTGATCGCACACAGTTTTCCGCTTTTGTTTGCTACACGACAC
>JAYTLO010000015.1:0-32284 GCA_043729385.1 Akkermansiaceae bacterium
CCCCACCCTCCCGCCGCAATGCTCAAGGCCGGAATCGTAGGACTACCCAATGTCGGTAAATCGACACTCTTCAATGCTGTGACCCGCACCCGCAAGGCGGAGGCGGCGAATTATCCATTCTGCACCATCGATCCAAACGTCGGCATCGTCAGCGTGCCCGATCCACGGTTGGCGGTGCTTTCGAAGATTTCCAGCTCACACAAACTGGTGCCCACGGCCATCGAGTTTGTGGATATCGCCGGGCTGGTGAAGGGCGCTTCCGAAGGTGCCGGACTGGGCAACCAATTCCTCGCGAACATCCGGGAAACCGACGCCATTGTCCAAGTCGTGCGGTGTTTTGAAAATGACGACATCATCCACGAACTCGGCTCCGTCGATCCCATCCGCGACATCGAGATCATCAACTCGGAGCTGATCCTCGCCGACATGGCATCGCTTGAAAAACGCCGCCACTCGCGCGAGAAAAAGGCCAAGGGCGGCGACAAGGAAGCGAAGAAGGAAGTCGAACTCATCGACGTAATCATGCCGCATCTCGACCAAGGCAACCCGGCTCTAACGATTGATTTCAGCGACGACGACAAGGCGATCGTGAAGGAGTTTTTCCTGCTTTCCTCAAAGAAGACGATCTACGCCTGCAACGTCGCCGAAGACGAGCTGGCCGGAGCCATTGAGAACCCGGACTCGCACGCGCAAGTCGCCCGCGTCCGCAAGTTCGCCGCTGAGCACACCGGCTCCGAGGCGGTGGTCATTTCCGCACGCATCGAGGAGGAACTCAGCGACATGCCCGTGGAGGAAGCGAACGAATTTCTCGCAGAAATGGGCGTCACGGATTCCGGTGTCTCGGCGCTGATCCGCGCGGTCTATCATCTGCTAGGACTGCGCACTTATCTAACCACCGGCGTCCAAGAAACCCGCGCCTGGACGATCATCGCTGGCGACAAAGCACCCGCCGCCGCCGGGGTGATCCACACGGATTTCGAGCGCGGCTTCATCGCTGCGGAAATCGTCCACTACGACGATCTCGTCGCTGCCGGCAGCATGTCCGCCGCCAAAGTCGCGGGGAAAGTCCGGATCGAAGGCAAGCAATACGTCATGAAAGACGGCGATGTGGTGGAGTTCCGGTTCAACGTGTGAGGCAGAGATAACACTGGCGAAACCACCAGCAATCCGGCGTCTTTTCCCCATGAAGGCAGTCAAACCTCAGCCGGCGAAATGCAAGGAAACCCAGCCCCCCACCCCAGCGCTCTTCGCCCACATCAAGCCACTGCCGCAGAGCTTGTCGCCGGAGGAAAGAACATTGCAATTCCAGCGGAACAACCGCTTGGGGAACTCGCGCAGTAGCCGGTAAAAGAACTCCGAGACGATTCTTCACGCCTGCCTTGCCATGGCATCTTGGCGACGTATGGTCGCCCGCGAGCTTGTCATGACGCCGTTTTTAAGGAAAATCTTGGGGATGAATTGGGTGCTCGTGCTGGTGATGTACGGGCTGCTGATTTTCGGCGTGTTCATGATCGAGAGCGCGGCGCGGCATTTGTCGGTGTCGAAGGGAGCTCTCGAGCAATTCGGCAGCGCGGGGGCACTTTTCGCCTCGAAGCAGAAGACCTTCATCTTCATCGGCAGCGTGGCTTATTTCGCCGCCGCCTTCGTGGATTATCGTTGGATTCGGTGGCTCGGCATTCCGTTCTATTTGGTCAGTCTCGCGCTGATGGCGGCGGTGATGGTGAAGGATAGCGATGAAACGGTCCACCAATTGCAAATCGGCTCACTCTCGTTCCAGCCCGCACAGCTCGGCATCACGGCGGGCATTCTGTTAATCGCTTGGTTGATCCAAGATCTGCCTAAACTGCACCGTTGGTTCGGTGCCCCATTCATCAAGATCGCCATCATCGGGATGGCGGCAGCGGTGCCGTTTCTGATGGTGATGAAAATGGGCGATATGGGTTCCGCGCTGGTGTGGATCCCGGTGGCGATCGTGGCGCTGATCATCGGCGGCATTCCCTTTCGCTATCTCACGTGCATGGCCTTCATCGGTGCGGGCATCGTCCCGTTGTTGTATTTCGTGGCACTCCCGCTGGTGTCCGAGCGCGGCCCGGAGCGGATCGATACCTGGCTGCGGATGATGCAGGGCCGCGAGGTTGACATTCAGGGCACCGCCTACTCGCCCTATTATGTGTCCATGGCCGTAGGCAAAGCGGGTTGGAAGGGCACCGGCTACAAGGCGACCATCGAGAGTGGATCCTTGCTGGCAAAAGGCTTCGGCTCGAAGACGACGGCGCACAACGACTACATCTTCGGCGTCATTGCTGAGGAGCTGGGATTCCGTGGCAGCCTGCTGCTTCTAACTGCTTATGCGCTGCTGCTGATCCAAGGGCTGTTCATCGCCTTTTACAGCCGCGATGTCTCTGGACGGCTGATCGCGTGCCTGGTGGTGGCATTGTTTTTTGCCCATATTTTCGAGAGTATCGGCATGTGCGTGCTGATCATGCCGGTGACGGGCATCCCGCTGCCGCTCATCAGTTACTCGGGCACCTTTGTGATGATTTGCATGTTCCTGCTAGGCCTGGTGCAAAGCGTGTGGATCCACCGGAATTGGAAGCCGGAGATCCAGGTGAAACAGGCGGAAGCGTGACGGCAGCCGTCACTTTTTCAAATCCGCCGCGTGGCGATGCCGCCTATTAGGAAGGAAAACCCTGCATACACGAACCAATGTGCGATGTCCTGATAGACTGCGGTGGCTGGCAAATCCGCCCGCACTTTTTCCGGGGAAAAACGGGGTAAGCCGGCCAGCGCCGCGTCCGGCTCACGGTCGAGTCGATACTCCGCAGGGTAGTCGCGTTGCCAGCCGAGCGTCTTCATCAACGAGTGATCGGTATCGCGCAGGCTGAGGTTCACGCGCTCGTGGCCGATGAGATTCACTGCCGCCTCATAGCGCCCGACACCGGTCTGGCGGATACTAACTGGCAGATCCGCGCCGTTGGCGTCGATGGCCTTGGCGTCCCATTTCACGCGGTCCACCGGGCGGTCTTGTTCGTCGCGGCGGGTCACATCCACCCGCCAGCGTTCACGATCCACCGTGCCGGCGGCGGAGAGACCCGTCGATTGCTCCTTGCGGACGATGCCTCGAAAAATCTGTGCCCAGAACGCGCCGCCGTTGCCCCATCCGAGCCATTCGCCGCCCCATTTCTCGGTGAGATCAGACGTCCAGCACAGGCCGGTGCCGAGGCCATAGCGGCAAATCGCTAACAACGGATCGCCCGTTTCCGCCGCGAGTAATAGATTCGCGGTGGGCTTGGTCTGAGTCATCACGTAGCCGAGCACATACGGAAGCTGGGTCTTCTCATAGCCTGATAGAATCGGGTGATCGCCCGTAACGACACTGGCGTAGAGGTCTTCTTTAATCGCCGAGCGCGATGCCTGCATCGTTTCCTTGGTGAAAATTTGCGGCATCGTCGCTGGGTCATCCGTCTCGTAAAACCGCCCACCGCCCTCCTGCGCGATGAGTTGCATCACGTCCTTCGCAGCGCCCGCACCGAGGCAGACGCTGGAGACCGTCATCCCCTGCGCCCGCATGTCGCGGACCAGTCCGGCGAAGTCGTTGTCCGGCGTTTGGCCGTCTGACAGCACGATCATGTGCTTCACCTTCGCCACCGCGTTTTGCAGCAATTCCCGGCCCTTGACCATGCCCGGATAGGCGTCGGTGCCGCCGTCGGCTTGCAGCGAGTCGATGGAATTCATCACCGTGCCGCGGTCGGCGGCGCTGGTCATATTGAGGATCACCCGTGTCTCGCTATCGAAACCGACCACCGCGATCTGGTCCTGCGCGCCCAGCAATTCCGCCGCCGCCTTCGCCGACGCGCGGGCGAGTGCGATCGGTTGGCCATCCATCGAGCCGCTCTTGTCGATGACTAACACCATCGCCAAGCTCGGCTTCTGTTTCTCCTTCTCGTAGCGCGAAGTCAGCGGCAGGGCCTCCTCGACCGGCGTGCGGAAATAGCCACCGAGGCCGAACGAGTTCTCCGAGCCGAGCATCGCCAGTCCACCGCCGAAGTCGGAAACGTAGCGGCGAAGGAGTTCCATCTGCCGCGTGTTCATCGAGGTCGCGGGCACGTCTGCTAGAATCACGGCATCGAAGGCGAGCAGTTCGGCCATCGTTTCCGGCAGCCCGCGCTCGCCGCGCAGTTCGAGTTCGAGGCCTTGTTTCTTCAAGCTGCGGGCTAACGGACGAAGTTGTTTCTCATCGCGGTGCAGTGCTAACAACTGCGGCTCGCCTTTGACCGTGATGGTGGTGGCGACCTTGTTATTGACCGGAAACCAGTCCTTCTCCGCCTGCAATTCCGCCTCCCAGCGGCTCTCGCCCGCCGAGGTCATTTCCACGTCGAACGTCACTGCGGTTTCCTTGCCCGATTCTAACTTCACCGGCGTAGAAGCCACCGCCACGCCGCCGTGGAGAATTCTAGCAGTGCCATTCATCGCCTCGTTCGCCCGCATCCGCAGGCGCATCCGGACGATTTCTCCGCGATAGGCGATGCGGGCCGCCGGCTCTAACGCCACCAAAGCGGCCTCAGGCCGTCGCAAGCCTTCCATTGGGCGGAAACGCAAATCCACGCCTTCATCGCGCAGTGTTTTGATCGCAGCCTCGACGCCCGGCGTGGTCGGAGAGCCATCGGAAAAAACCACTAACCGCCGCGCCATGCCGGCGTCGAACGCGAGCCGCGAGCCTAACAACGCTTCGGCCAGCTTGGTCGAGTTTCGCGCCGTAGCGTCCGCCGTGCCTGCCGCGGCTTCGTCAGCCAGCTTGCGCAAAATTTTGGAATCCGCCGCAGCCAAACGGGTGCCGAATGAAAGCAACGACGAGCGATCCGCACTCTTGAGCGCGGCGGACGCCTTCTCGATCTCCGTCACCGCGCTGCGGATCGCCTCGGGATCGACCGACTCCGAGACATCCACCAGATAGACGACGTGCAGGTGATCGCTTTTCGAAAGCCAATACGGCCGACACAGCGCGAGGATCAAACAGATCGCACCGAGCAAGCGCAGCCCGTGCGCCAACCATCTGCGAGCAGGCGGGCGATCGACCAGCGAACGCCGCCAGACGAACACACTGGCGGCGGCGCAGGCCACTAACAGCCAAAGGGGAAACAACGTGGAAAACTGCATGAGACTTAGCCGACTTTGCGGCGGTGATAGAGCAATTCCTCGGCGAACAAGGCGACCAGCGCGGCGAGGAGAAACCAAGCGGCCAGCGGCCAACCGGAGGCGAGTTTCACTTCCGGTGGCGCGGCCCCGGCAACCGCCGGACCGGACTCACCGGCGGATAGAACCGCGCCGCCGAGCTGCCAGTTCGTCGAGTTACGAGAAAAGCCGTAGTTGCCGATGCGGTCGATGCTGACTGGAGTTTGTAGGGGCAGTGAAGCGACTTTTTCGCCCTGGCGGAGCGTCGCGGCGCTCAGCGCTTCGGTGCCGGGCACTTCCACCACGCTGCCCGTCGCGACCGACGAGGGAAACAGATTTTCCCGTCCGGTTAGAAGCACCGCCGCGTCGTGGACGATCACCGGGAACCACGGCGAAAGGAAGAAATCCTCGCGCGAGGGATCGAAGTTCAGCACCACAGCCCGCCGCCCGTTGGCAGAGCAAGTGTAGAGCAACGGCGTGCCGTCGGCATGAGCGAGCACGATGACGGAACCGGCGGGCGCAGTGAGTTTTTTCGCGCCATCGAAGGCGAGCAACGCGGGATCGATGCGGGCAACGAGCGCGTGTTCCTTCGCCACGACTTCCGGCGCTCCGGGCGACAACTCCGCGCCGAGGTCTTTCCAGAACGGCGACTCAACGGCTGGAGTGAAGACAATCGTGGTGTCCGTTTCCGGCGGCGATCCTTCGGCCAACGAAAGTCTGCCGAAGCCTTCCATCGGTTCGAACAACGAGTCTGCGCGGCTGAACGCGGCGATGCATTGCTGGAAGAAAAACGAATTTTTCGCCGCCACCTGCACCGGGATCGGCTGCGGGGCATTCAGGCCTAACGGCGCGAGATCGTCGCTCGCCAGCGCGTCCGAGCCGCGCAGTTTCAGCAGCCACGCGCCGGGTTCGATGCCATCCAGCGGGATTGATTCGCTCGCCTCGCCGCGCGCTGGCAGTTGCATGGAAAACAAGTGCGCCAGCTTGCCGGTGTCCGCCGCCACCAGCTCTAACTCCGCCTCGCGGGCTTCGGGAAAATCCGAGATCAACGAGACGAACAATGAGGCCCGGCTGGGGCCGTCCCAATGCAAATCCGCTGCGGTGATTCCCGCGTTGCCGGCTTGGCCACCGAGCTCCACGACTTCCACGCCAGTGGGAATTTGCATCGCGGACGAGTGCCGGTCGGTTAGAAATAGGATCCGCGTCGAGTGCCCAGTGGTGGTGAGCAACGCGAGTTCATCGATCGCGTGGGGATCGAGTGATAAATCCGAGGCGACGATGCCATCGAGCGCGTCGCGCAGGAGCTTCGCGTGGTTGGTGAGGTTCGCGCGGTATTCGATTTTCCCGGCCACCGTGGCGATGGCCGCGCGCTGCGAGCCGCCGAGCGCGGTGATCCACGAACCGGCCAGATCCTTGGCGCGAGTCAGGCGGGATTTCCCTTCGTCGAGGCCATTCATCGACACCGAGCGGTCGATGACGATGAGCAGATCCGGAGCCTTGCCGTCGCCCACCCGGGGTTTGGTTAGGGCGAACACCGCTGCTAGAAATGCGAGCGCGACGAGCAGCAGCGAGAGCAGATTGCGCATCCGCTGGAACAACGAGTTGGACGCCTTCTGCTGGAACACCTGCTGCCACAGGAAGAACGCGTTCACCGCCTGGCGGCGCGGGCGGATCTTGATGAAATAGACCGCTGCTAGAGGCAGCAGCGCGAGCGCGGCCCAGAAAAACGCGGGGAAACCAAAGGTCATGCGACGAGTCCTCCCTTTCTCAACATCGATTGGATCACCACCTCGAACGGCACGTCGGTGGTGGTGCTGGCAAGCCCCACACCGCGGCGGGCGCACTCGTTGCGCAGCGTTTCATTCCACGTCGCGACCGCTTCCCGATAGATTTTCGCTTCCTTCTCAGTGATCGTCACGCGCTGGCGGACGGAGGTTTCCACGCACTCGAGTTCGAGGTCGCCGAGCCACGGGCATTCGAGGTCGGCGGGGTCGTTCACTTGCAGAGCGAACACGTCGTGGCCGGACCATTGGAGGAAGCGCAAGCCTTCTTCAAAACCTTTGGGGAAGAAGAAATCCGAGACCACTAACACCACGCCCTTCTTGCGGTTCCGGGCTTGGAAGGTGCGGGCGCAGGCGGTGAAATCGCTGTCGGTGCCGGACATTTCCGCAGCTTCGAGATCACGCAGGAAAGGGAACACTTTTCCCCGGCCACGGGCGCTATCGACGATCGTCCCTAACCGCTCGGTGATGCTGTGGACTACCACTCGATCTAGACCGTTGAGCGCGATGTAACCGAGCGCGGCGGCGAGCTTGCGGGCGTAGTCAAACTTCGGTGCCATCGAGCGGCTGCAATCGAACAGGATGTAAACGGTGGTGTCCTCCTCGACCTCGAACAACTTGATGAGAAGCTCCTCGGTGCGGGCGTAGATCTTCCAGTCGATCGCGCGGTAGTCGTCGCCGAAACTGTAAGGCGCGTAGTCGGCGAAGGTGATGCCCGAGCCGCGACGCTGGGTGCGGCGGTCCGCCTGCAACGACCCGCGCAAGACGCGGCGGGCGAGCAGGTTCAAGGCATCAAGCTGCTTGATGAACGCGGAATCGGTTAGGGAGGATTTCATGGGTGGATGTTCAAGGAGCGTGGGCATCTTGCCCACGAGTTCGTTGGTGCAGAAATCCTTGTGGGCAAGATGCCCACACTCCTTGAGGCGCTGAATCTCATGCCTTGGCCGCTTTGATCGCATCCTTGACCAACGAATCCGGCTTGATTCCTTCCGCCTCGCCTTCGAACGACAAAATCAAACGATGCCGCAGCGCAGGTAGCGCCACTGAATCGATGTCTTCACGAGCGACGTGGAAGCGCCCGGCTAACAAAGCCCGCGCACGGGCCGCCGCTTGGATCGCCTGACCCGCGCGGGGCGAGGCACCGTGGCGGACGAATTGGAGGATCGACTTCGGCGCGGACTCATTCGGATGAGTGCCTCTAACGACTCGCACCAAATAGTCCTGTACGTCCGGGGCGATGGGCACCTCGCGGATGGTCGATCCCATGCGGATGATGTCCTCGCCGTGCGCGACGGCCTTCACATGCGGCTGCGAGTTCCCCCCGGTGCGGTCGAGGATTTGTTTGAACTCGTCGTGCGATGGCAGGTTGACCTGGAGCTTGAAAAAGAAGCGGTCGAGCTGGGCTTCCGGCAGCGGATAGGTGCCGTCGTTTTCAATGGGGTTCTGGGTGGCCATCACGAAAAACGGCAGTGCCAGCGGGTGCGTATGATTGGCGACGGTAACCCGTTTTTCCTGCATGGTCTCCAACAGCGCCGACTGGGTCTTAGGCGTGGCGCGGTTGATCTCGTCGGCTAACAGCAAGTTGCAAAACACCGGCCCGCGCTGGAACTCAAGTTCGCGGCGACCATCGCGGTCGATCAGGATCTGGGTGCCGACGACGTCGCTGGGCAGCAAGTCGGGCGTGAATTGGATGCGCTTGAACTGCACGTCGATGGCCTGCGCGATGGTGTTGACCAGCGAGGTTTTACCAAGCCCAGGCACGCCCTCTAGCAGGACGTGGCCGCCGCAACAAATCGCGATGAGCACGTCGTCGATGATTTCCTGCTGACCGACCATGAAGGTGGAAATGGCACCGCGGATGCGGTTGAAGGTGTCTTTGAAATGTTCGACGGCGGGTTCGGATAGAGTGGTCATAGGGGAAGAGTTGATGGTTGAGAGTTGATGGTTGATAGAAAGAAAATGGTCACTTGTCCGTGGCTACGGGAGCGGCGGATTGGAGATTTTCGAAATAGTTGCGGACGCCGAGTTTGAGCGACTCTGGGACATCGTCGCGCTGGACGAACGACTCGGCCTGGCGGGCGAACTCGCGCTGGCGGGCCTCGCCGCGGCGGCCGGAAACGCCGGAACCGCTCTCGGCATCTTCGACGGCGCTGAGCGATGGGCCGCTGCCATGGTGGCCTTGGAGTTGAGCGAGCTGGCCGTTTTTCTGTGAGTCGTCGCGCTCCTTGCGCTCGCTCCAAGATGAACCGGTGCCAGCTTCTTTGCCGCCTGCTAGACCGAGGGTTTGGGTCTGGCCTTGGGAAAATGATTGGGCTTGGGCGAGGCCGTCGCGGAGTTGGTCGAGTTTGCTTTTGGCCATGCGCTTGGCGTGCATGCCTTTGAAGTGCTTGCCGAGTTTACCGAGCGCGCTGTTGGCTTTCTCCATCGGCTCATTGCTCCACTCGGCATCGGGGTCGGCTTCCATTTCATCGAGATCCTTTTCCATTTCCGCAGCGGCTTCATCGATCTCGGCCATCAGGTCTTCCAACGGCTTGCCCTGCTCGCCTTGGCCAGCGCCGCCTTCACCGGCAGCCCCTTCGCCCTGGCCCTGCTGGCCGTCGCCTTTGCCAGCTTGGGCTTGGCGAGCACCCTGGCGTTGCTTGCCGGCGGCGGCGAGGCGTTTGGAAATCGCGCGCATCTTGGCCAGTTCCTCTTTCGCCTCCGTTAGTTTCTGCGGCTTGGTGGCGGGGTTCTTGAGATCCTTGGCGTCGAGCTCCTTCGCGTCTAACTTCGCGAGCATTTCGGCGGCTTCCTTGAGTTCCTTGGCGTCGAGCTTTTTGCCGAGCTGCCGGGCTTCGGTTTGCTCGGCCTTCGCAAGTTCGGCGGCGGCGAGTTTCACAGTTTCCTCGTCGCGCTTTTGGTCCAGCGCGCGGCTCGAGTCGCGAACTTTCTGTTCAATGCGGGCAAACTGGCGGGCAGCTTCATTGCGGTCGCCATGTTCGTCGATGGACTTCACCAGCTTGCGAAATTCATCGAGCTTGAGTGCGTCCTTGTCCTCGGCACCGACGATGTCTTTGTCGAGCGCTTCGATGAGTTGTTCGAGTTGCTCCTTGGACTCGGCGATGCGGACTTGCGTATCGAGCGCGTCCTTTTCCGCCGCGCGGACGGCAGGCGATGGCGGGAGCAATGCGAGCCAAACGGCAGCGACAGTTAGAATCCCTGATAGAATCGCAGTGCGCTTGGGAAACGGCGCGGTGATCGTCGCGGGTTGGCATTCGGCGAGACGTGGGACGAGCCACTTCCATTGCAAGGCGGTAGCCGGATCATCGGGCGCGGTGGCGGCGAGGTGGCGGGCGCTGGTGATCGCGTCCTTGAGATCGAAGAACCGGTCGCACTCGCGGATCGCGGCGGCAGGAGTCATTTTGCGAAGCTGCCAAATCGCGGTTCCGGTGATGGCAGCCAGCGCGGCGATCACGAGGGGAAATAGAGCGGGCACGGCGTAACCGCGCAGCACCCAGGCTAGGGAACCGGCGAGGCTTAGTCCGGCGGCGATGGCGAGCGTTAGAAAAAACAGCCGCCACGCTAACAGCCGGTGATGGCGGCTGGCGACCTGGCGGACCAGAGCTTCGATTTCAGGATGAGAGGGCATGGTTTGGAGGGACGGCTTGGCGGTTGGAAACCGCCGCCACAGGGGGATATTTACTTTTTCGACGGCTCGGGCTTCTTGGGTGGCAATGGTGAAACGACCGGCTTAACCTCCAGTTTCTTGGCAAGCTCCAGATAAGATGCGCGCATGTCGTCCGGTATTTCTTCAGGGGTCAAGGATGCCAAGGTTTTCTTCGCCTCGTCCACTTGTTTGGCGGCGGATAACAGATCCGCGAGGGCGCGTTTGAGGGTGCCGCGCAGGTGATTGTTCGCGGCATCGACCGGGCAGATTTCGATCGCCTTGCGGCAAGAGGCCAGTGCCTCGGCAGGATTCTTTTCGCGAAGAAAGCGGGCGCGGTAGCCGTGGAGGGCGGGCAGTAATTCCGGTTGCAGGCTGGCAGGTGGGTTCGCCATCAGATCGCTGATCGTTTCGCCCAGGCCTTGCGAGCCAAGGCTTTCCACCCAAGCGATGGTCTTCGAGCAAGCGCTGGCAAGCCCCGCTTGGGCGAGTGCTATTTCGATGAAGACCGAGCGACTGATACTGGCGGGCAACGCGTCCAGATTTTGCATTTTAACGAATGCCGCGAAGCCGTCGTTGCGTTTGAATTTCTTGTGATAGTCGGCGGTTTTCTCAGGCAGGCGCTCGCACATTTTATCGAAGGCCGCCGGATCACCGGACCAGCTGGCGAGGAAATGGGACACAGCGAGAACCCCGCTGATCTCCGAGGAATCGTAGGAAATCGGCGTCGCGCATTGGATGGCGAAATCGTTCCACGCGGCCAAGCCGTCCTTGTAGCCGGCGGTGCTTCCCAAGCAAACGCCGCTCCAGATCGTGCGCGAAATTTGCCGCACCAGACTGCTAACATCGCGCGACATCTGATAGCCGCCGTTGCGATTGTTCGGCGGTGCGGAGACGGCTTCTTGGAGTAATTTCAAGCGCGACGTGTCACCGGCGGCGAAGGCGCGGATGGCTGAGTCGCCGTGGAGATCGATTGCTGCCTCACGCGCTCTGCTAGATGCTCGCGAGTTCCCGTTGTTTTCGCGACCCAGGAAATCACCGACCGGATGGGCCTTCACCCAGGCATCGGCTACG
Source organism: Akkermansiaceae bacterium (assembly GCA_043729385.1). Classification (GTDB taxonomy): domain Bacteria; phylum Verrucomicrobiota; class Verrucomicrobiia; order Verrucomicrobiales; family Akkermansiaceae; genus Luteolibacter. The sequence goes on from JAYTLO010000015.1 coordinate 11,671, forward strand.
GCTAACAGCGCGGAGGTGGCCGGTGCTTTCCGCAGCAACGATCGCAGCGCGGTGGTCACCACGCTTTCGTGCGGCGCGGTGGCCAAATACGACGCGACCAACCGCTTCGTGCGTGCTTCGGCGGTTTCGACCGGAGCGTCATCCTTCTTTCCTAGCGGAAGATCCAACAGCTCGAACTCCAGCTTCTGCAAAGTCGGCGCTTCGATGCCCGATTCCTTCAATGCGGCGAGCGATTCCTCTAACGCCTTGTCGTAACTCTGGCCGCTGTTCGACTCGATTTCGAATCCGGCAGCCGGGATCGGCGCGAGTTGCTTGGCGAGATCCACGCGGCCTAACCGAACCAGCGCAAGCATCGGCGAGAGCTTGCCTGCTAGAAGCGGCTTGATCCGGGGAAACGTGGACTTGATTAACTCAGAATCATCGCCAAGCACCGCGGCGATGAAGGTGGACTGCGCGATCGAGGCGGGGACCGGTGGATGACCCGCAGCTTTCGGCAGCGCGGTGTTCGCCCAGAACGCTTGCGCGAGCGCCTTGTAAAGTGCGACTGCGGCCTCGTCTCGCAGCGGAGTTTTCACCAGCGTCTTGAAAAACTCGTCTGACACTTGAGTGATCGCGGTGCGTTCCCCGGCGCAGTAGTCCTGATAGAGCTTGGTCAGCGCGGTGCAGGCCGCAGCGTCGAGGATATCTTCCTTCGGCAAACTGGTCAGCAGCTCAGCGGCAATCATCACCCGCGCCATGTCTGGGATGGTTTCGTCGGAAAACAGTGCAGTCACGGCCGTGCGAGCCGCCGTTTTTTCCTCGGGCGTGCAGGCTTTCCACGACCACTGCGCCATTCTAACTGTTGCCAGCTTTGCAGCGAGGGGATCTTTCGCCACCAGCTTGGCGAGCTTGGTGAGGATCGCTTGCCGGAGCTTAGGATCTTCAATCGGCGTAGTGGGCAGCTTGGTCAAAACGAAACATGGCAGTCCCACGGCTTTCAACTCCGGCTCCAGCGCCTGATAGGTTTCCACCATCTCCACCACATCGCCAGTTTCAGACGCGAAACTTTTCGACTTCATCAGCGGCTTGAAAGCCGTCGAGAACAAATTCTGACTCTGATAGTAGACTGTCCACGAGAGCCGCTTACCGGACGGCGATGCTAGCAGCTTTTTGTAAAACTTGAGCCGCAGATCTGGGTTCGCTTGAAACGCTGCGACCACCCCATCATTTTGAACTAACTGGTAGAGCGAGTAATCGCGTTGGGAGTATTCCCAATCGTTGGACGACGAGTTTGAATAAGTCCCGCCGCGCGACAGTGAGTCGGTGTAGGCCTGCTCGTCCGCGACGAAGACTTCGACCGCTTTGTCCAAATCATACGGGATCAAGCCGGCCACCACGTCACGGCCGCCATCGTTGTTGTTGTTTCCCCGCGACTTCAGCGAGGCGATGAATTTGTCCGCAGCGGCGATGGCTTCCTCGCGCTTCTTCGACTCCACGCCTAGCAGCTTGCGGCGGAAGGACTCTGGCAGCTTGGCGCGGACCTCGTCCGGTAGCCACGGCAGCAGCATCGCAAAAGACTCGATCCGCTCCGGCGGCAGCTTGGCGAGCGCGGCGGCGGACTCCGTGAACGCCTGCCCGGCGAGCGCACTCCGATCCTTGCCGGACGACAGGGCGGCAGCGGCGAGCAATGAGCCGAAGCGGCCTTTCTTGCGTTCCTTCAGCCGGGCGATCAGATCGTCGCGCTTCGTGGTGCCGTTGGTCATGTAGCGGAAAACCCGGTCCATCAGCAGCACCGGCTTGACGCGGACGTTCATGCTATTGCCCGAATGATCCGTGTCGTAAACCACGCTGGCATAGGGTTCCCAGCGGTCGGCATCGGCCAGCCAACCGAGCGACTCGATGAACGCTTCAGCCTCCTCGGCCTTGGTGAAGCGTTTGTTTTGAAATGGCTCGGTCGCGCCGGAATCGCCCTGCGAGACCGGTACGCCGAGACGGAAAAACGCGGCCTGATAGCGGACCATCAACAGCGCGTCGTGATCGAACTCATCCGTGAGATTATCCATCAAGCTGACACGCTGATAGTCCCGCTGCCCGGTCGCGGCCGAGAACTCGACTTTCTCGCCGAAGACTGCCTTGGAAATGGCGCGAGCCACGGCATCCAGCTCGCCGGACTTGCCCGTGGCGGTGGCAGTGATGGCAGCGAGAAACAAAGGCGAAATATGGTTCTCCACGCTTCCGTTCCGGCCCACCGCTTCGCCGGGCTTGATCGCGGCGATCTTATCCACGAAGAATTTGCTAGCCCCCGGCGCGGTGGCCATTCGTTTGAGCACCAGCGGACGCAGCATCCGGCTGAAGCGGTCCGAGTTGGACTTCATCGCCTCAGAATCCCACAACCCTGCTAGATCCTCGTTCTTCAATTCCCGGTTCAGGCTGACGAGCATTTCCCCGAACTTCGGGTTGCGCTGTGTGAGGTCCACAATGAAGGCGGGCGTGAGAATTTCCGCTGGGTTTTTGACCTCGCCTAGGCGCGTCACCAGCCATGAGGCCGAGGATGATTCAGACAGATCTTCGCCACTCGTGCTGCTGCCATTGCCCTGCACCAGCGTGAAAAACTGCGAGGAGTTACACATCCACTGATTGGCGGCGGCACTCGCCGGAGTGGCTGCAGCCAGCAGCGCCTGGCGTGCGCATTCGTCCATTTCCGCAGGCTCGAGTTTCCATGCCTTCGTTCCCGCTAACAGCCGGAATCCCTCTTCCGCGCAGGATGCGTGGCGCATCAACGCGCGGGCCAAGCGTCCGCACAGAGCTGTGTATGACTCGACCAAGGCTTTGTCGCCTTTCCGGTCGCTGCTTTCATCTTTGGAAAGCAGCGATGGCAGCCCGAGATCGGAATCGCCGCCGAAAAAGTCCTTCGCGTGATAGGAAGCCCAGGTGAGGTTGACGTCTGTCAGCACCTTCGGGTCCGTCGCTTCTAACCAGCGGGTGACGGTTTCAAAAAACTCCATCACTCGCTTACCGTCATTTCCTTCTAGCAGGCCGGAGGCGATGGCGGTGGCTTGGGTCCCGAACTGCTCTTCCTTGCACGCCTGGGTCATCAGTCCGAGCTGCCGCTCCACTTGATCGGCGGGAACGGTGAATGCCAGCCGCGCGGCGATGCCCGCGTCGTCTGGTCTTTCCTTGCCGAGTGCTTCGAGCACGCCCAGCGCCTGACTGCCCTTGCCCGTCGCGCTGCACATGTCTGCGTATTCGAGGCGTTTCACCAAGCTCTTGCTCTCGCCCGGATCCACCAGCTTGAGCATTTCCGCCTGACCTTCCTCGCCTAACCGCTCCATCACCTCGCGCAATTTATACTGATAGTAGCTCGCGCCGTTCTGATTGTTCAGAGCGCGGATCACTTGAAGAGCTTCGCGGGCGGCGGCTTCAAATTTCTTGTCCGCCACCAGTTTCGCGACCTTGTCCGAGGAACCTCCCGACGAGGACGAGATTGTGGGAGCACCTGCAATCGCCGCTGCGGCGATTGCGGATTTCCCACCTCTAACCGTTGGCGGGACGACCGGCTCGATGCGTTTTGCGAGTTCCTCAAGCCCGAGCTTGCGCGCTTGGGCGGCGAGCAACTGTGCTCCTAACACCCCAAAAGTTTGGCGGGATTGTAGGAACGTCGCTTGGATCTCCTCGGCCAGCCCAGCGCGTTCTTCCGCCGTCATGCTGCCCGCCACGCCGATCATGGCCACGCTGATCGCCACGGAAAACTCACGGTCCGAGCCGGCAGCGGCGCGGGCTTTGAGCAATGAGGCGAACGCGTCCGTTAGTTTCTTATCCTGAATCGCGATGACAGCCCGCAGCATTTCGAAATCACAGGCCTCATCCTGCGGTGCCACGGCGGTCAGAGCTTTGGCGACCGCCGCCTTGTCTTCCGCTTTCGCAGCCAGCCATGCCCGCAAATAGGGAGACTCCACCTGATCCCCCCGTTTCACCAACTTTTTCTGGGATTTTTCCTGCGCGCTGTTGGAGTTCGGAAAGATCCTTGAAATAGGCGGCTTTCTTGCCTTCCTCGGTATCAGCGAGGCGAGAAATGACGGCGATGGCGGCATCGAATTCCCCACGCCGGTCCAGCAGTGCCGCGTGGAAATGCAGGACCAGTGAGTCGGTGTTCGCATCAAGCAATTTCCCGACGCCGATGAAGTCCCCACCGTCTTCAGTCAGCGAGGCTAACAGACAAATCTCCACCGCGCTGCGCGTCGGCTGAGCGGCGAGCGCGGTGCGGATTTCATCCACTTTGTCAGCGGCGGTGATCACGCGGAAGGCGAGGTTGATGCTTTCCGCCAGCTCGCTGGTTTGCTTGGCCATGCGCACCAGCTTGAGCACCTGCGGCACCGCGTCCGCCGCCTTGGTCGCGGCCAGCGCGGATTGCGCAAGCGCTGCTAGGAACCGTGGGTCAGTGGAAAACTTGTCGGCGCGCGCCATCAGGATTTCGAACGCCACAACGCTTTCACCAAGGGCGGAAATGCTCCCGGCGTTGCGAAGTAGCACGTCCACGTCGTCGCCAGCAGCGGCCTTTTTCAAAAGCTCGACAGCCTCGGCCTTACGGTCGGTGCGCCCATATTGCGCGGCCAGCGCTTCCATCGCGAGCGGTCCAGCGCCCGCCGCGCTGCCGAGTTCCTTGAGCAAGGTTTCGCCAGGATCTTTGAGCTGATACTGCAACATCAGCCCGGCGATGCGAATGCCGTTGCCCTCGTCCTTGCCTAGCAGCTCGTGCGCTGTGTTCAAAGCCGCAAGCACCAACTCCGGCTTGCCTTGGCGGAATCGCAGCGCCGCGACTTGGAGGTGCAGCCCAGAATCCGTGGGTGAAAGCTCGATGAGTTTCTCTAACTCCGCCGCCGCGTCGTCGAAACGCTCGCCATCGCTGAGCAGCCGCACGAATTCCTCGCGCAGCTCCTTGTCGCCGGGCGAACGCTTGAGCACCTCGCGAAACCGCCCGATGGCCGCATCCGCCTCGCCCTGCGCCGCCTCTAACTTCGCCAGCTGCCGATGGATCAGCAACCGCTGCGGATAGGCTTCCGCCAGCTTCTTGAGTTGCGCTGATAGATCGTCGAGCCGGTCCTGCTTGCGGAAAACTTTTTCGATTTGCGCAAGCACCTCACGCTCCAGCCACGAGCCTTCGCCGACCTGATTGAAAATCGCGCCATACGCTTCCACCGGCTCGTCGTGGCGGCCGGCTTGGGCCAGCAAATCGCCACGGCGGAGCATTCGCAGCGTCTTCTGATAGGGATCACGGCTCGCCGCAATCAGCTTGTCGGCATAGATCAGCGCCTGCGCCGTTTCAGACTCGGCAGCAGCCGTTTCCACCAAGTCTTCCAGCAAATCCTCGTCGCCCGGATGCGCTGCTAGAACCGCGTCCCATGCCTTGATTGCCTCCTCGGTCTTACCCTCGCGCAACCACGACTTGCCCACGAGTTTGGCAGCTTCCAGTGCTAACACCTCGTCCTTGCCCGCCGCAACCTTCGCCAAATCCGCGCGCGCCGTCGAATTCCAGCCGTCGCAACCGCAGTTTCGCCCGCTCCATCGGCAACGCGGCATCGTCCGGCACCGCCTCCATTCCCTTGCCTAAAGCCGCCAGCGCTTCTTCTTCCTTGCCGCGCCGCAGCTGATAGGTCGCCAGCACCGTCCACTCTTGCCCGCCGTTAGAAAGTGCCCGCGCCTTGAGAAACGCCTCCAGAGTCTCTACCGATTGCTCGTCGATCCATGCGCCGAAAAACCGGTCGAACAACGCCGTATTGTGAGGCCGCTTGAGCAGCGCCTCGTGGTATCTCACGGCTTTTTCCGGTGGCTCCTGCGCCACCGCAGCGGTCGCCACCAAGCATGAAATCGGAATCAGGAAAACAGGCAGTCCGCGATGATAGATCATGGTCGATTCAGGTTGATAGAGGTCTCACAGATTGGCGGGTGGATGTCGCGAAGAAATTTGTGATTTATAGGCCACACCGGGAAACAGTTCGCCCCGCTGAAGCGTGTCTTGACTGGTGTCAGGATGAGCAACGCCGCCTGAGGTCCTTTTCGTCGGTGAAAAAGAGATAGGCATCGAGAATCTGGCGAATCCCAGAGAAGGGACGGTCCGCCGGGTGCCGTCGCGGGTGGCGGAAAAGCGTGCCCACTGGCTGCCGTCGCCGAGCGTGACGGTGATGGCATCGGTCGTTTCAAAGCCAGCCGCCTGCAAGCAATCGCGGGATGGATGCAAGCGCCGCGTGGCCTCGCTCACCCGCCGCAAGATCACTTGATCGTGGCCCCACCGGTAGCTGGCTAGGGTGCCGGGAAAGCTTTGTGAGAACGCCGTCTCAGCGTCCGTCGCGGGCAGCGAGTGCAGTGGAAGCACTAGCCCATCGAACGTGAAAACTGCCGGACCTTGCGCGAAATTCGGCGGCGCGGGCGTCCGGGGTGTGCACAGTGTTAGAATCGGCGCGAGGACCGCTGCCACCACTAACAAGCCACGTTCGGGCCGCCCGGCTGCGACCGGAGGTGAGGCGGAAAACGCGGGCCGCGCCCGGCTGGAAATGGCAAACCACAACGGCACTAAAACAATGGCAAAACTTGCCAACCCGACCCCGCCGTGCCCGAGCAGCAACTCCGGCAAATGCCCGATTTCCTTCACAGCTAACAGCGCGGCCCGCAGCGTGTTCGCCGGGATCACCAATGCGACGGCTAACAACCCGCCGATGACCGTGGCCCGCCACGACAGGCGGTGAATCGCGGCCAGCGCCATGGAGGCGGCCAGCGCGTGCCAGAGCATTCTAACACCACCGCACGCCGGGTCCACGCCGACGATTTCTCCGCCGAGCGCGAGCTGCGTGCCGCTGCGCGAAACGACGAGGCTGGCCAACTCCAGCAACCGCACCGCGCCCTCCGCCGCCGCCACTCGCAGGGGATAGCCGAGGAAAAACTGCATGGAAGCCGCCAGTGGCAGAGACAGCACTAACAAGCCCATCAGTCCGGCCCGACGATGGATCCCGTAACACGCGGCGATGCCTGAAATGGCAAAACCCGCGCGGATCATGGGCGGCAGCCAATGGATGCCCAAGACGGATAAAAGCACCAACACCGCGCCACAAATCCGGGCACGCGGGCTGGCTTGAAGCGACTTCCGGTCACGCCAAGCGAGGACGATTGCCAGGGCAAGTGTTAGTAAGCCGAGCGGTTCGTCGTTGCCGTCGTTCAGGCGTTTTCCGAACCACCAGAGGACTGGGGAAAGCGCTGCTAACTGGAAGAACGCGGGATGGAATTTCGAGGGCATGTGGGAAAATAGGGGGAAGGGACGGGGGCGTCCCTTCTCCTTAGGCTTGGAGATCCCGCTGGCGTTGCAGGGCTAACAACACGACGAGAAACGCGACCAACCCGATGCTGCCGGGTTCCGGGACCGACGCGTTTTTCACCATTGCCGGGCCACCGCTGATCGCCGACTGGCTCACACCTTGGGGCAAGGGCAGCGGCTGTTTCACGATTTGCGCCAGCCCTTTGAAATCGCGCGGTGTTTCATCAACTGCTAGAAATGAGGTGTAGGGCGTGAGCAGCGAGTGACTCATTCCCAGCGAGGTGATTTCGCGGATCGACTCGTCGTTGCGCGTGCCTTCCGTGAGCCGCCGCACCCGCTCGCGGGCCCACAACACGGGCAACGCCGGATGGTCCAGTCCCTTGGCCGCCGCTTCCGCGAAGTCGATGGATTTCTCAAACGGTGTCCCATTGCCGCCGATGCCACGGACGATGATTTTCCCCTTCGGCTCGCCGGTCCATGTCCCCGTGATCACCAGCGGGCGGGCGGCGAAAACATCGGGATGTGGGTCCGGCTCGATGCCACCTAGCGTCACGCCCTCCGCCGTGATGCTGACCTTTGCCAACACGGGATTGGAAACAAGTCCGCGAAATTTCGCGGCGGCGGGCGCGGCCTCCTTGCCGGTCGTGACGATGACCGGCTCGCCCCCACCGGCGCTGGCCACGCTCTCTAGCAGCTCGCGATTCACCGAGCTGCCGATGCCGAAGGTAAAGAGATTGGCGGAGCCGATGTTGGCTCTAACAAGGTCCGCAGTTTCCGCGTCCGCCGAGATGAAACCGTCGGTGATCAGCAGGATGGAACGCGAGCGATTTTCCCCGCCGGGCAGGGCGAGAGAGCGCTTGAGCGCGGCCTCAAGTTCGGTGCCACCGCCCGAGTGTTGGCCATCGATGAAGCGGTGCGCCAACTCGATGTTCGCTGGGTTTGCAGCCAGCGGCGCGTCCGCCAGCGCCTCCATGCCAGAGGCGAAAGTGACGACGTTGAAGGTGTCATCCGAGCGCAATCCGAGGACGAGATTTCGTAACAGCTCCTTCGCGGTATCCAGTGGGAATCCCGCCATCGAGCCGGACACATCTAGCACGATGACATAGTCGCGCGGCGAGATTTGGTTCAAGCTCACGCGCGGCGGCGGGGCGATCTGGAGCAGGAAATGGCTCGTCGATTTCCCCTGATGCAGCAGCAGCCCGGCGTCCACCTGCTGGTTGCCAAGCGTCCAGCGGAGAATGAAATCGCGGTTCGCCGCATCCTCGCCGGGCTTGGCGTCGATCTTCACCAGCGCCCGGTCCTTCGCCTTGAAATCGACCGTCACCGGGTGGCTCGGGCAGGTCACTTCGGCGAGTGGCAGCGTGGTGGTGAGTGAGACATCCAGCTTAAAGCTCGCGGGGTTCGGCGTGGTGGGTGACAGATGAGGATTGGCCGTCCAGGTCTCGCTTTTCGCCGCCGCCGAGCCGCCGGTGTAGCGCGGGCCGACGACCGTCGGGAACACAAACTCATACGTGGAATCCACGGCAGGGATGGTCTCGGTCCAGTCGATTTCCACGTCGATGTCGTCGCCGGGTAACAGATTCGCGACCGACATTTGAAAAACGTTGGGCCGCTGTTGTTCTAGCAGCGCGGCGGTTTTTTTCTCTGCCTTGGCCGTGGCATAGTCGGTCTTCGCTTTGATAGATTCCGTAATCTTCGCGGCGATCACCCGCCCGCCGGTGGTTAGCGTCATGCCATGCACCGCCGCCCGGGTGGAGGCGGGAAATACATAGATCGCCTCGATCGGCACGCTGCCGGAGTTCGCATAACGCTGCGTGAGCTGGACGCGGGCGATGGTGCCGTCGATGGTCACCCTCGCGACGGACGATTTCAGTGGCAGCTGCTCGTGGGCAGACGCGTCGCGATTTCCGACGACTTGGAAATACGGCGAGGATTTTTCATCGGCACGGGCAAGCGTTAGAAGCAGGCCGTAGATCACAGCGAGATAGATAAACCGGGAGAGTGCTTTCATAGGGGTTGGCGGAGTTGACGACGCCATGACAGCCGTGCCGGATGAAATGCTGATGCGGCTTGTGTGAAATTTTCAGGAAGCCCACACACCGTCCTTCACGGCGGTCCGAGGATTTTATTTGCCGCTCCCCGTCGCGTCCCTAAGCTCCGCAGCAAGTCAATGAGCCGCCTACTTCTCTCCATTTCCCTGTGCGTGTCGGCCCTCACTGGGCTGGCCGCGCAGACTCCGTCGCTGCCCTCGGACGTGTATAAATCCGTGCTCCGCGTGGAAGTCGCCACGCAAGTCCCGGACTACCAGACGCCGTGGAATTCTGGGCGTTTCAGCGGTGGCATCGGCACCGGATTCCTCATCGGAAAGAATAAGATTCTCACCAATGCGCACGTCGTTTCTAACGGTCGCCGCATCCTCGTCACCGTGTATGGCAGCCCGAAAAAGTATCCGGCGAAGATCGAGTTCATCGCGCATGATTGCGATCTCGCGCTGCTCTCGGTCGAGGATTTCAAAGACTTCGAAGCATTTCCCACCTTCGAGTTAGGAAATGTCCCGAGCTTGGAATCGCAGGTGCGCGTGATCGGCTATCCGGTGGGTGGCGAGCGTCTATCAGTCACCCGCGGCGTCGTTTCTCGCATCGACTTCCAACCGTATTCGCACTCCCGCGCCGACTCGCATTTGATTGTCCAGATCGACGCCGCGATCAACCCCGGCAACTCGGGCGGACCCTGCGTGCAAGATGGCAAGGTCGTGGGCGTGGCCTTCCAAGGACTCCGCCAAGCCGACAACACCGGCTACATCATTCCCACGCCGGTGATTCGGCGTTTCCTCAAAGACGTCGAGGACGGTCGATACGACAACTACGCGGACCTCGGCATCAGCGATTTCCCGCTCCACAATCCGGCGATGCGCAAGGCGCTCGGCCTGCCGAACGACGGCAAGGGCGTGCTGGTGAGCAACGTGATCCCGTCCAGCTCCAGCGACGGGATTCTCAAGTCCGGCGATATCCTCATTTCACTCGATGGCAAGCCAGTGGACAGCGCGGGCATGATCACCATGGATGGCGAGGACGTGAATCTCAACGAAATCGTGGAGCGCAAATATGCCGGTGATAAAGTGGCCGTGCGCTTCCTCCGCGAAGGCGCGATCAACGATGTGGACATCATGCTGAAACCGCTCAACTGGTCCCGGATGTATGCGGTGCAGTATGAAAAAAAGCCGCGCTACCTGGTCTTCGCCGGCCTCGTTTTCCAACCGCTCGACACCAATCTATTTGCCGCCTCCAAGTTTGAAAACGTCACTCTGCGCCGCCTTTACACCGACTACGTGCCGAAAGGCTTGTTTGAAAAGCACCGGGACATCGTCGTTCTAACACGCGTAGAAAGTGATCCAGTGACTAGCCAGCTCGCCAACTTCGCGGGCTTCGCGGTGGACAAAATCAACGGCGTGGAAGTGCGCGATTTGGCACACGCCCACGAATTGCTCCATCCCAAGGAAGTTCCCGAGTTCTTCGTAATCAACCTCTTCGACGCCGAGCGCCCGGTCATTATTCCGTCGGCGATGGTCGATGGTGCTAACAAGCGGATGCAGGAAAACGGCATTTCCTCACTCGCAAACCTTGAGGACTAACTTATGCCCCGCGTCGGCATCGCCCTCGGGTCCAATCTCGGAGACCGACTCTCTAACTTGCAAGCGGCCCGCGATTGTTTGCGAGAAATCGCCACGCCCGGCGAGTCCTTCCTGCAAGCGTCGATCTATCAGACTGAGCCACTGCTCTGCCCGCCCGGCTCGCCGCTTTTCCTCAACACCGTCATCGAAATCGACTTCTCGAGCGATCCGTTTGAATTGCTAGATCTCACGCGTGCCATCGAAAAAAACTTAGGCCGCACCGATAATGCCGAGCGGAATGCGCCCCGAGTCATTGATGTGGATTTGCTCTATTTCGGCGATGAAATCATCGACACCGCCGCACTCGCCCTGCCCCACCCCAGACTAAGCGAGCGGCGATTCGTGCTCCAGCCCTGCGCCGAGATTCGCCCCGGCTTGATCCTTCCCGGCCACACCCGCAGCATCGCCGCTTTACTCGCCGACCTGCAATCCGCCGAGCCACCGCTGGTCCGCCTCTCTCACGGTTGGATTCCCCCAATCGCACATTCGCCACCGGTCACCACGATTCAGGGTTGAGTCTGCCGCCGGATTCCGCGAAAACCCCCGCGGATGAGAATTTTGGTCGTTGGAAAAGGTGGGCGCGAACATGCGCTGGTGAGGGCTCTTGTGGAATCTCCGGGCAAACCCGAGGTGTTTTGTTTCCCCGGCAGCGACGCGATTTTCGAGCTGGCGCAACCCGCCGATGCCGATGGACTGGAGTCGTTAGTCACATGGATGGTGGCCCACGCCATCGACCTCTGCGTGGCGGGCGAAGAGAGTTATTTGGTGAAAGGCGAGGGGCTCGCCAACCTCTGCGAGAGAAACGGCATCCCTTGCTGGGGACCGCCGAAAGAGTCTGCACAGCTCGAGGCCAGCAAGGAATTCGCAAAGGATTTCCTCTTGCGGAATGGCATCCCGACGGCCCGCGCGACGGCCACTAACACTCTGGACGAAGCCGTGGCCGCCATCGCCGGCGAGTATCCGACGGTGCTGAAATTCGACGGACTCGCCGCCGGAAAAGGCGTTGCCGTTTGTCCGGATGAAACGTCCGCGTTGAGTTTCCTTGATGAGATTTTCACCCAACGCCGCTTCGGCCCCGGGCGGGTGCTGGTCGAGCAATGTCTAACCGGCCCCGAGGTCTCCATCTTCGCCGCGATCATCGACGACCACTATCTGATTTTCACCCCGGCCCGCGACTACAAGCGCGCCCTCGACGGCGACCTCGGCCCGAACACCGGCGGCATGGGTGCGGTCGCCAGCCGCCAGCTCGTCACTCCAGAACTGCTCGCACAGATCGAGAAGGACATCGTCCAGCCAACCGTCGCTGGACTCCGCAGCGAAGGGCTTCCTTACCGGGGATTTCTCTACTTCGGGCTGATGCTCACGCCGTCCGGCCCGCAGGTGATCGAATACAATTGCCGCTTCGGCGACCCGGAATGCCAGGCGGTGATGCCGCTGGTCGAGGGCGATCTAGCAGCGTTTTGCCTAGCCGGTGCCAAGGGCGAACTCCGCGCCGATCTCGTCCGTTTCAGCGCAGGCTGGAGCGTGTGCGTCATCCTCGCCTCCGCGGGTTACCCGGAAACTTCGCGCAATGGCGACGGCATTTCCGGCCTCGCCGAGATCACCAGCGCCCGCGTCTATCACTCCGGCACCCGCCGGACGGCGGACGGAGCGTGGGAAACAAACGGCGGACGCGTGCTTGCCGTCGTCGCCGGTGGAGCCACCCGCGAAGAGGCCGTTAGCCTGGCCCATGCGGCTGCGGACGGAGTCGCGTTCGATGGCTCACAACGCCGCCGCGACATCGGCATTTTAAATTTTTGACCCATGGAACAAATCCTCAACGCAGAAGACATCGCCGCCGGAGTGGAGCGCCTTGCCGCAGCGATTCTCGAGAAACACCGCGGCCATCCCGTCGCGCTCGTCGGCATCCGCAGCCGTGGCGATGAAGTCGCGGAGCGGATTCTAACGATTCTCTCGGCCGAAGATCACTGGGAACTCTCATTCGGCGTGCTCGACATTTCGCTCTATCGGGACGACTTCGAGCACCTTCCCGAAAACCCGCTGCTTCAGGAAAGCGACATCGGTTTCCCAGTCCAGGGTGCCCACATCATCCTGGTGGATGACGTGCTTTTCACCGGCCGGACAATCCGCGCCGCGCTCGATGCTCTATCGGATTACGGTCGCCCGGCTAAGGTCGAGCTGGCGGTGCTCATCGACCGCGGCCACCGGGAAATGCCGATCCAGCCGGACTATGTCGGCATCACTCTCGACACCCGCCGCCTCGATCATGTATTGGTTTCGTTAGAAGGAACGGACGGCAAGGATCAGATCCAAGTCGTCGAAAAATGAAAACCCATGAGCCTCCTGCCGCAGCAAAAAAAGTCCGCTGATGAGATCGCGCAACTTCGCGAGACACTCGGCATCTCCCCGCCGCCGGAGGGCGAGGAAATGGCTGCTGCGATCCCGCTGGCTGCTGCCGCTCCCGAGCCTGAGCCGGCCAAGCTCTATCAGGTGAAGGAAGTCCCCGTGTTCGAGCGAGCCGAGCGAATCCCGGTGCTCGCGGTCGAAGAAAACGGCCCGCCGCCTCACAGCGAGCATCCGCCGGAAGCCGCTCCGCTGCTGATCGCCGCGCCCACCCCTGCTCCCCACGGGCCGAAGATCGTTCGCTCGCTGCGCAAATCTGAGCAAGTCCCGCTCACTCCCATTTCACCTCCCGCAGCGGATTCCAAGCTACCGATCCACCGCCACAGTGGGAAGGAACTCAACGAAATCCGCCGCCACGAGGCGCTCGCCACGCTCGCCCCCTGGACTCACCCGCAAGCTCTAACTGCCCACTTCGCGCTCGTCATCCCCGGCTACCTTTTCGCCATCAGCGGCGCGGTTTGCTTCTATTTCTACGATATCGAGAAACGCGAATTGCGAACCACTGCGGCGTGTGCAGCCATCGCCTTGCTGATCGCCGCGTTCATCTTTTTCAAGAAGCCACTCTCGCGTCACCACGCCGCATTCATCGGCGTGATGGCGCTGTTCGTCATCGTTTTCGGCGCACTCTATTATTTTCCCCAACTCCGGCATGGCACGTAAAGACCTACTCGACATCGCGGCCCTCGACCGAGAGGAAATCGACCACCTCCTCGATCAATCCATCCCGTTTAAGGAACTCTTCACCCGCTCGGTGAAAAAAGTCCCCGCCCTCAAAGGCAAGTCCGTGCTCATGCTTTTTTACGAGCCGAGCACCCGCACCCACTCCTCGTTCGAGGTCGCAGCCAAACGTCTATCAGCCGATGTCACAAACTTCGATGTCGCGCATTCCTCCATCACCAAGGGCGAGTCCGTTAGAGAAACGGTCGAGACCCTGCAAGCCATGCGCACCGACTACATCATCGTCCGCCACGGCCGCTCCGGCCTGCCCGGCATGATTGCCCGCCAGACCAAAGCCTCCGTCATCAGCGCTGGCGATGGTGCCCACGCCCATCCCACCCAAGCGCTGCTAGACGCATTCACGATCAAGGAAAAATTCCCCGATCCCAGCGGTAAAAAGGTGCTTATCATCGGCGACATCCTGCACTCGCGCGTCGCCCGCTCCACCAGTACCATCTTGAAAAAACTCGGTGTGGAAGTCGCCTACCTCGGCCCCGGCTCGCTGGTCCCGCGCACCGGCCCCGAGAACATCCGCCGCTTCACCGACTACAAGGACGCCATGGCCTGGCAGCCGGACGTCGTCTATCTGCTCCGCGTCCAGATGGAGCGCCAAGATGTCCAATATTTCCCCAGCCTCCGCGAATACCACCGCCTCTACGGCATCACCGACGCCCGGTTAGAAGAGATCCGCAAGCGCGGCCTCTACCTCATGCACCCCGGCCCCGTGAACCGCGGCGTCGAACTCTGCGATGCCGTCATGGACTACGAACGCAGCCTCATCAACGACCAGGTCGAGAACGGCATCGCCGTTAGAATGGCCGTGCTCTACTGGCTCAAGCCGGGTGGGGAATCATGAACACCAGCTCTACCTAAGATGCCAACGAAGCTATTCAATTCTGCGTTAAAGAAGCTCGATCTTGCACGGCGGAAATCCGTCACCGCTCAACTTGAAGCGTGGACCAACGAAACCCCGCCCTCTGAGGTAGGCCAGATCGCTGAGAACATCACCCGCGAAACCGCTCTTCCGTTGAGGACCTTCACCCAACTCCTCTCAGATTTTGCGGACGCTCTTCCCCTTCACGTCGATCCCCTCAGCGCTTGGGACAATGCCTGCAAACTTCACCATTTCGCGACTACCCCCCTCGCAGCCATCGACCGTCCAGAGCAACTCGGGGGCGCTTGTAAATCAGACATTTTCCTGAAATACGCCAAAACCAGCGATAGGATACTCAAAAGTAGGCTTACCAAATACGCAGGGAGCAAAAATCCGCTTTCCGCATTCATCAAGATTTTGAAAACCGAAACCCTCGGAGGTTCCATGATTTTTGCTACTTTCAACGATTCTGATTCCACCCAAGATCCATTCGGCGGACTGCCATGGGATCGAGATGCCATCCGCACGGCATTTGGCCTCGGCCAATTCGATCACGCCTCTCCCTCGCCCTATCTTCTCTTCAGATACCACTCAGCGGAGCCGCCTTCCCTCACGCTCCATCGCCCCACCATCGCTGATGCTGGGACGTTTTCCCACTTCAGGCCTGGCAGCTCAGCAAAGGCCAAATGTGGACTCACTTGTCCGCTTGCGCCAAACATCCGCACGCTGCCCGCCATGCCCGAGTTAGTGCACCAACAAATCGTTGGCGATCGCCTCGTTTTCCCCTACGAAATCACCACCCCCTGAGCCATGCCCGGACCACTCCACATTCTTGACGCCATGCCACGCGAGCAAATCGTCACTTGGCTTGCCGATGCACTCCACGGGAAGGTTCATGTGCCCCTTGAGTATCATGACCAACCCGTTTCTGGAGCTATCTCCGCTGCATCCGTCACTTTAGGAGACATTGCTCGTCGGGATCTCCACTCCGCCGCCATCAAGCTCTTGGCCGACCTCCGCACCGGCAAGCCCAAGCACGCTTACGTATCCAGTCTTCTAAGGCTCGTCACCGAACTGGAAATCAGAGACGCCGCCATTCCCATTCTCCGCGAGCTGGCGTCTGATATCCCGGCTCTTAAAAAGCGACTCGGCTGGGAGCTCTGCAGCGATGTCCTGTTCGCCCAGCTCAATCTCCGCGATCTCCGTGACGCGAACTACTGGCTCGCAATCTGGGAACAGAATCCACGTTGTTTTTCCCCGGTGACCCTCGCCGCGCTTTTCGATCTCGATCCCATGGCGGCCCTCGATTTCCTGCCGAAGCTACCAGATCTCGCAAACCTCGGAGATCTCGCCGCCCTCAGCCTCGATTACGCTGCGGACAACTACCAGGGTCACGAACGCCTACGTTTCCGACAAGTCTCAGCTAAAACCGCGCAGCTCTGCAAAAAGCAGATCCGTGAAGCCATTGAGACATGGTTGGAAGAAACAGCTCCGCCCGCCACTCCCAGTGGTCGCAACCTTGCCCGGCTCCACGACGCATTGGGTCCTCTTCCAGAGTCTTATCAACGCACCCCGGCCAAGCTTTGCGAAGCCGCCTGATCTCATGTCGAAGTTAAAACCAGCACTCGATTTAGGGTCAGAGCCGACTCCCATAGTCACCTTTTACTCGTACAAAGGTGGAGTAGGTCGCAGCATGGCGGTTCTCAATGTCGCGTCCCTCATTGCTTCTCGCGGTTTTCGAGTTCTCATCATCGACTTCGATCTTGAGGCTCCAGGACTCTCCCACCTCATTGGCAAGGATGCGATCCCGGCAAAAAAGGAACCGGGCAGAAAATCCAATGCACCCAATATTCTCAAGGATGGAGTGATCGAGCTGCTCTCAGATGCGGTCTTGCGCGGCTCCGAGTCCGACCTTTTTTCCAAGTCCTTTTCCCAGATTGCCGGGAAATACACTTTCGCCTACAAGGCTCCCCTGGGACTCAAGCAACACGCCGGAGCGACTCTCTCCATTATGCCATCCGGTCGTCTCGATGATGATTACTCCTCGCGTTTGGACTCACTGAATCTTCCAGGCCTCTATGGCGAACCTGAAAACTCAGGGAAGCGGCTCATCCTCCACCTTCGCGAGGTACTCATCCATTCGGGACTCTACGATTATATCCTCGTGGACAGTCGCACCGGTCATTCCGACGAAGCCGGCATCTGCACCCGCGATCTTGCCGATCACCGGATGGTCGTTTCCGGTCTCAATACCCAGAATATCTCCGGGACCGCCGCCTTTCTCCATAATCTCCGCATCGCTCTCATGCAGGAGGGCAAGCCTCTCAAGACCCCGGACATCATCCTCTCCCCCATACCGAACGGCGAGGACGATATGGTAGCTGAAAGGGAGAAGGTCGCCCGTGACGAGTTCCAAAAAGCATGGCGTAGCCACTTGGAAATCAACCTTCTCATTCCTTATCACCCCCGTCTCGCGCTTACTGAGGAAGCCTACGTTCTCGCCATCACAGCGAGCCCGCTTCGTAGCGCCTATTTGGAAATAGAAGCCCGTCTTCTTCGTTCTCTCGGCCATGTGCCCAGAGTCCTTGATGATAGATTCCGGAAGAGCATCGTCAGTGGCGATGGCCCCGCCGCTCTTAAGATTTTCAAGCAACTCATACGACTTCTCCGCGCCCCTGAGTTCCCCGGCCAAACCGCTTCACACGCTGGTTTCCAGTTCCGGTTGGGCTATGATGAGGATCTCCTCAAACAAATTCTCAGACTCGATGAGGCATTGGAAATCCTCAAACTTTACGCGGAGAACACGTCGGTGCGCTTTGAAGCCACAACCGTCGCAAAGAAAATCCACGATCTCGGACCGGAACTGGCGAAAGAATTCGACGGTTTTCTGATCAAGCTTGTTCATCTTTATCCCGACGAACTCGGCAACTACGCCAACTTCCTCTGGAACATCCGCAAAGACCACGCTGCCGCAGAGGCCTTCTACAAGCGCGCCCTCAAGGCCGATCCCAAGCACGCCAACAACCTCGGCAACTACGCCATCTTCCTCACGGAAATCCGCAAAGATCACGATGCTGCGGAGGCCTTCTACAAGCGCGCCCTCGAAGCCGATCCTACGGACGCCCACTTCCTCGGTGCCTACGCCATTTTCCTCAAGGACATCCGCAAAGATCACGATGCCGCGGAGGTTTTCTACAAGCGCGCCCTCGAGGCCGATCCCAAGCACGCCGACAACCTCGGCAACTACGCCTTCTTCCTCACGGCCATCCTCAAAAATCACGACGCCGCGGAGGTTTTCTACAAGCGCGCCCTCGAGGCCGATCCTAAGCACGCCAACAACCTCGGCAACTACGCCATCTTCCTCGCGGCCACCCTCAAAAATCACGATGCCGCAGAGTCCTTCTACACGCGCGCCCTCGACGCCGATCCCAAGAGCGCCACCAAGCTCGGCAACTACGGTCAGTTTCTCACAGGGCGTGGGCGGGTGGAGGAAGGGCTCAGGCACTTGCGTACCGCATGGGGAAACCGCGCGACTGTCAGTCCCACAGCCAATGCCGAACTCGGCTACTCTCTTTGGCTGAGTAGCTGCCTTACTGGCTCTGAAGAACCTGCTTGGGAAGGCGTCTTCAAGCACTTCATCGGGGTGGGCATCATCCGTTACCCATGGAACTTCGACGCCATGCTCGCCGCAGCGGAGGAAAAGCTGGAATCTGCGGATTTCGAATACGCGAAGGCCCTTGCGGATGCCTTCCTCGACGAGGCCAAAGTCCCCGCGTTGGAGAAATTTCCCCGCTGGAAGAAGCTCAAGCCGCTTGATCCGGCGCGAGTGAATCCAGACGGCTCGATTTCAAAGCAAACTGAACGCTAGGATTCCCTTGAAAAACCGCATGAGTAAACCAATGAGACCGTCATGGACTACCAACGCAGCCTCATCAACGACCAGGTCGAAAACGGCATCGCCGTTAGAATGGCCGTGCTTTGTTGACTCAAACCTAGCAACACCGAATGAATACCACCTTTGAAGAATTAATCGCCCGGAAAAGCGCTGCGCGCCAAATGCGCTCCCGCCAAACTTGGGAAGAAAAGGTCCAGCTCATCGAGCGGATGAAAGAACAACTCGCCTCGTGGAAAAGACCCTCGAAGTCCTCAATCGCCTTGAAGCCACAGACTTGATCGGTCGCTATGCGATTGGGGGAGCTATTGCCGCCGCGTATTACGTCGAGCCTACGGTCACCTATGATCTCGACGTGTTCACGGTGATCCCAGGCGCATCAATGTTGATCGATCTCTCGCCCATCTACGAGCAACTCAAGGCGTGGGGTTACAACGAGCAGGGCGCTGGAGTGGAAATCGAGGGCTGGGAAGTGCAAATCCTACCTCCTCCCGGCCCTTTGGAAGAAGCCGCCTTGGAAGTTGCGGAGGCCCGCAATTTCCACAACGTTCCCACCCGAATCATCGCCGCCGAGTTCCTTTGTGCCATCATGCTCAAGACCGGTAGGCCCAAGGACCTGATCCGTCTCTCCCAATTTCTGGAAGAAGGCGTCCTGCAAAAAAGCGCGTTCATGGACATCATTGATCGCTTCTCCCTCCGTGAAAAATGGATTCATTTTGTCCTGAGACATTTCGATGGCCAGGAACCCGCATTCCTCATTCCCTGAATTCCACTTTGTTCTTCTCATGACACTCCTCATCACCAACGCCCGCATTGCTTCCGAGAACTCGCCCGACCTCGTTTCCGGCGATGTCCTGATCTCCGACGGCAAAATCCAGCAAATCGGCAGCGGCCTGACTGCGCCCGAAGGAGCACGCGTCATCGACGCAAAGGGAAGAATCCTCGCGCCCGGCATGTTCGATGCGCACGTCCATTTCCGCGAGCCGGGCTTCGAGGCTAAGGAAACCATCGCCAGCGGCACCGAGGCGGCGATCAATGGCGGCATCACGGGTGTGGTGATGATGCCTAACACTTGCCCGGCCATCGACTCCGCGACGGTGGTTGCTAACGTGCTTGAGATCGCCAAGCGCACCGCCCGCATTCCGGTTTATACATCCGGCTGCGTGACCAAAGACCGCCACGGCAAGGAAATGGCGGGGATCGACGGGATGCGCGCGCTCGGCGTGAAAATGCTAACGGACGATGGCAATACCACCGGTGATCCTGCGATTTTGCTGCGGGCGATGCAGTATGCCACTGAGTTCGGGATGTTCTTCGCCAGTCACTGCGAAGTGCCCGAACTCGCCGGGCCAAGGGCGCTTAACGAGGGACTTGTTAGTTATCGGCTCGGGATCAAAGGCTCGCCCGCTTGTGCGGAGGAAATCATCATTGACCGCGACATCCGCCTCGCCCACGCCGCCGGGGCGCACATTCACATCCAGCATGTCTCTAGCAAGCTCGGCATGGAAACCATCCGCTGGTGGAAACAACGGGGCGACGTGAAAGTCACTGCCGAGGTTTCGCCGCACCATCTGTTATTCACGGATGAGCACATCGGCGACTTCGACACGAACTACAAAATGAACCCGCCGCTGCGCACCAAGGCGGACAATGAAGGGCTGCTAGAAGGTCTTATCGAAGGCGTCTTTGATCTCATCGCCACCGACCACGCGCCGCACACGCCGTTTGAGAAATCGCAGGATTTCATCACTGCGCCTAACGGCATCACCGGCATGG
>JAYTLO010000016.1:0-1668 GCA_043729385.1 Akkermansiaceae bacterium
AGGTTTTCCCGTGAGGCAGGTCGTTGGGCATCATCCGCCAGGCCCCGCCCGTCCGGATGATATAGAGAATGCCATCGATAATGCTTCGCCTGGAATGCTCCTGCGGACGCCCGCGCAAGGTGTCGGGCTTGGGTGGCAATAGAGTTTCGAGGATCTCCCATTCGGAATCCGTCATGCTGCTTGGATAACTGGCCATGCCGAGTTTCTCCAATACATGACAAAACTAGTGGTCAGTAAATCTTATTCTGACGGTTCGTGCATTTTGCACTTGTACTTTTCCCAGACCCCTTTAAACCGGGCAGATGTCTGCCAAAACTTACCGGATCAAACTATCAGAAAACGAGCGGGTTGAGCTTGAAGCCATCCGCGACCGGGGTGCCGGCAAAGCCAGGTTTTTCAAAAAAGCGCTGGCCCTCCTGCTCGGCGACGAGGGCCCGCTCGGCCCCGCGCTCGCCGACGAGGCGATCTGCCGGGTCGTTGCGCTGAGTCCCAGCAGCTTGATGCGTCTCCGCCAGCGTTGCTGCGAAACCGGCCCTCTCGGCGCGCTGGTGGCCAAGGTCCGCGAAAAGCCCGCCCGCGAGATCAAAGTCACCGGCGAGATCGAAGCCCGCATCACCCAACTCGCCTGTTCCAAGGCTCCGGAAGGGTTCGCGCGTTGGACCCTGCGCCTGCTTGCCGATCATCTCGTGGAGATCGAAGTCATTGAAAGCATCTCCCACACCACCGTCGGACTGGTTTTAAAAAAAGCGCGCTCAAGCCATGGCGGCAGGAAGGGTGGTGCATCCCGCCCAAGCACAACGCCGCCTTCGTAGCAGCCATGGAAGACGTGCTGGAAGTCTATCAACGACCTCCCGACGACAGCCGGCCGTTGGTTTGCCTCGACGAGTTCGCCAAACAGCTCCTCTCGGAATCCCGCCTGCCCATTCCAGCAACAAGCCGGCATGTCGCCCGCCACGACTACGAATACGTGCGCGAAGGGAGTGTTAGTGGTTTCATCCTAGCGATGCCTCACCTCGGCGGACGCGATGTGTTCATCGGTGAGGACGGACGCCGGACCGCCAGGGACTTCGCCGCCTGCCTCGATTACCTCGCCAACCACGTTCTCCCGGAAGCGGACAAGATCATCCTGGTGATGGACAACCTCAACACCCACAAGGAAGCCTCGCTTTATGAAGCCTTCCCACCGGAGAAAGCCCGCGGGCTATGTGAGCGTTTCGAATTTCATTATACCCCGAAACACGGCAGCTGGCTGAACATGGCCGAGATCGAGATCGGGCTGCTCGTCCGCAGCTGCCTGGACCGGCGGATCGGATCGGTGAGGGAATTCCGCCGCGAGGTCAGCGCCTATCTCGAAAGAAAAAACGAGAATCCAAGACCTATCAACTGGCAGTTCACCAACGAAAAAGCACGCATCAAACTCAAGTCGCTCTACCCAGCAGTCTGAACGTTACTGACCACTAGAGCCATTCAGCAAAGAAGAAGGCTAACAAGTCGTGACGCACCAACCGGCCATAAGCTTTTCAATTGCATTTCTTTCTCCTTTCAATCGCGCCGGTGGGCGCACATCTAACGTTCGATCAAGAAATGGGAAATTCGATACTTGGTTTCTGGACGGTGAAGTCACACCTGATGCCCGAAGAAGATGAGATCATTTCTATTTCAGCTGCA
>JAYTLO010000017.1:0-30817 GCA_043729385.1 Akkermansiaceae bacterium
GACGACGAAGGTGGCGTCCTCGCCCTTGGCAGGAGCGGAAATGATAACCTTCTTGGCTCCGGCGGTGAGGTGGCCCTTGGCCAACGCGGCATCGGTGAAGAGTCCGGTGGATTCGATGACGACTTCCACGCCGAGGTCTTTCCATGGCAGACCTTCGGGGCTGCGGGCGCTGACGACTTTAATTTCGTGGCCGTTGACGACGATGATGTCGTCTTCTTCGAGCTCAGGGGAGGACTTCTTCGAGGAAACGGTGCCTGCGAAGCGACCCTGCGTGGAGTCGTATTTCAAGAGGTAGGCGAGGTTATCGGCAGGAACGATGTCACCGACGGCGACGACGTTAAAGGTGGTTCCGAGGTGGCCTTGTTCGACGAGGGCACGGAAAACAAGGCGGCCGATGCGGCCGAATCCGTTGATGGCGATGGTGGTCATGACAGTATTTTCAAAATGCCGAAACGGCTTTTTCCGCCCGGCGGCGGGATTGTGCATGCAGAATGCCAAGCGTCAATCTTCAGGGCGAAAACCTTGAAAGATCGCGGGAAAGTCGCAAATCGCACTCCTCCGCGTGGCCCCTAAATCCTTGACGGGAATCCACAGTGTCCGCAGTGTTTCCGAGGATTTGAAATTCTAACACCGCCATGGACACACCGCAATCGCCACCCCCGCTGGATATCCAACTTTCGCCAGACACCACGAACTGGAGGCTCTATCTGGAACTGCTGTCGTTCACAGTATTCGTCTTTCCGCTCGGCCATATCCTTGGACCGCTGATTCTCTGGCTGGTCAAAAAGGACACCATCCCGCAGGTGAACGAGGAGGGGAAAAAGGTCATCAATTTCAACATCTCGTGGACGCTGTGGGGCATCGTCAGTTGTGGAATCGGCTTCCTCGCATGGATCATCATCGCGATCATTTCCACGCTCAAGGCTGCTAACAACGAGCCTTTCCGGCATCCCTGGACGATCGCGTTTTTGAAATAGCGCGTTAGAGGGGGACGACGAGGCCTTCCTTCTCGGCGAGTTTTTTCTGGTTTCCGTCAAAGGTTAGAAAATGAGTGGCTCCGGCCAATTTGGCCGCTGCGACGTGAAGGATGTCAAATCCGCGATGTCCGCCGGTGAGGGTGTGAGCTTGTGAGAGGCGGAACGCTTCCGCTAGAATCGCGGTGAGGTCGTATGATCGTTCGACAAGTCTGCCAGCGCGGAGATCGAATTCGAAATCGGCCGTGAAAGCGGCGGCTTTACCCAGTGGGATGAAACGCCTGCATTCGGCAAAGCGGAGGGCATTGATGAGTTCGAAGCGACTCAGGATTGTGACCACGATTTCGAGACTGTTTTCTGCACTTCTTTTCACGGCGTCGGGTGTCTTGGAATCGTTCCCGTAGAGCGAAAACAGGAAGCTGGTGTCTGCGGCAATTACCATTTGCTAGAAGCTTCATGAATGAGATCCAAAGACTCTTGGGCGGTGAGCATCCTTTCACCAGTGCGGTCCCGGGTGAGGGCGGGGCTTTCCGCCCAGTTCACTTTTTTCGCTTGAAGCGGTTTTTCAGGAATGAGTCGGGCGACGGGTTCGCCGCGCTGGGTGATGACGATTTCCTCGCCCGCTTGGATACGAATCAAGAGACTGGCGGAATGATTTCGCAGGTCGCGGACGGTGGCGGTTTGCATGTGGCCACGTTGATGTCGCACAGCGCGCAGGTCAACGCCGCTTCTTGCCGCCGCCGGTCTTCTTGCGGCGCACAGACTTGATCGGCGAGTCATCTAGCAGCGCAGTGTAGATGTAGTCGAAGTCCTCGAGCTTGCGGCGCGGGATCGGTTGGTCGATGAAGATTTCCACGGACTTGGCGTAGTCGAGTTCGTCGGCGGTTAGAATGGTGAAGGCATCGCCCTCGGCCTCGGCACGGCCGGTGCGGCCAATGCGGTGGACGTAGTCCTCGGCGTTTTCCGGGACGCGGTAGTTGATGACGTGTGAGACGCCGGAAATGTCGATGCCGCGGGCGGCGACGTCGGTGGCGACGAGAATTTCATAATCACCAGCCTTGAAGCCGGCGAGGGCTTTCATGCGGTCCACTTGGTTGATATCCGAGTGCATGGCGGCGACCTTGGGCTGGCCGTTAGATTTGATGAGAGAAGTGAGCTGGTCCGCTTCCTTGCGCGTGCGGGTGAAGATCATCACCGAGTGGTAATCGGTCTGCTTGAGAAGTTCTAGGAGCAGTTCGTCGCGCTGATCCATGGCGACCGGGTAGAAGGCGTGAGTGACGCTGGTGGGGATGGAAGTGCGGGCGATCTCGATGCTGAGCGGATCGGTGAGGCACCATTGGGCGAAGGTCTGAATCGCCGGCGGCATGGTGGCGGAGAAGAACAAGGTCTGGCGGCCTTCCCAGGGGCAGAGGTTGACGATTTTGCGGACTTGCGGGAGAAATCCCATGTCGAGCATGCGGTCCACTTCGTCGAGGATGAGCACCTTGATTTCTCCGAAGCGCATGGTGGTGCGGTAGAAATGATCGACGAGACGACCGGGCGTGGCGACGACGATATCGGCGCCAGCGGCGAGCTGCTCGGACTGCGTGCCGAGGCCGACGCCGCCGTAGAGCAGGGCTACTTTCAGCCCGGTGTGCTTGCCGTATTTTTCAAATTGCTCGGCCACTTGATGGGCCAGCTCGCGAGTCGGCTCGAGGACGAGGATCTGGGGCTTGCCGAGTTTTTCGATTTTCGAAAGGGAAGGAAGCGCGAAGGCAGCGGTCTTTCCAGTGCCCGTTTGGGACGCGCCGATGAGGTCGCGACCTTCGAGGATGAGCGGAATCGCCTGCGCCTGGATCGGCGTAGGCGTGGTATAACCGGACTCCTCAATGGCTTCCAGAACGGCTGCGGAGAGCCCAAGTGTGTCAAATCCCATACGGCGGGGTAGGTAGTTGGCCGAGCGGTCCGGGTCAAGATGCGATTGTGAGCCGGAAAAACTCGTGGCTGCCGCGTCGCGCGGCAGGCCGTGCTAGCGGCGTCTCGGCGCTAGGAATGTTTCAAACTCGCCCTCTCCAGCGTCCCCAAAAGGGGGAGGTCTCTAAGGAGAGTGGATATTTCTGTCTACTTGCCGATGCGCGGCGAAAGTTACAGCGCTAAGCTCTTCTCTTTCTCATCACATCGTCCGGGCGGACAAAAATGTTCGCCCCCCTTACTTTTGAACGATGCTGCTCTCCCGAAAAGTTGGTTGGGTCCGCCTCATGGTGCTCTAACGTGACACCGCTCTCCTGCAGAAATTTTCTCACCGTTTAAAAATCGCGGTTGGCACTTCTGGGAAAAGCGATTGTGATGATTGCGAGACAGTAGCAGCCGTTTCACCTGAACCGCCATGTCACAAGCCATCATCGATCCCGAGGAAGTCCGCCGTTTCGCTGCGGAGTTGAAACGTTTCAACGGCGATTTGCGCGAGCGAACCGGCTCGCTGATGGCGCGGTTCACGGCGCTCGGCGATTCGTGGCAGGATCAGGAGCAGGAAAAATTTGCGACCGAGTTCACTCAGTTGATGAAGACGCTGAAGTCGTTTCTGGAACTATCAGATCGCCACACGCCCTATCTGTTACGCAAGGCGGAGTGGATTCAGCAGTACCTCGACCAGCGTTGAAACAACCGCGATGTCCGACCAAGTCAAAATTTCTTCGATCGACGCGCTCGAAGCGTTTCGTGCGGATTTGATCCAATACATCGCCAAGGCCCGCGTCGCGCTGGAGGACATGGAGGGCGACGTCCGGCGGACCCAGACTTGGCTCGACACGGACCGCGCTCAGCACTGGGGCGGGCAAATCAAGCTGTGGATGAAAAATCTCCATCAGGCGGAGCAGGAACTTTACAGCGCCAATCTAACGAACCCGCAGGCGAGCAACGCATTTCAAAGAATGGCCGTCCTCAAGGCCAAGCGAAAACTCGATGAGGCCGAGGCAAAAATGCGGATGTTGAAAAAATGGCGGCAGACGTTTGAGAACCGCGCCACGCCGTTGCTGCGCCAGCTCGATCCGATGTTCTACCTCGTCGGCCAGCAATTGCCTAAGGGTGTGTTCGCGCTCGGGGAATCGATTAAGGCGCTGCAAGCCTACGCCGAGAAAATCACTCCCACCAAGCCCGCTGTTCCGACTCCGTTAGAAACTGGAGGTGAGCCATGAGCATGTCCGGTAGTAAGGGGCTGCTCACGCTGGCCACCCGCCAGCTTCAGGCGCGGTGGGGCGAAACCCGGTTCTCGTGGCGGGATCGCAAGGCACAAGAATTCGATGACTTGTATCTATCCGAGTTGATGAATAGCGTGAATTCAGCCCTCCGAGTCATCGAAGAACTCGACCAATTGCTAGAAAAAGTTCATGCAGACTGCGACTGAAGCCACCGATCTACGCTCCGTGCAGGGACAGCTCGACCACCTCAAATCCGGTGTCGCCACCGTCATCACTCGCGAGAAGGCGCTGATCAAGGAGCGGGCGGAGCGCCTGCTCTCCGTCCGCCGGGAGATGGTCGTGCGCGAGGAAGCCGACGCGGAAAAACTAACCCGTCGTATCCACGAACTAGCAGCCGTTAGACAGCACGCCATCGACGAAGCGCAAGCCGCGATGGAACTGCGCGGCGCGAAAATCAATCAAGCCTATCACCACAGCCGCGCGGCCCTCGCGAACCGAGTGCAAGGCGTGAAGGACCGCCGGATCGGCCAAGTGCAAGGCTCGATCATGCGCAATCGCCAAGTCCGGCAACAAGAACTCGCCCAGGCGAAAGAAGCGCATCTAGCATTTCAAACCCAGCTCGCCGCCGACCGAAAAGTCAGGCGCGATTTGCGGAGCACGGTGCTCAAGGCATTGCGCTCTTATCAGCTCCTGTTAGCGAACCGCTTCAATGGCAAACATGCGCTAGAAATAACGGTGGATCGCTCCGGCACGCCAGAAGAACTGCGCGAGGGTTTGCTCAAACAGTTAGGATCGGCTGGCGAAGCCGCAGAAAATGCCAAGGCGCTCCCGCTGGCGAAATTCTTCCGGTTCGTCCCGCTTTGGCTACTCGTCTTGCTCGTCGCCGGAGTGCATCTGTGGCTGGCATTTCGTCCCGGAAGCTCTGGAATCCCGGCGGTTCTGCCGTCACTTCTCATCGCCGAAGGGGCGCTGCTAGGGATCTGGGGAATCGGTCTAACGCTTTCGATGTCCACCGTCCGCCGCGCTTCGGAATCCCTAGCAGCGGCGCGGCTGTTGGAGATTTCTGCGGAAGAAAAATCCGCCGCGCGTTTAGCAGCCATGGACGCGGAGATCCAGAACGAGCACGCCGCGGAAGGCCAAAGCCTCGGCGAAACGTTCCGCGAATCTGATAGTGAGTGGAAGTCCCGGATGAGCGATGGCCAGAAAAAACTCGAACGCCAACTCGCCCGACTCCCCGTGATATTGGAGAAACTCCATCAACGGAAACTCGCGAAAATCAATGCCGAGCACGAGCAGGCACTCGAGATCGTGCACGCGGAAGCCGACCAGCGCACGGTTCTCACCGAAACGACGCGGGCACAGGCCAACGCCGTGGTCGATGCCGCAGTCGATGGTGAAATTGATTCCCTAACACTACCGTGGCGCGGCGAAGTGCTGCCGCTCTATCAGTCACTGGCGGATTTAGAAATGCACTCGCTCGCGCGATTTCCTGCCTGGACGAAGGAAGTTTGTAACAACTGGACGCCGCCCGAAGAAGCCCCGCCATCTGTCCGCATCGGGCGGGTCGAGGTGGACGCCGCGAAACTCGCCGGTGGCTTGCCGCACGATCCCCAGCTCGCACTTCCGGGCGCGGAGAAACTCGACGTGCCATTTTCGTTAGGATTTCCCGACCAGGGTTCCATCATGATCGAGAGCGACGGCACCGGCGGTGGAGCTGCCACCCTCGCGCTGAATTCCATCGCCCTGCGCTTGTTAGCCTCTCATCCGCCGGGCCGCGCTTCGTTCGTATTCATCGACCCCGTAGGCCTCGGGAAAGATTTCGCCGGCCTCATGCACCTCGCCGACTACGAGGAAACTCTCATCAATCACCGCATCTGGACGCAGAGCACGCAGATCGAGGAACGTCTAGCAGAGCTGAATGAGCACATCGAAAAAGTCATTCAGATGTATCTCCGCAATGAGTTTGCGAACATCACCGAATACAACGAACAGGCCGGCACCATCGCCGAGAAATATCGTTTTCTCGTCATCGCTGGGTTTCCCTCCGGCTTCAGTGAAACGTCGTGCAAGCGCCTGCTTTCCATCGCCTCTAGCGGCGCGCGCTGCGGCGTGCATCTGCTGATCCAGCGCGATTTGCGCCAGCCGCCCACGGATGCGGCGCTCGATGACGAACTCCGCCGCGCCTGCATGAGAGTGATCTTGCGCGACGGCGTGTTCCATCTAGCAGGCGCCCTGCCCGGCGCGGATGTCGTGGTTTGTGATCCGCCGCCGACGCATGAGGATTCGATCACGCTGGTCCATCGCATCGGCAAGGCCAGCATCGACTCTAACCGCGTGCAAGTTCCCTTCGCACACATCGCGCCAGCCGCTGATGAAATCTGGCAGTCCGACACCACCGACGAACTGCGCGTGCCGATCGGCCGCACTGGCGCGAAGAAGCTCCAAATGTTAGCGATCGGCAAGGGGACTCGCCAGCACGCCCTCGTCGCCGGGAAAACGGGCTCCGGCAAGTCCACGTTGTTTCACGTCATCATCACCAACCTCGCGCTTTGGTGCAGCCCCGAGCAGGTGGAATTCTATCTGGTAGATTTCAAAAAAGGCGTGGAATTCAAGTGTTACGCCGCCAAACGACTGCCCCACGCGCGGGTCATCGCCATCGAGAGCGACCGTGAATTCGCACTCAGTGTGCTGCAACGGATCGACGGCGAACTCAAACGCCGTGGCGAATTATTCCGCCATGCTGGCTCGCAGGATCTCGCCGGTTACAAGCGCACCGCTGGCCACGAGCCGCTGCCGCGTAGCTTGTTACTCATCGACGAGTTTCAGGAATTTTTCACCGAGGACGATGCCGTGGCGCAGGAAGCGTCGTTGCTGTTGGACCGGATCGTTAGACAAGGTCGCGCCTTTGGCATCCACGTAATCCTCGGCTCGCAAACCCTTGGCGGTGCCTACACGCTGGCCCGCGCCACGCTGGGTCAAATGGTCATCCGCATCGCCCTCCAGTGCAATGAAACCGATGCCCACCTCATCATGGACGACGACAATCCCGCGCCGCGCTTGCTCACCCGCCCGGGCGAGGGAATCTACAATGACCAAGCTGGCGCGCTCGCCGCTAACAGCCCATTTCAAATCGTCTGGCTGCCCGAGGACGAACGCGATGCCGCGCTCGACAAGGTCAACGCGCTGGCCAGCCGCGATGGCAAGCTGCCACCGCCGCCGATTGTTTTCGAAGGAAACGCCCCGGCCGACGTCCGAGATAACATGGAGTTGAAAAAGCTGATTTTGTCCCGCTCGACCTCGCGTCCCGCAACAGCCCGCGCCTGGCTGGGTGCGCCGAATTCGATCAAAGGCCCGACCGAAGCGCAGTTCCAGCGCCAGAGTGGCAGTCACCTGTTAGTCGTCGGCCAATCCGCCGAGCGCGCGTTGTCGTTGTTAGCCATCAGCATTGTTTCCCTCGCCGCCCAATACCCGCCGGAGCAAGTCGAGTTCGTGATTCTCGATCCGCACGCCTAT
This sequence comes from Akkermansiaceae bacterium, assembly GCA_043729385.1. Lineage (GTDB taxonomy): Bacteria > Verrucomicrobiota > Verrucomicrobiia > Verrucomicrobiales > Akkermansiaceae > Luteolibacter. The sequence continues at coordinate 7,664 of JAYTLO010000017.1, forward strand.
GATAATGGCGCCGACGGATTTTTCCAAAAGCTCGCCGCAGTCTTGCCGCACCGGATCCGCATCGGCGGTCCTGCCGAAACGCCTGCGTTGCTCGCAGAATTGTCGAAAGAGTTAGAAGCTCGCGGCCCATCGTCGGGGCGGGATGCGCCGGAAGTTTTCCTCATCGTCCACGACCTCCAACGTTTCAAATCGCTGCGCCCGGATGACGAGTTCCGTTTCTCGATGGACGATGACGCCGCTGCCCGAGCCACCCCCTCGCAGGCCTTTGCCAACCTGCTAGGCGAAGGCGGCCCAGTGGGCATGCATGTGTTAGCCGCTACGGATACTTGGAACAACGTCAGCCGCTGGATTCCCCGCAAGCTGATGGCTGAGTTCGAAATGCGGGTGCTGTTCCAAATGAGCGCCAACGATTCCTCAAATCTAATCGACTCGCCCGCCGCCACCGCGCTCGGCCTGCATCGTGCGCTATTTCACAACGAGCACTACGGCACCCTCGAAACCTTCCGCCCCTACGCCATGCCCGATGCCGCGTGGTTAGATGAAATCGGGACGCCTGCGAGTGAGGTGCAATGTGTCCCGGCTGTCTCAGCCGGATCCAAGGTCTCCGCTCCCGGCTTAGACAGCCGGGACACATTCTGAAATCACAGGTGAGCTTGCCAGAGTCATTCCACTCCCGCACCTTGCGCCATGAGAATTTACCAGGACGAGATCTATCAAAAGGGCGCGAAATACATCCGCATCGTGCGGCTGGACCGTTACGAGGTGGAGTTTAAAACCATGGAAAACAACCCCAAGGGCGAGGGAGCCGTAGCAGTGCTGCCGAAGAAGGAGTTCTGCCGCTTGCTCAAGGGAATGACGCTGATGGCCCCGGTGAAAAAAGAAGTGCCGGAAGAGTGAGCGACCTCTCGTCAAATGTCGGTTCTTGCCTATCCGCGAGTGGCTGGATGAAATCCGCCGATGAATGAAGCCCCACCGCCGGTCCCAAGCTTCCGCGAAGCTTTGCGCTTCTGGTCCAAGCTTGGCTGGATCAGCTTCGGCGGGCCGGCTGGGCAGATCGCGATCATGCACAAGGAGCTGGTCGAGCGGCGGCGCTGGTTGTCAGAAGATCATTTCCTGCACGCGCTGAATTTCTGCATGTTGCTACCCGGCCCGGAAGCGCAGCAACTCGCGACCTATCTCGGCTGGCGCTTGCACGGCGCACGCGGCGGAATCGCGGCTGGGGTTTTGTTTGTGCTGCCCTCGGTTTTCATCCTGTTAGCACTGAGCTGGCTCTACATGGCCTGCGGCGAAATCACCTGGATTCAGGGGATCTTCTACGGACTCATTCCCGCAGTGATCGCCATTGTTCTATCCGCAGTGAAACGGATCGGCTCAAAGGCGTTGAAGTCGCCCAGCTTGTGGACCTTGGCCGGCTTGTCGTTCGTCGCGATCTATCATTACAAAATCTCCTTCGTGATCATCATCATCGTGGCCGCCTTGATCGGGTTCGTCGGTGGAAAAATTTTCCCGCGCCAGTTTCCCGCCGGCAAGGGCCATGGGAAATCCGGTGCTGACGAGTTACCATCCGTGGTGCTGCCACCGTCACCGCGGGCAAGCATTGGAAGGACCATTTTGATAACTTCAATTTGCCTAACACTCTGGTGGGTGCCAGTGATTGCCATCGGCCTGTTGTTAGGGTGGGAGGGAATTCATTTCCAAGAAGGTTTGTTTTTCAGCAAAGCAGCGCTGGTCACCATCGGCGGCGCGTATGCGGTGCTGCCCTATGTCTCGCAAATGGCGGTTGAGCATTATCAATGGCTGAGTCCGCAACAAATGATGACCGGTCTCGGCCTGGCGGAAACCACGCCAGGCCCGCTGATCATGGTGCTACAATTCGTCGGTTTCGTGGCAGCGTGGCAACACCCCGGCGATCTGTCACCACTCGCGGCGGCGACGCTCGGCGGACTTGTCACGACATGGGTAACGTTTCTTCCCTGCTTTCTATTTGTGTTTCTGGGGGCGCCGCACGTCGAGGGCTTGCGCGAGCGCCCGGCACTGGCATCCGCGCTCACCGCGATCACCGCCGCCGTCGTCGGCGTGATTCTTAATCTAGCAATCGTCTTCTCCACCCATGCACTGCAATCGTCAGTGGGAATGTTCGATTATTTCGTCGCAGGAGTTGCGCTCGCAGCCTGGTTGGCGATGGAGCGATTTAAAGTTGGCGTGATCCCGACACTCGCAGCGTGTGCAGTGCTCGGGGTGATTTGGAAGCTGGCATTTTGAGGAAATTGCTTCCGCACTAACCGAGTCGCACCTGACTATCGACTAGGTGTTTTGGTTTCCCGTGCAGGTCTTGCTGCCAGTCTCTCTAACGAATCCCTGCTCAGTCTGATGGTGAGTACTTCTTCTTGAATTTCGCGCGGGCGATCTCGATGACCATCGGCAAAATGGAAATGCCGATGATGCCTAACACGACCAACTCGAAGTTGGCCTTTACCACCGGGATGTTTCCGAAGAACCAGCCACAAGGCAGGATAAGGCCTACCCATAGCACCGCGCCGACCACATTGAAATACATGAAGCGGCGGTAATTCATTTCTCCCGATCCCGCTACGAACGGGGCGAAGGTGCGCACGATCGGCACGAAACGGGCGATGATGATCGTTTTCCCCCCGTAGCGGACGAAGAACTCGTTCGTCTTCTCGATATGGCTGGGCTTTACGATTCTCGGGAATCGTCGCATCATCCATCCGCCGAATCTACGACCAATCCAGTAGTTCACGGTATCGCCGAGGATCGCAGCCACCAAGAGAATCCCTGCGGCGACCCAAATGTTTAGCTTCGATGTCGGGTCGGCCGCGATTGCACCGATGGCGAATAACAATGAATCACCCGGCAGAAACGGGGTGACGACCAAGCCCGTCTCGCAGAAAACAATTAAGAATAACAGCCCGTAAACAAGCGTCCCGTGGGCGCTAATGAAATCGCGAAGGTGATCCGGCAAGTGCAGGAATAGGTCGAGGATATCTTTCATGGTTAGCTGTGTAGCAAGAATGTGGCAACGGGGAGTCGGCGGTAGCTCTAGGGGAACCGCGGACGGAGTGCAAGTGCTGTTGAGAGTGAATGTCCCCCGGGCATCTCAATGCCCACCCCTAGATTTTGGCCCGAAATTTCCGGGCATCTTGGGTGCGTGGACGGATTGGAAAAAGAGCTGACGCTCTAGCAACTCGGCGAGCAGCAGGATCGGCAGGGCGACCCATGGCTGGACAAAGCCGATGAAAATCGCAAGCAGGGCGAAGGTGATGCGGCAACGCAGAATGATGCCTAACGGGCCAAGCTGGAGGCGGGCGCTGTGGACATCGGGCGACCACGGGATGTCATCGTCGTCGCCAAGCTGGAGCAAGCGGGATTCCGGGATGAGCTTGAGGAGAATGGCGGCGGCGAATGACGAACCACCAACCAGACTTGGCTCGCGTACCAGATTTCCCAGCGCGGCGAAGCTGGCGACGGTGCCGAAAAACCGCGCGGCCCCGAGCGGAAAGCGCCATAACGAACGATGAGTGTCGTGATAAATCATCACACTCGTAAACACCGCGATTAGCCCAAGACCCAGCGCTGATAGAGTGGTGATTCGTGCTGCGAGTGGCAGCAAATTAATAACTACTAACGGGATCGGAAGCTGCGGGAAATAGGGCAATGCGGCGAACGTGGCGAGGGCCAGCGGGATCGGCGCAAACAGCGAGAACGCAAGGATTTCCCGCGATAACCAAGAGGTGCGCAGGCCGAGGAAAAAGCGCCAAGCTTTGAGCGGCTGGCCAAGGTGAAACACGGAAGCACCCATGCCCGCGAAGAAGATCGCAGTGCCAGTTAGAGTTATCGCTAAGTGGCCGCGCGAAGTGATAAGCATACCGACTCCGGCTTGCGTGAGCATCAACATGAGAACCAGCGGCCAATGCGCGTGTTGAGGGATAAGCACCGCCTGATCCGCCGCCGCAGCGGAGGCGGGGATCTCACGACCGACATAGCGGGTGGTGGGAAGAGTGATCGAGGAATCGCCTAACAATGCTGATGGCCCGCCGCCCTTCTGCGTGGCCACCTTCACGATCCGGATCGCCTCCGTCGGACAAGCCTGCACACACGCCGGTGCTTCTCCTTCGGCGAGGCGTTGGTGACACATATCGCACTTTCTAACGATGCCGCGCTTTTTGGAATACTTCGGGACATCGTAAGGGCACTTAAGAATGCAGTAGGAGCAGCCGATGCATTGGTCGTCGAGGTGCCGGACGATGCCGGTGTCCTTATCCTTCTCATAAGCACCGACCGGGCAGCCGTTCATGCAGCCTGGATCTTCGCAATGATGACAAGCGGTGGTGACAGTTTGCTGCCAGCCAGGACTATCGCTGCCACCTAACAAGGTGCCGACATCGCGCCATGCCTCGTGGTCATCGAGGCCGTTGAGCGAGTGGCAGGCGGACACGCAGGCTTTGCAACCGGTGCAACGGTCAAGCGAAACCTCGAAGGCATATTGCTCGCCATCGCCGGGTTTGGTTAGCGGGATGAGGCTGCGGTAGTGATCAGCCAGGTCAGGCTTGCGCTGGTGATGGACATCCGAAAAACGGGCGACTGGCGTCTGGAGTTGCTTTTGCTCGGCGAGAAGTTGGTCGATTAGATTGCCCTTCTCAAGGTCCGGCTTTGAAGCGTGCTTCAGGGCTGGGAGGCGTTGGAGGGTGGTGGGCACGGAAAGACTTCTGAAGTTTCTAGTTTTAGGCTGCGACTAATGCCTTCTCTAACTGAGCAATCCAGTTGGCGAACGGCTTATCATAATCAACGTCCGACTCAGTGAGCGGGATGAGCGGTGTGGCACCCAGCGCGGTGAGGCGAGTATGGAAATCGTGGCCGCATTTGCAGAAGTCTGGGTAGTTAGAATCGCCGAGCGCGAGGACCGCGAAGTTGACCGATGCGAGCTGTGGCGCATCCGCCGCGTGAAGTGCGGAGTGGAGAGCGGCGGCGTTATCAGGTGGTTCGCCATCGCCATAAGTGGAGGTGATGATGAGGACGTGCGCTGCCGTGGTTAGATCGGCAGGTGAAATTTCCGCCATGTCGCGCAGGGTGGGGGAGTGGCCTTTCGCCGCGAGTGACTTGCTGAGTTTTTTACCAAGTGCTTCTGAGTTTCCGGTTTGGGAACCCCACAGAATGGTGATTGGTAAACCGGCAGCCGGGGCGGGTTCGGACGCGCCGCCTACCGCAGGATACAAGGCGGAGTTTAGTGCATCGAGATAGCCCTTGAGCCACATTTTCTGCGCCCCGGAAAATGGAGCGGTGTTGGGAATGGTGAGTGACATGGCAGTGGGTGTTAGGCAGCGGCAGTTTTAGCGGGATCGCAAAGCTCCATGAGTTGCTCCGGCGTGTGGCGGTTCGCAAATCCGGCGAAGCTCTCGTCCTCGATCCGGTCCCGCAGATAGACGACGAGGATCTGCTCGATCAGCGCGGGCATCTCGTCGGCGCGGACGGATTTCCAGATTTCCCGGGCGATGGCCTGAGTGTCATCCACTCCGCCGCCGATGACGATGTTGTAGCCATCCACCGTAGAGCCATCATCGACTTTCACGCGAGTGCCCATCATGCCGATGTCGCCGATGTAGTGCTGAGCGCAGGAATTATGGCAGCCAGTTAGATGAATGTTGATTGGCTGATCGAGGATCATCTTGCTGGTGAGGTGGCTGCCGAGAATGAGTGCGTGGCCCTTGGTGTCGGCGGCGGCAAACTTGCATCCTTGGCTGCCAGTGCAGGCTATCAGGCTGCCGGTTAGAGTGTTGTTCCGGTGGTCCAGACCGGTGGCTTGGATCGCCGTGATGGCGGCTTGGAGGTTCTCTTCGGCGATGCCTGGGATGATAAGATTTTGCCAGACCGTTAGGCGGATTTCTCCGCGACCGAATTGATCGGCGATGTCAGCGAGCGCGAGCATTTGCGCGAACGACATGCGACCGACGGGTGTGAGCACGCCGATGTAATGTTTACCATCGGTTTGCGGATGAATGCCGAGGTGGCCATGTTTGGATTTCGGGGCAGACGGCTCGCACCCTTCCAGCGGATAATAGCGCAGCGGGGAAGTCATCTTCTTCGCCGTTTCCTCAAGCGTTTTAGGAATCCCCCAATCATCAACTAGATATTTGAGCCGTGCTTTCGTGCGGTTAGTGCGGTCGCCGTTCTCCACAAACACGCGGATCAATGCGGCGGCGACGGGAATCGTTTCGGCGGGTGTTAGTAACACTCCGCAATCGGTGGCGAATTGCTTGTGACCGGTGATGCCGCAGAGTTGCATGCGGAAATAGATCCCCGGCGAGACGCCATTCTCGTTAGGCCCGACCTTGACGGCGTAGAAACCGATGTCGTTAGTATCAGCACAAACGGAGACGCAACCACCTGAGTCATAGGAAATGTTAAACTTGCGAGGTAGTCCGTAGAGGTCGCGATTCTTTAAGATATAATGATGCATCGCGCGGGCGTAGGGCATCACGTCGATGAGTTCGGTGGGGTCGAACCCCGTCGTCGGAGTGGCGGTTATGTTGCGGATGTTATCTGCGCCGGAGCCTTGGGAAGTGAGGCCGAGATCGAGGAGTTTCATCAAAATCGCAGGGCAGTTCTCAGGCATAATCTCGCGGACCTGGAGGTTGGCGCGGGTCGTTAAATCCGTGTGGCCTGGTCCCCAGTCGGCGGCGATTTCCGCGAGGCCGCGGAACTGATAAGTACTCAGTGCGCCCCCCGCGATGCGGCAGCGGAGCATGAAGCTTTCTTGGGCCGGAGTGACGAAAAACAGACCGTGGAATTTATAGCGAAACACATCGCCGTCCGTCGGGAAACTGTTGGATTCCGCGTTCGCGACGATGGTAGGGTAGCAATCCAGACCATTTTGCTCATGCTTGATTTGCTCCTCGCGGCACAGTTCATCGACCGGCGTATGATATAGCATCTCGACGGCATTCGCAGGTTCATGAGTGAAGCGCCCACCCGCGTCCTGTCCGAGGAAGGGCAGCTCGCGGGCTTGAAGAATTCCCGAGACGAATCCCGAGAGGTATGAGGTTTGATCCTCGCTGAAGCCTGAGTTGTTGAAATCGACCATGACTAGTAAAGTTGCTTGTTATGGGAAAAGCACCCGCTGTGCCATGCGGGTTCCCTTGATGGAATTGTGAAGGAATCGCAGCCACCTCACAGATGAGTCATATTCATCAGCAATGGTCCAAGCCATGAGCTGATTGGGAGTCAGCTCAGGCAGACCCAAGTGATGATCCAGCCTAGAATCGCAAAGAGTGCGACGAGTTTCCAGAACAGCAGCGGATTCCTGTGTGCAAATGGCAGCGCGTCGGCTGTCAGGAAAGCAGGGTCCGGGTGGCGCAGATTGTGGAGAAACTCGGACATCACCTGTTGGCGAGACTTGATCGGGATTGATAGCGCTTTCCGCAGCACCGCATCCATCCACAGCGGCACCATCGGGTTGTGGGCGGCTGCCGGCTGATAGACGAGGGTGAAGAAATCCTTCGGGTTGCGGGCTTTTGCCCAGGCATTTCCATACGGATGATGTCCACCGGTTAGCAGATGATAGGTGATTGCCGCGATTGAAAACAAATCCGAGCGAGTCGTCGGCGTGATGCCTAACCGATACTCCGGCGCAGAGAAGTCCACCGTCCCGAGGGCGGAGTCACGCTCAAACGGCGTGGAAATTTCCGAAATCCCGCCGACTCGGCACGATCCATAGTCGATGATTTTTACCTGCCCGTCGTGCCCGAGTATGATGTTATCTGGCTTCAAGTCCTGATGCAGAGTGTCCCGCCGATGCAGTGCGCGGACGCCCTCGACGACTTGGCCGATGATCTCCACGACCTTCTCCACAGGCGGTCGCGGGTTCTCTTCACTCCAGCGGCCAAGTGTGGGTCCATCGATTGATTCCAAGATGATATAGGAAAACCGCCGGGCGCGTGGGCGGCGGATGACTTTGGCCAGGTAAGGACTATCAGTCCGCAGGCCGATCCATTCTTCGAACGCGAATCGCTCGAGATAAGAAGGATCATCCTCGAAACTAATCGATGGAGTTTTTAATACATAACTCCGGTTATCATCATCCATGTCTGAGACCAGATAGAGCTGCGAATTCTTACTGGCGGAAATGAGGCGCTCGACATGGAGTCCGTCGATGGATTGACCCGGAAGCAGATCGGGCGGAATCGGTAGTTCCGTTAGCTGGCGGAACACGTCGTTTTTATCACTGTCGGGCAGCGATTGGATATCTAGCAGGATGCACGAGCGATTATCTGTGTTTAGATGCGTTGCCTCGCCCAGAGCGTCGGCGCAAGTTTGGCAATCGGCGTTTGCCGTTAAGATCGACTCAATGTCTTGGAGACAAATTTCATCGTGAACTCCGTCGGTGGTTAGTAAGAAGCGGTCGCGGACTTCGATGGGAAAGGTGTGATAGTCGATCCGAGGTGAGGCGGTGAGGCCGAGCGCCCGTGTTAGATAACAGGTGTCTGCAGAAACCCGCGAGGCGTGATCGCGGGTGATTTGCTCAAGCTCACCAGCGCGGTGGCGATAGAGCCGACTGTCTCCGATGTGAAACACATGGGCGGTTTGGGATTTGAGGATGATGGCAGTGAAAGTCGTAACACAGCCTTTTTCCGCAGCGCGAAATCCTTGGCCTTGCGAGAAGAGCCAACGGTTGAGTGCCGTTAGAACTCTTTGCCCAGCCGTCTTCACCTCCCATGATTCTGGAGTCTCGTAGTAGTCGGAAATGAAGCCGATCACCGCAGCTTCGGCAGCTTCCTTGCCTGCGCTCGCAGCGGAAACTCCGTCGGCGATGCAAGCGACGATGCCCTTGGTGGGAAGTAGGTCGGCATCCGGAATGCGGATGCCGAGGCAATCCTCATTCTGTGGCTTGGGGCCGGCCGAGGTGAAGAGGCCGGTTGCCAGTTCGATCCGACCGGTGAGGTGCATGGCCGCGAGGGTGGAAAACAAATGGCGAACTGGCGAGGCGCATTACGCCACTTCGATGAGTTGCACCGAGCCGTCTTCCGCCACTTCGGAGATATGTCCTTTCGGCTCGGCGAGGAAGCACGAAGCCACAAGTCCTAACACCGACGACGCGGCGATGATCATAAAAAACGTAGGCGTGCTGACGAATGAATAGATCGTTAGGAATACTACGCCGCCGACGTTGCCATAAGCTCCAGTCATGCCGGCGATTTGACCTGTCATCCGGCGTTGGATCAGCGGCACCATTGCAAACACCGCCCCGGTTCCCATGTGTACAAAGAGTCCGCAGGAAATGGTGGCAGCCACGGCGAGGGCGATCGGCCAGGTGGCATCGATCCGGGAGATGAGTAAGTAACCAATTGCAAGACCCGCGAGCACTACCAGCATCGTTTTCCTGCGGCCGAATTTATCAGAGATCCATCCACCGCCCGGACGCGCCGCGATGGTGATGGTGGCAAAACCAGCAGAGATAAGTCCTGCTTTTATGGGAGATAGACCAAAAGTATCAGCAAAGAATCCGGGCAGCATCGAGACGACTGCGAGTTCTGAGCCGAAGGTGATGAGATAGTTGATATTAAGAATCGCGACTTGGCGGAAGGGATAGCGTTGGTAATCGGGCACGCCGCCGGCTTTAAGCATCCCGGCATTGACTCGGTAGATTTGCCATGCCTGCAAGATGAAGAGAAGGACGAGCACGACATAGATGACATTCACCACCGGTGCCGTTAGAAGATTCACTCCAGTGGGTGAGAGTTTCCATGCGAGAGCGGCCAAGGCACCGAACATCGGAATATTCATCAGCAACAGAAACACAAAGTCGCCGGGGGTGGAGACTTCCAGGCCGCCCGACTTCTTCGGTTTGAAATAAGTCGATCCCTTCGGTGTGTTGCGGATGACTCGATAGAAGAAGATGCCATAGAGAAACGACACCGCTCCTGCGGACATGAAGGCATATCTCCAGCAATCCTCGCCGCCGAAGGCGAGCGCTACGGTGGGTAAAATAATCGCCGCGGCTGCCGAGCCGAAATTCCCCCAGCCGCCGTAGATCCCTTCTGCCAGGCCGAGTTGGCGGGCTGGAAACCACTCACCGACGAGCCGGATCCCGATCACGAATCCCGCACCCGCGAAGCCCATTAGAAAGCGCGTGAGGGCGAGCATCTCAAACGATCGGCTCAACGCGAAGCAGACACAGAGAATTCCTGAAATCATCAGTAATAGCGAAAATGTAACCCGTGGGCCAAATTTATCGACCAAGATCCCAATAACAATTCTAGCGGGAATCGTCAGCGCCACGTTCAGGATCAGCAGGGCTTTCCATTGCGCATCATTTAGATGAAACGCGGCAGTTAGAGCACCTTTAAACGGAGCGTGGGCGAACCACAGGACGAAGGTTAGAAAGAATGCGAACCAAGTTGTATGCAGGGTGCGAATGGAAGGCGCTTTGAAATCGACCAGATTGAGGCCGCCGCCGCTAGGAGAATGAGACATGAATTGTGTGGTTATGCAGTTGCGTGCGCGACGTTACCGCCGAGGCAGAGCTCGGCGGCATGATAGAGATCCTCGCGGAAAATCCGGGACAGTGAGCCGCAAGTGCCTTCTGGAATCGTGCCAGCGTTGCGCAATTCCGAGAGAACCCACGACGCCTTGTCCATGCTCGGGCGGTTCGTCGAGTCGCCATGGAAGATATGGAATCCGCGGGCGCTCACGCGATCCACGCCGGTGTCGAAGGTCGGCCCTAAGCTATTTCTTAGCACCTCGGGCGAGGCTCCGGTGTAAGCTTTCATTGCCAAGATCGCTATCAGATCCTCACGAAACTCCTCAGTTTGGCAAAGCTGGCATGCCTCGATCAAGGCTGAGACCAGCGCGATTGATTCATCCTTTTGCTCACAGAGATAGTTGCCAGAGATGATGAGAATTTTCTCAGGATGGCCCCGGGCGATTTCCGCCGAGGTGACCGGGCACCAGCCGGTCCCGGCGATGATCGACTCGGAGTTCCAGGGTTCGCCCACACAATAGCCGTCAATGTGACCCGCCTTGAGCGAGCGCGGCATCAGAGAAGGGGGCAGGAAGATAATTTCCACATGGTCGGGGGCCACCACGCCGTGGCGGCTCAGCCAAGTTTTGAGCAAGGTGTAGTGAGACGAATAGCGGTGAGTGACTGCCAGCGTGAACGGTCGCTCCTTTTTCCATCCGTAAGTTAGATAATCGCGGAGTCCTTCACCGCGACCGATCTTATCGGGGCCAATCTCGCTAGAAATCGTGACCGCGTTGCCATGCAAATTCAGCACCATCGGCACCGCCACCTCGCAGCGCATCTCGTTGATACCAAGCCCTAGAGCGATGGCTATTCCAGCAATCGACTGGGCGGCGTCGAGATGGCCGTAGATGATCTTATCGCGCACGCTGGCCCAGCCGAGTTCCCGCGAGAGTTCCACGTCGAGTCCCCAGCGTTCGAAGATTCCCGTCTCGTGGGCCGCTGCGATCGGCGCACAATCCGTCAGCGGCACGAACCCTAAGCGAAGCTTGTTACGAGCGGAGAATTTGCGAATAGGGGCAACCATTTCCAGCCATAGAGCGGGACGGATGCCAAGCTGCGGAAAATCCCAGAAGCCAAAATAATTTTTACGACAGTCGAAAATGAGCCGATTTCATCTTTCTGGAAACGGATCGTGATGGCCGACTCACGGCTCTTCAGCATCAAGCATCGCGGGTGCTGCCACAGGTGCGCTGGCAGGTTGCAAATGATTCGTTCCAGATGCACTGACCCAGCCACCACCCCAGCTTTCTGATGTGGTGGGCTTGAGAATGTTCTTCAGGTAGTAGTAGTCGGCCTGCACTTGATCCGGCTCGACCGTTAGAATGATGTAACCATGCCGATTCAGGTCCGCGAATTTCATGTGCGGGTTAGGATTGTCCCCGTTTGAATCCTCACTGTTGATTCGGGACTCCAAGTTAGAGGTTAAGAAATCACCAGCCTCTTCGTCGAAGTTGGCTGCCGTCAGACTTGGGGTTACGAATTCCACAGCCACTGCTCCTTCTCCTGTTGTCGGATTGTAGGCAGGGTTGTCGGTTGGCGATTCCACCACCTCTAAGGCGAAGCTGGCATGAATGTCGCCCGTAAGAATAACTGCATTGGTGATGGGTTTATTAGCCATGAATTTCATTAAGCTTCTGCGCTCTGCTGGATAGCCGTCCCAGATGTCTAGGAACAAACTCTCCAGTGTGTCAGAGGAAATAAGCGGATCATTGTCGGCTGCGAAGCCGATGTTGAATTCCGAGAACATCACTTGATTGCCGATAATTTTCCAAGTGGCGGTGGAACTCGCCATGTTTGCCTTTAGCCAGTTTTCCTGAACGCTACCTAGCATTGTGCGGTCCTTGTCATAGAGCCTAGGATTTGTCACGTCGTCGATCTGCTTATCGCGCCCCTCCACCCGAGCATCCACCATGATTAGATCCATCAGTGGACCATACTGTAGCTTTCTATAAATTTTCCCGCCATTCTCCCGGATCGGCATCCATTCCATGTAAGCTTGTTTGGCCTTTGCTTTGCGGGTGGCCCAATTTCCTTCAGTCTTCTTCTGATGGTTTTCCGCGCCGCCCTTCCAGGCGTTGTCGGCGAACTCATGATCATCCCAAATGGTGATAAATGGATGACGGCGGTGCACGCGCTGCAAATTGGGGTCCAGATGATAGGTGGCAAACCGCGCACGGTAATTCTTAAGTGTAACTGTCTCACCTGATGGGAATACCACCCTCTCGTCGCGCACTTCCGACGAGCTGTAGGAGCTGTTATCAGGATATTCATAGATATAGTCGCCCAAGTGAATCACCGCGTCGAGATCGCCACGCTCTGCAAGCTTTCTATAGCCGGAGAAATAGCCCCATTCGAGATTAGCACACGAAATCACGGCGAATTTCAGTTGATCCACTGCGACATTGGGTGCGGTTTTAGTTCGGCCCACGGTAGAGTCACGGCCTAGCGCCTTGAATCCATAGAAGTATGTTTGCCCTGCTTGCAATCCCCGGACGTCAACCTTCACGGTGTAGTCTCGCTCCTTCAGGGCGAAGGTTTCTCCGTTTGCGACGACGTTTTGCAGTTCCTTGTCAGTCGCCACGGTCCACCGCACCCGCAGTTTACTATCATTGTTTTTCGCCCTCTGGGTCACCCGTGTCCATATGATAACTCCATCAGGCAAGGGATCGCCCGAGGCCACGCCATGATAGAACGGAGCCAGTTTGGAATTGTAGTAATCCTCGATCACTCTCGGGTCTTCGCCGAATGATGGAACGGTGGAAACGGTCATGAGTGACCCGAGTAGGCACGGTAGTAACGAGGTTTTCATGATTGATTGTGATGATGTCAGAAAAGCTCACTCGTTCCGTCCAAGCGTGAACACACTGAGCCGCTTTTCATAGCCGGGCGTTTTAGCAATCACCGTGCCTTCTCCGTGAGGCTTTGCTATTCATATGATAATCAGTGAGTTAAATGTTACTTAGATGCGGTCTCGCCGTCGTCTAGAGATGCAGAATGCCAACCTGCTTTGCATTCCGCGCGGTGGGCCAGCCTTGGTTATACAATCATCTCCCGAGTGACATGATACTTCGCGGCGCAGCGGGGGCATTGAATGTTGATGAATTCATCATCTTCAAACAACTCGTCGAGTCGGTCTTTCCAACCGCCGAGGATTGGCAAAATCTTATCAAGCGTGCAGCCGCAGTGAAACCGGAAGCGGCGGGATTCTAGCAGCGTGGTTTCCTCAGTGGCGACGATATCCGTAACGGCGGCGGCATCCAGCGATGCCAACCAGTCAAGGTCGCAATCCGGTTGCGCAGCGACGATGGCGAAGTTTTCATCATCTAACCGGAAGGCGCGCGCCGGGCGTTGCTCTGACTGATCATAATACTGGGAGAGCCACAGAATCGGGTCCTTGCCTTCAATTTCCAAGGTCGAGAGTCGCGCTTGCTTGTTCTCGACGGTGGTGGTTTGAGAATAGAAGAAATTGCGATCTGGTTCGCGGACGTCTTCGGTGAAAACCCGCCCGGTGATTGCTTCTTCGAACGAACTGCCCGTGACGAATAGGTTAATCCGAGGTGCCCGCAGATTGGCGGTCCAAGCGATGCTCTCTGCCCATGGCCGCGCGACGAGGTGCAGCACTAACAGCGCAAGTGTGTCTTTGAGCATTTGATCCAGCTCCACCGGCGGGCGGATGCCGTGCTGCATCAAGTGCAAATAGTAGTCGGTATAAATCGGCGTGAACTGCCCGCGCACTAGCAGCGCATTGCGATGCCGGACGAAGATGGATTCGATGGTGGTGAAATCTTTAACGGGTTCCATGGGACGAAAGGAGAAGAACACAACGCTCAAGCGCACGCCACACGGAAACGCGCGCCAGCTCTGATAGAGGCGGCACCGCGTCAGCGTCGGCTAACCGGGCGGTGTAGTGCTTCCCATGATAAAACGATCTCGGTCTGCGTCCCGTCTTTCATCAACTCGATAGGCGCATCTTCCGCGAGGGAGCCTCATGGGTCGGTAGAATTTTCGGGATTCGGACGCAGTTCGTTGAATCAATCACAAAGCTCCCGTGATGGGAGACGCAGTCTTTGGCGGGGGCCGCCAAAGACAACACGCGAGGGCGCGTGTGCTCCCCAAGACTTTCACGCCATCATTCCGCTAGAAGAGTTTCCACAAATCTTCACGCGCGGCAGTATAAACATTCCAATATTACTTCGGCACGCAGAATGGGAGGTGGGGCCGAGCAAAGCCCACGGCGGTGAAGAACGATTGGTCGCTCGCTTTGGGCGCCACCCGCGTTTGCATTCTCCGGACCAGTGCCATCTTCGCCGCCGCGGAGGATGAAAACGCGATGCCGAAGCGGGATTAGCTGCCGGCCAAAGTTTGCCAATGCGGAGTACCCCATGCAGACTCCCGACGTGCCCAGCTACGAGGATCAAAAACGGATGATGAACCTCTCGCTCGCGGCGGCCGTGGTGCTGCTTGGTGCGAAGGTTACTGCCGCCGTGGTCACTAAATCCTCCGCCGTCTATTCCGATGCTGCGGAGTCTGTGGTTCACTTGCTGGCGGTCGGATTTGCGGCTTGGGCGCTGCGGCTCGCCTATAAACCGGCGGACGAGACGCATCACTTCGGTCATGACAAGGTGGCGTTCCTATCGGCTGGATTCGAGGGCGCGATGATTTCTGCGGCGGCGGTGCTGATCCTTTACGAAGCGGTGCGGCAGTTCGTCTTCGGCGTGACCATCGAGCATATCGCCTTCGGGGCGGCGGTGACGGGGGCGGCGGCTGGCATCAATTTGTTGCTCGGGCTTTCCCTCATCCGGGTTGGGAAAAATAGTGGTTCGCCCTTGCTGCGGGCCAACGGGATGCACGTTCTAACCGACGTGTGGTCGAGCGGCGCGGTCCTCGTCGCCTTGGCACTCATTTACTTCACCAAATGGGTCTGGTGGGATCCGATCGCTGCGGTTCTCGCCGCGCTGAACATCCTGCGCGTCGGCTTCAAGCTGATCCGCGAAAGCCTAGGCGGGCTGCTCGATGAAACCGACCCGAAGGTGGAGCGCGCGATCTGCGACCTACTCGACCGCGAAGTCGGCCAGCGCGGGCTGTCCTATCACAACCTCCGCCACCGCCACTCGGGGCGGACCCACTGGGTCGAGTTTCACCTAGTCTTCGACGACGATCTAACCGTCGGCGAGGCGCACGAAGCGGCCACGGAAATCGAAGCCAGCGTCGCCGAGTTGCTGCGTCCCGATGGGCGGGTGATTTCCCACCTCGAGCCGAAATCCGCCGAGCACCAAGAAGAGCGCTGGGAAGAACGTTAACGGGGTTGCAACTCCTCGGCGGCATTTGATCATTAACCGCGAATGGACGCGAATGGACACGAATGAGATCAGATTTTCAAAACCATTGAGGTTGGTTTCGAACGGTCAATTCAGAAACTCGATCTAGTCTCAAAACATTCGCGTTGGTTAGCGTCCATTCGCGGTTGGTTTTCTCAGCCCGGTCTCAGTCGCACCCTTTGGCTTGCGTGCTGGAAAAATTTATCCAAGTCTCCGCCAACGATCGCTGACCCACGTTCCCCCCTGATTTTCCGCCATGCTGCGAATTTTTTTAAAACCCCACGTTTCGAGTCTGGTTCTGCTGGCGATTTCCGCCGGACATGCGGCGGCGGATATTCAGCACTCAGCTACGGGATCGGTGGCTCCGCGGGTGTTGGTGCCGACCGTGAGTCGGCCGATTGTCCCGGTCAGGGCACTGGCCGCCCCGGCGCCCACTTCGCGGATTCTCTATCCGTGGAAATTGCAGGTGACTTGCACGATTTTCTGGATCGGTGAGCAGCCGTCGGCACGCAATCCCACGCCGAACAGCAAGTCATCGTGGGACCAGCAGTGGGCGGAAAATTTCGGCGGCTATGATGACCCGGACCCGGCGAACCGCTTGGCAAATCACACGACCGGAGAGTTCCGGCCCAAGGGATTTGTGCCCAAGCTTAACCCATTTTACATCGCGCTTCCTTACAACGATGTGCTCGGCTACTCCGCTCACAAACCGGAAGCCTCGCGGGTGATCCCGTGGTTCGGGCGGGTCAATCCAGAACCCGGCCGCACGGTGTGCAAAGGCCGCTGGGTGCAAATCTACAATGGCAGCCGCAGTTGCTATGGGCAGTGGGAAGATTGCGGCCCGTGGACCACCGATGATTGGGAGTTTGTGTTCGGCACCAAGCCGCCGAAGACCACTCAGAATGGCAAGGCTGGCATCGATCTATCACCTGCGATCCGCGATTACCTAGGGATGCGCTCCGGCCAAAAGGTCCACTGGCGCTTCGTCGAGGCCAGCCAAGTCCCCTACGGACCGTGGAAAAAATACGGCCAAGAAGTGCCAGTCGTTAATGCCAAGGACGCGCTGTCTGAGCAGCGTTATTTGGAATACCTCCGGAAATTGCGCGATGAGGGCTATCAGAAAAAGTCGGTGAGCCAGTTCCAGAATTAGTCGGCCCAGCGGCCGGATTTCAGGAACTCCACGCACAGCCGGATCGCCTCAGGGTGCATCGGCATGAAGGTGTGGTCGGCATCGATCACGGTGAACGCCCGCATTCCGTCGAGGCGACCTCGTGCCGCAGAGACGATCCCATCGTTTTCCAAGTCCAGCAGTTTTTTGAAAAAGGGAATCGCCGGACGCTTGCCCATGATCACAGCGGTCTCGATTTCCGGCGCCAGCGCGGGGAGACCACCGGCCACACCGTCGCTGCCGAGCGTGAGGCCAGTCGGCCCTAACAAGCGATGGAGCGGCGGGTGCGTCTGCGCCCAATCAACGATTTCGCTGCCGCCGTTAGGAGGGGCGAGCATCACAATTTTTCCTGCAGTCCACGGCACGTCACCGGCCAGCAACGCTCTCACCAAGATGCCACCCAGCGAGTGGGTGACGAAATGCACCGGCAGCTCACCAGCGATTTTCTCGATCTGCGGGCCGACGTGGGCGAGCAACTCCGCGATGGACAGACGGGCCGAAGGGTAGGGGAGATTCAAAGTGGAGTAACCCTCGCGATTCAGCGCCCGAGCCAGCGGCTCCATCGCCCGCCAGCCCCGCCACAGACCGTGCAATAAAACGACCGGCGGGCCACCGCAATCGTGCCACTGCTCTCGATCCCACGGCAAGGGCGGGATCAACATTTGCGCCCGGTCGCGCCATTCAGAAAGCTCCCGCATGGGCGGGAACATGCAGGAAAATCCGCAGCCCACCAAGTTTCAAAAGGGTTCCGGCTGCAGACTCCTAACAAATGAGCGACTCACGGTGCGAAACCCTGCGACATCAAGTGGAGCCACAAACGCAAAACGACGTCGAACGCAGCAACTGCTGCAAACCAACCAGATGGCGGACAGGGAGGGGTAATCCACTCAATCAATTCACAATCAACTCAATGCAAAATTGGCCATGGGCTTCCAAGTGGAGTCCCTGACACAATTCCTGACAACATTTCCTGCAAGCCGAAGTTGAAACGGCGGGCGGAGGTGATGAGTCCCAAAAAGAAACGCCGCAACAGTATCGTCGAGATTGGAACCGATCCGGCGAAAGTCACCATCTACACGCTTAATCGCAAGGATGGATTCAGTGAATTCACCCTTGCTTGGAAGGAGTGCGGTAGCCGGAAACGCCGCAGTCTGGCTTGCATGGACGAAGCCCGGCTGGTTGCCCAGCAAATCACCGTCCGATAGACGAATGGGTGGGCGGTTGGAGATGAGGCTTCCAAGCGCGACTTGTAGTTGCTGTGGCATTGCGAAGGTTTGGTCAAACAATTCGGAGTTTCCCTTCCTGCAGCGATCGAAGAATGGGCGAGCGCCAGGAAGGCGGCCGGTGAGCTTTCCATCTCGGAGGCCGTCCGGTTTTACGTGGCGAGCCGCACGGAGGGACCGACGCCGTGGGGCGGCCCTGACCATGCCTGTTATCTTCCACACGTTCCCGGCAAGTGGCTTGGCAACTGACGCCCAAGATGCCGTTAGCGAAATGAACGAGGTCGATGATTCGAAATTAACTCACTCCACCTCCACGCGGAAAAATGCGCGGGTGCCCTGCAGGAAGTTCACGGTGGCGGAGGTCTCGCTTTGCATGGCAGCTCCTGCAATCCCGGTTGCCACGTTGGTCCATGGAGGAGCGAGATTTGAGGATGTGGTGATCCGATAGGTCTTGGTGGCCATCGATCCCCAAGTGAGTGTGAGCTCGTCGGTGACAATGTTGAAATTGTAACTTTTAATCACCAGGGGAACCGCCGGGACGGAACCGGTCGTGCCGGTTAGGATCGCTTCGGCTATCTTCAGGCTGGCGGCATCCGGGTTGCGGACCGTGGGAAAGACCAGCAGGTAGGTGGTGAAACTTTCGGTGTTCGCGATGGGGAGTGAAATGGTGAAACCGCGGCCGGACTGGGAAAGCAGTCCGGTATCCTGATCGGTGGTGATCGGGGTGAAGTCGGACAAGGTGAAATCGGCGCCCGCCGTAGAACTCGCGACCTGGGTATTGCTGCCGTAGAGCGAAAAGCTGAGCGGGTCGCCATCCGGGTAATCCGCGGCGGTGGTCAGGGTGAGTCCGGTGACGTTCGATAGACCTAGCGCCGGTGTCACGATATACCCCGCATTGGCCGCTCCGAAATTGATATAGGAGGTGGCGGCGTTGCCATCGATCGAGGCATTCGCCCGCCCGGTGCCGCCATTGGGGGTGCTGTTCTGGGTGGGTATTTCGCCGACAGGCGCGATCGTGAAATCCGAGAACACCAGTTGCCCCGCGCCGATGGGATCGCCGGCAATGGTGATGGGAGCGGCACGGGCTTGAGGGACGGCCGGTGCGGCCGTCAACAGTGTGAACAGAAGTGCTTTCGTATATTTCATGATGGGAATTGCAGGTTAATCTTTGGCCAAATCCGGGATCGTTTTGGACCATGCACTGGCGGCCGCCGGATCCTTCTCAGCCCAGGTGGGGATGAGAACTCCGATCATCTCGGGCTTCAGCGCGGACGCGGGAAAGGTTTCCAACCATTTGGCGGTGGCGGCGGGATCGAGATGCGACCAGCGGGTGACGACCAGCCGGGTCGCTTCTTCCTGCGCGGGGCTTTCCGGAGACATTTTGTTGGCCACGTAAGCGGCAGCCGCGGCCGGCATGCGCCCGGTGATCTGGCCGAGGTAGGCGCGCTCGGCCGCGCTGCGGAGAGGGCCCGCAGGCATTGTCGAGAGATGCTGTCCCGCTTTTTGAAAATCGAGTTCAGCCCAACGATCCATGACCTGGATGACGAATTCTTCCTGTCTCGCCGGCGAGCTGGAGGCGGGCAGTAGCGTGAGCGCGCGCAGTGGGTCCACCTCCGTGTAAAAACGCCCTAGTTGATTCATCCATGAGGATTGAAGATCACCCGGCGGCAGCCCGTTGATCCAAACCAGCGCATGATCGAGATCGTGCGGGAGCCAGTTTTTCTCCACGTCCGGCAGACCGGCGGAGATCGATGACCCTTCGAGCAGGAGGAAGGCGAGCTTGCGCGCGAGTTCTGGATTTTCCGAAAACCAACGGTTCAAGGATGACCGCAACAGCTCGGCATTGGCGGGATCGCCGGTGAACAATCGCTGAAACGCGTCCTGAATATGCTGCGACTAGTCCGCAAAGGCATTGGACGAAATTTCCATACGTTCCGAGTCGAGGGAGAGCCTGGCATCGCGGTCCTGCGAGCGGGATCGCGGTCGTTCGATTTTCGTGGGGTGCTCCCGTGATACTGGTGATTCCGATGGCGACCGGTCCTGAACGAGCCAGCTGGACGCGAACCACACGACGCATGGAACAAGCGCTGCAAAGACAATGAGTCGAACCGGGAATGTCATAGATCGTGTTTTCTTCAGTGAAGAAGGGACTGCGCCGGTTATGGCACAGTCCCTCGTTTTGCCGAGTTCCCCGCTTGTTCAAATTGCGGGAAGGAGACGACGAATTACTGTTTCAGCAGTTTCCAGCGCATGCCACTGTTGTTGTTGTCGGTGCGGATTTCCGTGCCCGTGCCATCGGTGGTGCCCGCGCCGATGACGTTCATGCGGCGGGTGGTGGAACTCTGCGGGGAGAACTCGTAGATGCCATTGCCCTGGTCTAGCAGAGTCCAGCGTTGTGCGTTGGTGTTCGCATCGGTGGCTTGCTCGACGAGGTTGCCATCCCAATTTCCGGGTGAGCGGGCGGTGAGGCGCAAGGTGGTGGCGGACTGTGGAACGAGCTCGTAGTTGCCATTGCTTTGCACTTGGATCTGCCAGCGCTGGGCGCTGTTGTTGTTGTCGTTCCAGAGCTGTAGCGCGGTACCGGACGACGTGCTGCCGGACGGAACATCGAGTCGTTTGCCGACGGCATTCTGCGGCTCGAGTTCGTAGATCGCGTTGTTTTCCAAACCAGGACCCCAGGTCCAATTTAGGATATCGAAGGTGGCGGTCGCACCGCCGGTGCCAGCCGTGAACCCAACCCACGCGGTGTTCGCACCGACAAGCGTCGGAATATTGACGGTAAACACCTTCGTCCAAGCAACACCTGTGACGGTGTCAGTGAGCAGCAACGTAAGGCGGGTGCCTGCATAACTGACGACGGCGTTGATCGGATTCCCCGTGCGCATGTTGACGCTGCCGGTGGCGGCATTGGCGACGGTATTGAAATTCGCGCTCGTCCCGAGGCCAGCTTGGCTGACAGCGGGATAGATATTGAATTTCAACGCGACGCTGGTGGCGATGCCGTTGTAGCCGAGACCGCCGCCACTCGTGCCCAATGCGTTGGCGCCAGCGTTCTGGAACACCATCGTGAAGCCATCCGCTTCTGCGTTCCCGCCGACCTGGAATCGGAAGGAGCTGGAGAAGCTCTGGATGTTTTGTTTGGTGTTGAAATACGCGGAGCGCCCTTGGTTGCCGCCATTGTCGGTGAGCGTCAGGCGATTGCTCGCGACCGTCGCACCGCCGTTCAATGTCAACTGCGCCGCTGAGGCGAAGCCATTTGCATAGTCGAGGGCGGTGCTGGGCGGAGCTTGGGTCGTCGCGGTGGCGGTGGCATACGCGGATTCCGGCGCTCCGGTTTTGGTGGCGCGAACGCGGAACCAATAGGGCGTGGAAGGGGTGAGGCTTCCCACTACGGCAGTCGTCGTATTTGCGGCGAGCGCGGGCAACGTGGTGGCGGAGGTAAAGCCGCTGTTGTTCGCCCACTGAACTTCGTAACCCGTTTCATCCGCCACATCGCTCCAAGTGAAGGTCACCTGGCTGGCGCTGTTGGCAGTGGCAAGCGGATTGGCGGGCGTTGCTGGCGGAGTGACGACCTCGGCGAAGCCTTGGAACGCCAGCTCGGAAACCTGCACAAGCCCCGTTCCACCTTGGCCTTGTTCCGTAGAGCCATTGTTGGCGATGATAAACAAGCGGACTTTTTTATAAGCAACGCTGTTCACCGCGCACGAGTAGCCGACGGTGTTGAACGCGGTGACATAACCCTGACCCGTTTGGGGGCTGCCGGCGATGTCCGTCCAGGTGGCACCGCCATCGTTGGAGCCCTGAAGTTTGAAATCCCGCGGGTGGCGTCCGTTGTCGTCGTTGGCTGAGCTGATGCGGTAACCGGTGATCCGATAGGCGGTGTCATTGGCGAACGTGTAACCCAGCCAAGCGCCCTGGGCGGTCATGTTGCCGAGCCATTTCGTGCTCGTCAGTCCATCGAATGCACTTCCAGCAGCTTCCGAGGCGATAGGTGAACTAGACGCATCGACAGTGCCGCCATTGGAAACGATCGGGTCTCCGCTTCCGGTTAGGATGACATAGTTGGCTGTGCCAATCGGGCTGACGATATAGTTGCTGCCGAAGGCGAGAGCCTTCAGTGTTCCACTTGCGGCAACCGTCACGCTTCCCGAGCTGTTGGCGATCAACGTACCCGAAGTGCTCGTAGGATCGGTTCCATCCGTGGTATAGCGCAATGAAGCGCCGGCGGATGAAGTGGCAATCGTGATATTCTGACTGCCGAGATAAGTTCCTGAAACCGGGTTAAAAGTGGGAGTACTGGCCACGGGTGTCACCAATAGATAATGAGCGAAGGCAATCTGGCTATCGGCAAGACCCGCTGCAAACGCACGGGCCTTCAAGGTGACCGATGGTGTGACCGTGATGGTGCCGGACGGTCCATTGATAAGCGTGCCATTGCTCGACGTCGGATCTGTGCCATCGAGGGTATAACGAATGGTAGCGCCGCTGGTGCCGGTGTTGATCGTCACGGTTTGAGCGCCGGGATAGTTCCCGCCGGGCAGACTGAAGGAAGGAGTGACTGCGGTGGCGACTGCCGGTCCGACCGAGCTGCCGTCCAACTCACGCAGATATTGGATCAGGTTCGTTTGATCTGTAGCTGCGAGCGCGAGCACGCGACGGTGAGGTTGTGCTTTTGAGAGATCTGTCGAAGTGCTCACCGTCATGGAGTCGATCCCCCAATTACTTTCAGAACTGGTAATACTGATTGTATTGCCATTACCTGCATTGAGATTAACGCCTTCCAGTCGGTTACTCACATAGTGGGTGGCTGCCCATTCGCGTCAGGTTAGCGCGTAAATAACTGGTTTAAAGTGATTTATACAAAAACAATTCAATTAAAAGCTTGACGAAGTGAGCGAGCCGGCAAGC
>JAYTLO010000018.1:0-4337 GCA_043729385.1 Akkermansiaceae bacterium
TCCGCAACCAAGGAGCAAGTGATTGCGAAGCGTGATTTGGACGGGAAAAAAATCTATACCATCGGACTGGGAGCAAATGTGGAAACTCAAGTTCTCCTAGATCTGCAAAACACCTTCTACACTTCCGCGAGCAACTCTGGGCAACTGGCGGATGCATTTGGCAATATCCAGAGGGATATCATCGACCTCGCAAACAGCTTTTACAGGATCAACTACCTGAGCCCCAAGCGAGTCTCCAACCCTTTGGGAATACAGCGGAAAATGGAGGTGAGGCTCAAAAACAACACCAACACAGCTTTGGATCGGATGCTCAGCACGCCCTTCATTAGCGATACGTTCACGGATCAGGAACCTGCGATGTATATCAACCGGACGGTTGAAAAGTTGTATGGAATCAATAACCCAGAGGCCCTGTCGATCAGTTCGAGTGTCCCGTCATCGGCATCCGCCATCACGCTTTTCCCGCCTTTGGATTTCTCCAACTTTACCTGGAGCATAGGCAATCCTGCACTCGCCACGCTCACCCCTCAGGGGACGATTGGGGAACGGGTCATCATCACGCCCAACGGGCAAAACGGCACCACCACGCTGACGCTCACAGATACGATCAGCAATACGGTTGGCGCAATTGGCGAATATGTGAAAACCATCACGCTCATCATTGGCACAGGTATTTCGCTGCCACCGCAGACGATCTCTTTCCCGACAATGGCTGACCGAGTGCCGACCAGCCCTGCATTCACGATCACCGCCTCGGCATCCTCTTCGCTTCCAGTCAGCTTCTCATTGATCTCAGGGCCCGCGACGGTTTCCGGCAACACCGTTACCCTCACGGGTTCAGTCGGCACGGTAACAATCCGAGCGAACCAAGCCGGCAATGCCAGCTTCGCCGCCGCCAATCCCGAAACCCGCAGCTTCACCGTCGCGAGCAGCGGCGTTTTACTCACCAACTGGGCGTCGTCTTCCGTATTGAGCGGCCCGAATACCGCCCCCACCGCCACCCCCTTCAACGACGGAGTGGAGAACCTCCTCAAATACGCCTTCAACATGAACCCCGCCGGACCGGATGTGAGCGTCCTCGCGACCGGCGGCAGCTCGGGCTTGCCGCAGATCGCAGTGGACTCCAGCGGCGCAGAACCGGTCCTGAAAGTCGCATTTCTCCGCCGCAAAGGCAGCGGCTTGATCTACACGCCCCAGCGCTCGGATACTTTGGGAGCTTTCGTGGCGATGACCGGAACACAAACTGTCACGTACATCGACGCGCAATGGGAACGCGTGACCGTCCAAGAACCCGCACCACCCGCGAGCGCCCCGAGCGCTTTCGCGAGAGTTCAGGTGAGCCTTCCGTGATGACTATCCAGGAAATTTTTCCATGCTTGTCCGGTGTTGGAATTGATCCGCGCGGATGCCGGAGAACGAGCGGCGTGGAAGGGTGTGAAAGTGCTAGACGCGATTTTGGCAATCCACAGCGGAGAGCCGTCCTGTTCGTAAGTAGTCCCGCCTTTAGGCGGTCTTGGTCGGAAGAGAAGACCGCTTGAAAGCGGGACTACGTACGAAGATGGATCGCCCTCGGCATCCGTTTCGGCAACGGGCCTATTTTTCCAAGCGGATGGCCGTCGATCTGCCGTGGGCGTCGAGTCCTTCGATGCGGGCAAACTCCTGAACGACGGACAGCGACTTTCTAACGGAGGCTTTGTCGAGCCGGACGATGCTGGTCCGGCGCTGGAATTGATCCGCGCGAATGCCGGAGAACGAGCGTCCCGACCCGCCGGTGGGCAGGGTGTGGCTGGGACCTGCCAGGAAGTCGCCGACGGCGACTGGCGAGTCGTTGCCGAGATAAATCGCGCCGGAGGTGCGGATGAGCGGCAGCCAGCGGTCTTCATCCGCGGTGATCAGCGAAAGGTGCTCGGGGGCGAAGGCATTGCAGATCGCGACGCCATCCTCAAACGTTCTAACATGCAGCAGGAAGGTGCCGCGCTTGAGGACTTCCTTGATGATCTTCGTCCGGGAAAGGGTGGGCAGTTGGCGCTCGATGGCCTTGATCACTTTTCCTAACAACGCCTTCGAATCCGTCGCGAAGCCGACCACGCTATCGCCGCCGTGTTCGGCTTGGGCGAGGATGTCGGCGGCGATGAAATCCGGATTTCCCGTCTTGTCGGCGAGGATGAGGATTTCGCTGGGGCCGGGCAGAAGGTCGATGGATACGGCACCGACGAGCTGCCGTTTCGCCTCGACGACGAAGCTGTTACCGGGGCCGAAGATCCGGTCCACCGGGCGGATCGAGCGGGTTCCGAGAGCGAGCGCGGCGATCGCCTGCGCGCCGCCGATCTTGATTGCCTCGGTCACGCCGGCGGCTTTCAACGCGTATAAAAGCGCGGGATTCACCGAGCCGTCTGCGCCGCAGGGAGTGGCGGCTAGAATCTCGGGGACTCCGGCCGCTTGGGCGAATCCGGCGGTCATCAACGCAGTGGAAACCAACGGAGCCTTGCCGCCGGGGACATAAACTCCGACCCGCTCGAAGGGCGTGAAACGTTCGCCGACGGTCGCGCCTTCGGCATTTTTCGCGGACCAATCTTTTCGCAAACTGCGTTTCGCGAAGGCGTGGATGTTCTTCAAACTGCGGGCGACCGCCGTTTTGGTTTCCGCCGTGACAGCGGCTTCTGCGGCGGCAAATTCCGCATCGCTAACAAACAGCGTCTTCGCAGTTAGAGTCGCGCCGTCGAAGCGCTTGGTGAAGGTGAACAATGCCTCATCGCCCTTGGCCGCGACCTCGGCGATGATTTGGGTGACGAGATCGCGGGTGCCGGGTTCCGGCAGAGCACGGCGGTTGAGGCGGCGGACAAATGGCGTGTAAGCGGAATCGAGGTAGCTGAGGATTTTCATGCTGAGCGGTAGTTGCGGAAGATGATCGCGGATGGCAAGTTCGCCAAGCCCGATCCGAGTGGAAGTGCGACTGTGTCAGAAAACTTGGAAAAAACGAGGGCGAACAAGCCGGTCCTTCCGCGTCGCCGCGACTGTTATGTCGGGAAGGGTGGGGGACTTCGTGGCGGGCGATTCGTGTGACGCAAGCTTCCCGCTTTTTTCTTTCCCAAAAAGAATCGAAGCTGCTTGTCTCACGGGCGAATCCATCATGTCCGAGAAAAAATCACCGCAAGATCACCCGCTCGCTAACATCCTGATCAACGTGATCATCCCAGTGCTGATTCTCAGCTATCTCAGCAAGGATCCGGTGCTGCAGGAAAAACTCGGTAAGCTCGCGAAGCCATGGCACATCGGCCCGCTCAAGGCGATGATCCTGGCTCTGGCCCTGCCGCTCGGCTATGGGGTGTGGCATTATTTAAAGACCCGCAAGGGCAACTTTTTCTCCGCCCTCGGGCTGGTCTCGGTGCTGCTCTCCGGTGGCTTGACGCTCTATCTCTGGAATCAGAACGGCACCGTGAAGCCGAACGCTGGTTTCCTGTTTGGGCTCAAGGAAGCGCTGATCCCGCTCGTGTTAGGGGTTGCGATTCTCACCTCGCACCGCTCGGCCACACCGCTGATCCGCGTCTTTCTTTATAACGACACGATCTTCGATATCCCGAAAATCGAATCCCGCGTCGCCGAGATTTCCGCAGAGCGTGAGTATGACCGGCTGCTCCACGGCGCGACCAAGCTTTTCGCCGCGTCGTTCTTCCTCAGTGCGCTGATGAATCTCGGCCTCGCGCAATGGTTCTTCCACGGGTTCGATGCGACGGCCATCGACGCGTTAGAGAAATACAACGCGATCATCGCACGGGTCACTGGATGGGGATTCGCGGTCATCGGCGTGCCGATCCTCATCTTCTTATTCTTCACCCTCCGCAGTCTGCTCAAGGGACTTGGTCAGCTAACAGGCTTCAAGGACGACGAGCTGATGCTACCTCGCTGAACGAAAAAAACAGGGCCACCCACGACGGGTGACCCTGCTTCGTTAGAAATTTCCCGACCGGCTCAATCCACCAGATTGTCCAAGCGCTGGGCGAGTTCGATGTCGAGCTCAGTCACTCCGCCAGCGTCATGGGTGGTGAGCTTGAGCGTGACCTTGGTGTGCTTGATGGTGATGTCTGGGTGGTGCTGCGCTTCTTCGGCGATCTCGGCGAGATCATTGACGAAATCAATCGCATCCATGAATTCCTCGAACTCGACGGTCCGGGTAATAGCTTTTTTTTCGTAGTCCCACTCGGGGCATTTTTTCAATGCGGCGGTGAGATCATCATCTTCTAGAAGTTCGGACATGGGGTAAATCGGGGAAGCGTTCGCGCAAAGATTGCGGCGTGCGATTCACGGTTGGCAAGCCCGTTTCCAAGGTTCTTGAAATT
>JAYTLO010000019.1:0-1580 GCA_043729385.1 Akkermansiaceae bacterium
ATCCTCAAGGACCTCAAGGACCAACCTTAACTAAACTACGACCATGGCCGTACCAAAACGCCGCCAATCCAAAAGCCGCCAAAAAATGCGCCGCGGCGCAAACCGCTGGCGTGCACCGATCTTCAAAAGCTGCTCTGAGTGCGGCAGCAAAGTGCCTTCGCACATCGCTTGCCCATCCTGTGGCTACTATCGCGATCGCCAGGTGCTCGACGTTGAAGCTCTCTGAAGCTAACAACGTGCTTGCCAAGCCTATTGCCGCTCGGAGGATTTCTCCTTGCGGTGATTTTTTGTAGCTCAGTTTTCCCGAACCGCATTCTCAAGCCTGCATGAAAGTCGCCTTGGACGCCATGGGCGGGGACCACGCCCCCGCTGTCAATATCGGAGGAGCCATCGACGCGCTGCGTTATTATCCCAAGCTCCAGCACCTCTATTTGGTGGGAATCCAGGATGTCTTGGTGGAGGAGTGCCACAAGCAAGGGCTGGATCTGAACGACTCGCGGGTGAGCATCGTGCACGCCCCGGAAGTGATCGGCATGGCCGAGCCGGGGGCGAAAACCGTGCGGAAAAAGAAACTTTCCTCGATCGGCATCGCCATGGACATGGTGAAGGACGGCCGCGCGGATGCCTTTGTTTCCGCAGGAAATACCGGTGCCGCCGTCGCTGCGGCCACCTTGAAATTGCGGACCTTGCCCGGCGTGGACCGCGCCGGCATCGCCTCGGCTCTGCCGAACGAATACGGCATTTGCCACATCCTCGATGCCGGGGCAAATCCCGAGGCCAAGCCCGAGCATCTCGTGGCCTATGCCGTGATGGGCACCGCGTTTTCGCGCGGCGTGCTCGGCGTGAGAAACCCTAAAGTCGGCCTGATGTCGAATGGCGAGGAAGACGAAAAAGGCACCACTTTCACCAAGGAAACCTTCAAACTCCTCAAGCAAACCCCGGGGATCAACTTCGTCGGCAACGTCGAAGGCCGCGACCTTTTCGAAACCGAACTCGACGTCGTCCTCTGCGACGGATTCGTCGGCAACATCATGCTCAAAACCATCGAAGCCACTGCCAAGGCGGTTTCCAAGTGGTTGAAGGCAGAGATCCAAGGCAACCCGCTGCGGATCGCCGGAGCCATGCTCGCCCAAGGCGCTTTCAAGGCGCTGAAGGAAAAAAGTAGCTACGAAACCTACGGCGGCAGTCCGTTGTTAGGCGTGAATGGCGTGGTCATCATCGCCCACGGCTCCTCCACCGCCCTAGCCGTGCGTAACGCCATCCGAGTCGGGATAGAAACCGTCGAAAACGGCGTGAATCCTCGGATCGAGGAAGCGCTCGCCGCCATTTCACTGACTGCCCCGACCGAGGTTTCGCTTCAGGGCCTTTGATTGTTCACTTCGCGCTTGTGGCAATCGCCCGTGGGTTTCAGTCTCCCGCCGCATGAGTGATCTGACGGCCTCCTACCAAGTTTGTATCGCAGGGACCGGCAGTTATCTGCCAGAAAAAATCCTGACCAACGCCGAGCTCGCGATCCAAGTGGACACCAGCGACGAGTGGATCGTTTCCCGCACCGGCATCAAAGAACGCCGCGCGAGAAA
>JAYTLO010000020.1:0-2771 GCA_043729385.1 Akkermansiaceae bacterium
ACGCCACCTTTGACCACTATGCCGAGAACCGCGCCGAAGCCATCCGCTTACTCACCCAAACTCCACCGCATTGCGCCTAGCCCGCCAAACACCCTGGAACTCCAGATTCGGCGCGATGTCTTCCCGCCGCTGCGCCAGGGCCGGCAGCGCGAACGTCCACAAATAAATCCGCGCTAACAAATCCTCGCGAAATCTGCCGTCAGCCACCGCCTCCCGCAGATCCCGGTTGGTTCCGGCGATGAGTTGAAACTCGCTCTTCACCGGCTTGTCCGCGCCCACCGGCAGGAAGGTCTTGTCCTCCAGCGCCCGCAGCAGCATTGCCTGTTCGTCCGGCCCCAGCTCGCCAATTTCATCGAGAAATAACAGCCCACCATCTGCCTCGCGCAGCAGCCCCGGCCGATCCTTCTGCGCCCCGGTGAACGATCCCCGCGTGTGTCCGAAGAGGGCCGATGCTGCGGTGTCGCCTGTTAGCGTGGCGCAATTCACCTCCACGAAATTCCCGCGCAGCCCGCCGCGTTGTTTCCGCAGCTCGTAGATCCGCCGCGCGAGATGCGATTTTCCCGCGCCCGTCGGGCCGGTTAGAAGCATCGGTGCCTGTGAGCGCAGCGCCACCTGCTCGATGCGATCGATCAGTTGGTTAAAGCCCGCATTGCGCGTCGCGATTCCGCTTTTCAAAAAGTCCGTCACCTCCACCTGCTCGCGCTCGAAGCGAGTACTGAGTTGGTCGTATTTCGACAAATCCAGATCGATCACCGAGTAGCCCGCCTTCGGCACATCCCGCGACGATTTCGCGGTCGGCGGCTTGGTCTGGATCAGTTTGCCCGGCAGCGTCCCCGCCTCGTTCAGCAGGAAAAGCGAGATCTGCGCGATGTGCGTGCCGGTCGTGATGTGGATGAAATATTCCTCCTTCTCGCAATCGAACTCATAGCCCCGCGCCCAGTCGTGAAGCACCGCATAGACCGTCTCCAAATCCCACGGATCCGCCCCGTAGCTCACCTCGTGCAGCCGTGCCTCCGTCTCTGGTGAAATCTGTCGCACGTCATCGATCACCTGCTGCGAGACCTTCGAGTAGTTCGGTTCAGCCAGCAGCTCCAGCCGGTCCCACAGCAACTCTTCATGCTGGAAAAGCGAAACCGTCGGTCGCCAGAAATCCCAGCGGCCCACATCCGTGCCGCTATCCAGCTTCGTCCCTAGCAGACCGATCAACACTCGCTTCATCGCTAAAAGGCTAGCGAGAATTCTATAAAATCCGCAACAAGGATTTCCAAGCAGCATCCTCCTAAAATTTTATCCAGAATTTTTCTGCTTAAAATCAACACATTACAAGATCTCAGTGACTCAACGGAATTCTTGGCCCGCGACGTGCCAATACCCCATCTGTCCACGCAATCAACCGGACACCCCACCATGGCCAACCGCTCACTCTTCCAAACTTTCCGCGGCACACTGCTTCCGCAGACCGCTGCGACCAACGACGCCTCCGCACCTGCCTATGCCCTCGGCCCGAAAGCCGCGCTCGCCCAGCTTGCCGCCACTGGCAGCCTGAGCCGCACGTTCTACGACACCGCCGAAACTCAGTTCGACCGCGTGCTCGAACTCGCACTGCAAGTGGACACAGATTTCCTCGCCCAAACCGCAATCTATGCCCGCCAACGCGGCTTCATGAAGGACATGCCTGCCCTGCTTTGCGCGGTGCTCGCCACCCGCGATCTTGACCGGCTCATCGAAGTTTTCCCGCAAGTCATCGACAACGGGAAGATGCTTCGCAACTTCGTCCAGATCCTCCGTTCCGGCGTCACCGGCCGCAAGTCGCTTGGTTCCGCCCCGAAGCGCCTCGTCCGCCAATGGCTCGAACGCGCCACCGAACGGCAGCTCATCCAAGCGACCATCGGCAACGATCCTTCGCTTGCCGATGTCGTGAAAATGGTCCACCCGCGTCCGGCAGATGCCACCCGGCAAGCTTTCTACGCCTGGCTCATCGGAAAGCCGTGGGACGCAGCCGCTCTACCTGAAGCCCTCCGCGCCTTCGAGGCCTGGAAGATTTCCCGTGAGGGAGAAGTTCCCGACGTGCCGTTCCAAATGCTAACCGCGCAGGATCTCGGAGGAAAGGAATGGTCCGCCACCGCCTCTAACGCCTCATGGCAAACCACCCGGATGAACCTCAACACCTTTGCCCGTCACGGAGTATTCCGTGACGCCGCACTGGTGAAGCGGCTCGCCGCACGCCTTGCCGATCCCGATCAAGTCCGGCGTGCCCGGGTGTTCCCCTATCAGCTCCTCGTCGCGTTCCTGAATGCCGGCAAGGAAGTGCCGGTGGAACTCCAGAACGCCCTCCAGGACGCGATGGAAACCGCCATCGGCAACGTCCCGGAGATCAAGGGAAAGGTCGTCATCTGCCCCGATGTCTCCGGCTCCATGCAATCGCCCGTCACCGGTTTCCGTCAGGGAGCCAGCTCGAAGGTCCGTTGCATTGATGTCGCCGCACTCGTCGCCGCCGCTTTTCTCCGGAAAAACGCAAGCGCCCGCGTGCTGCCATTCGAAGTCAGCGTCGTCGATATCAAGCTCAACCCCCGCGACTCCGTCATGACCAACGCCACGGCTCTAGCCAAAATCGGCGGCGGTGGAACCAACTGCTCCGCCCCGCTCGCCCGGCTCAATCAGGAAAAATCGACCCCCGACCTGGTGGTCTTCGTTTCCGACAACGAGTCCTGGGCCGATCCGAAGGCGAACCGCGGAACCGCCATGATGGTCGAGTGGGAAAAGCTCAAGAC
>JAYTLO010000021.1:0-4562 GCA_043729385.1 Akkermansiaceae bacterium
GTTTAGTCCAACCTATTTAGAAATTCTTATATGGCACGTTACACAGGTCCACGCGCACAGATCAGCCGCCGCTTCGGTGTCTCCCTCTTTGGCCCATCGAAGGCATTTGAACGCCGCAATTTCCCACCCGGCCAGCACGGCGTCCGTGCGGGTCGTAAGAAGAAGAGTGAATACTCCGTCGCCCTCGGCGAAAAACAGAAGCTTCGTTTCCAATACGGTGTGCTCGAAAAGCAGTTCCGCGGTTACTACGAAGAAGCTGCCCGCCGCCGTGGTGTTACGGGTGTCATCCTTCTGCAACTCCTTGAGTGCCGTCTCGACAACGTGGTTTACCGCGCTGGTTTCGGCAACAGCCGCCAAGCCGCCCGTCAATCCGTCAACCACGGCCACATCCTCGTGAATGGCCGCACCGTTGACATCGCCAGCTTCCAAGTGAAGCCCGGCGACGTGATCAAAGTCGGTGGCAAACCATCCTCGCAACAGCTCGTCAACCGCATGACCGACCTCACGCAAGCCATGCCCATCAAGGACTGGTTGACCGTGGACAAGGACAAGCTGGAAGCCACCGTTTCCCGCATCCCGGACCGCGCCGACATCGACCCGCTCGTCAACGAGCAGCTCATCGTCGAGCTTTACTCCCGCTAATTCCGGCAGCCGCCGAAATTCAGTTTTTACAAAACGCTCGGACGCAAGTCCGGGCGTTTTTTGCGTCCGCCCTAAGGAGGGAGGGAATCGGAAAGCCGTCCCCACGAGGCACGAAATGCCTTGCAAGAAGCACTCTCTCTTTTACCGTTTCGTATCTCGGTTGCATGAATTTGCAAAAGATTGGCAACAGCGAAACCCATAGAAGTCATCATGAATCGGACCCTTCCCATCTCTCCGACGGTGGCTGCATTTCTAATGGTTGCCACCCTCGCAGCCTCTTACGCACAACCCGCTCTTCAGCTCGAAACGGGATTCGAGCTGAGTTGGCCCACCAGTGTTGGAAATTCCTATCAGCCGCAAGGGTCGCCGAATCCGGGCGGTCCGTGGACCAACCTCGGACCCCCAGTGCCTGGTGATGGAATGACGCACTTGCTCTATCAGCCTGCCGCCAGCGGCCCAGGTCGCTATCAGATTGTGGAAAGCGTTCCAGGCTCCGCTTCCACGCCGCCACTCCCGGTGAACGGAGGTTTTGAAGCCGGCACCGGAACCAGTGCCAACGCGTGGACCGTCTCCGGGACGCAACCACCCGTGCGCGAGGGCGGCGCAGCCCATGGCGGCTCATTCATCATGCGTTGCGCCTTAAGCAATGTGGGATCGGCGCCCAAGGAGGGCATTCTCAGCCAGAACGCAGTCGCCAGCGGCGGCACTCTGATAGGTGGTGGAAACTACGATTTCTCCTTCTGGGTCAAGCAGGTGACTGCCGGGCCATCTTACGTGCAGCAATATCAGGTGCAGTGGCTCAACTCCTCTAACGGAGTTGTCGGCGGCTCGGGTCTGGTGAATTTCAGTGGCGAGATCGGAGCGTGGGCAAAGGTGTTAGTTCCCGACCTCGTGGCCCCGGCTAGCGCGGTGGACGCGCGCATCGTGTTCCGCTGCGTGACCGGCGCGGTGACCGGTGGCCACGGCGAGGTGTGGATCGACGACGTCGCGCTCGACTCTGGCACCGCATCCGGCACTCCCGCTCAAA
Organism: Akkermansiaceae bacterium; assembly: GCA_043729385.1. Classification (GTDB taxonomy): domain Bacteria; phylum Verrucomicrobiota; class Verrucomicrobiia; order Verrucomicrobiales; family Akkermansiaceae; genus Luteolibacter. The sequence continues at coordinate 1,670 of JAYTLO010000021.1, forward strand.
CAAATTTTCTAACGGCCACTGCCCAGCCGGTTGTTAGGATCAGCTGGCCAACGACCGCAGGTGCCCAATACCAGCCCGTTTCCACCTCAGATCTATCCACTTGGAGCAATCTGCTACCCGCCATCACGGGCGACGGCGGCGCCAAGGCGATCACGGTCCCGATGACTCAGAGCGCAGAGTTTTTCCGCCTGGAGATGCCCGTCCCCGTCGTCGCGCCGCCGGTGAATTTTCGCACCGTCTCGTCCGGACCAGCCAATGCGATCAGCTTGGCGTGGGATGTCAGTCCGTCCAGCGGAGTGACCGGCTACCGGATCCTCTATGGAGTTTCCAGCGGAAATCTGAACCAGTCGCTTGAGGTCGGTAATCTAACTTCCGCCACATTGTTTAACCTCACGCCGGGCCAAACCTATTCCCTAGCAGTCGTCGCTCTCACTGCGGATGGCCAAAGCCTAGCAAGCAGTGCCACCCTCTCCACCCAACCGAATGTGGCTAGCAGCATCGTCGCGCTCTACAACTCCAGCACCACGCTGGAACCCGCGACCACGGTGGACACACCCACCGCGCGGATCACTCACATCGCCGACCGCGCCCGCGACCGTCACGCGCGGGAGAGTAACTTTCACATCTATGATCACTACCTGAGTTGGTATTGGGAGGAGCGCAACATCGCCATCGAGATCATCGACCGCGTGGCCAAGGGCGGCACCGGCATCACCTTCAACTACACCACCCTAACACCGCTCGGGGCACCAGAATTCCGCGCATTTTTCCGGGGCATCAACACCGTCGCTGAATATCACGGAAACTATTCCGCGCAGCTCGTCGGGCCTAACAAATACTCGCAGACGCTTACCGCGAAGCTGCCAGAGAATCGCCCGCTCCAGTTAGGCGACCGCGTGGAAATCGAGATCAGCCAGTTTCTCCAAGCGCCGGCGCACGGGCGGACCAACTACTATGGCACCGTGATGCTCTACATCGTCGGCCAAGGCATCGTCCCTTGGCAGGCGGAGGGAGCGCTGCTAGATTCGTTTCCACTGCCCGAGACTGCCTGGCTCGGCGGCCAGACCACACTGCCCTATCAGTATTCCAACGAGCCAGACCACCGCTTCAAGCAAACGGCGGGAAACATCGCACCTGTTAGCGCACAGCCGTTCATGCTCGGGCGGCGCTTGCATCACACCGACTTTGGAAATGGGGCGCACTCCGAGCCGGGCAACCCGATTTTTTCCGAGCAGATCGGCAAACTCGGACCCAAGTTCATCGCTCGCAGTTGCGTCGAGTGCCACGTCAACAATGGCCGCGCATTGCCGCCTACCATCGGTGCGCCGATGTTTCAGACGGTGATGAAAATCGGTGGCGACGCGGGCGGTGCGCCGCATCCGGCGCTCGGCTCGGTGCTGCAACCTCAGTCGATCAGCGGCCCGGCTGAAGCGGGCGCGACGATCGCCAGTTACACCACCACCACCGGCCAATACGGCGACGGCACCTCGTTCTCATTGCGCAAGCCTAACTACAGCTTCCAAGGCGTCACCCCCGCGTTCTTCTCCGCTCGTCTCGCGCCACCGCTGGTGGGCATGGGTCTGCTAGAGGCAGTGAGTGAAAGCACCATCACCGCCCTCGCCGACCCTAACGACTCGAATGGCGACGGCATTTCCGGCCGCGCGCAAACACTGCTCGATCCAGAAACCGGCGTCTCACGTCTCGGTCGTTTCACGGGAAAAGCTGGCAAAGCTCGCCTCAGCCACCAGATCGCCTCCGCCCTCAACACCGACATGGGCGTCACCACCGCGATTTTCCCGAATCCCGACGGCACGACCACCGGCGCAGCGCCCGAACTCTCCCCCGCCGATCTCGATAAAATCACCCGCTACGTCGCCCTCCTCGGCGTCACCGCCCGCCGCGACTTGGCCGACACGCAGGCCCAGCGGGGTGCGCTGCTTTTCACCACTGCCCAGTGCGTCAAGTGCCACACCCCCGATCTAACGACCGGCCCGTATCATCCCGTGACCGAGCTTCGCAGCCAGACGATCCATCCTTACACCGATCTGTTGTTGCACGACATGGGGCCGGGGTTGGCCGACACCATGGGCGAAAACGGCGCGTCAGCCTCCGAGTGGCGCACTCCGCCGCTGTGGAGCATCGGTCTAACTGCCGGTGTCAGCGGCGGCGAGGCTTACCTCCACGACGGCCGCGCCCGCAGCTTGGAAGAGGCCATCCTCTGGCACGACGGCGAGGCGGCGGCAGCCAAGGAAACCTTCCGCACCCTGCCCAGCGCCGATCGCGCGGCCATCATCCGTTTCCTGAAGTCCTTGTAAGTGGCCAGGGCTCGGTGAGTTCAAGGCTTGTCCCTGCCCGGAGGCTGAAATTGGGGCAACTTGCCGCCCGCGCATGTCAGATCATCCGCAATTCTCCTCCCGGCCATCTCCAAAGCATTGAACTCAGGACTAGCACCAGCGTGGGCAACGAATGGCCGGCCCAAGGTTTGGAAATGGGTCACAATCGCTCGGTAAGCCGCCTGATTCGACAGGTCAATGAATACTCGTTAGTTAAAAATTATGTTCGAAAGTGAAGAAAATGTTACGATGCAAGGACCCGAATGGCTGACCGCAGCCCCGCCGGAGTGCTCAACAACCCCGCCGGAGCGCCCTACAACCTCGCCGGAGCGCCATATTAGCCCGCCGGAGAGCCCTACAACCCCGCCGAAGCGCTCAACAACCGCCACGGAACGCTTCGCAAGCCCCCCGGTATTCCCACCAACCCCGCCGGAGTGGTAAACTTCCCTAGCCAAGGAATTAACCACCCCACCGGAGTGCCCACCACACCCGCCGGAGTGCTTCACAGGCCTGCCGGAGTGAGCAGGGTGGCAAACTTTGCCGCATTTCTTGCTTGGAAC
>JAYTLO010000022.1:0-1366 GCA_043729385.1 Akkermansiaceae bacterium
GAGGAAAAGGCGAGGCAGGACCAGATCCTCAAACTCGAACAAGCCAAGCGCCGTCAGCGCCAGCGCATCTTCGAGATCGAAGACGAAATCGAGGACAAGCGCAAAACCCTCGTCGCCGCGCTGGAGTCCCGCCTCCAACAGAAAACCCAAACCACCAACCTCTTCACCATCCGGTGGGGAGTCGCCTAACCGCGCCCAGATTTCCCATGTCCGCCTTCTCCGATCTCCGCAAGAAACTCGCCGAACTCTTCCAGCTCGATGCCGCCGCCGAACTCGACTTTGGCATCTATCGCATCCTCAACGCCCGGCGGGTGGAGATCGAAGGCTTCCTCGACAGTCTCGAACCGCAGGTGGAAGCCATCCTCGCCGAGGCCCTGCAAACCGGAACCGGCGAGCTGAAAGCGGAACTTGAAAAAGTGGAAGCCGGTCTCCGCGCCGGTGGCATTGATGACGCGATGATTTTCACCGCGCCCAGGGTGAAGGAACTCCGGGACAAGATCGCCAACGCGGGTGGCGATCCCACCGCCCTCACTCACGAAATTTTCTCCCTGCTCACCACCTTCTTCGGCCGTTATTACAAGGACGGTGATTTCCTCTCCCTGCGCCGCTACAAGAAGGACACCTACGCCATTCCGTACGAAGGCGAGGAAGTGAAACTCCATTGGGCGAACGCGGATCAATACTACATCAAGTCCGCCGAAACCTACCGCGACTACACCTTCAAGCTCGGCCCCGCGCCCAAGGACGACAAACCCGACACCCGGCCAACGGTCACCTTCAAACTCACCGAAGCCGACGCTGAGAAAGACAACAACAAAGCCGCCGCCGGACAGGAACGTCGCTTCGTCTATCAAGGAGTCGTCGAAGAAAGTGTTCCGACTGTCTCAGTCGGAAAAAGCCCGGGAAATGCGGCTGAGACAGCCGCACCACATTCTTCCCGCCTCATCCTCGCCTTCGCCCACCTCCCCATCGGCAAAGCCGAAAAACAATCCGCCCTCAACGAAGCCGCCGCTGCCACGATCTTGGCGGATTATGCCAAAGGCTCCTTCATTGGCCTGGCCGCCCCTGATCCCTCCTACACGGTCAAAGGCAAAACGCGCAGCATCCTCGCCAAGCATCTCACCGAATACACCGGCAAGAACTCCTTCGACTACTTCATCCACAAGGACCTCGGCGGTTTCCTCCGCCGCGAACTGGATTTCTTCATCAAAAACGAAGTCGTCCACCTCGACGACCTTGATGACGCGCCGGAATCCAACTGGAAGGAAACCCGCGCCAAAATCAAAGCCCTCCGCACCATCTCCGGAAAGGTCATCCGCTTCCTCGCCCAGATCGAAAACTTCCAGAAGAAACTCTGGCTCAAGAA
>JAYTLO010000023.1:0-12046 GCA_043729385.1 Akkermansiaceae bacterium
AAATCGTGGCGAACGAAACCCTACGCGCCCTAGGGCCCGAGCAGGCCTCCCAGTGGACGGAAGCGCTTCCCGACGGACCTTTGAAAGGCATGGCAATGGCCCGAATCGCCGAATCCTATGCCCGCAAGAACCCGCTGGCGGCGGCCCAGTGGGCGCAGCGATTTGCCGATAAGGACTACGCCACCCGCACCATCGAACAGATCGGCGGCCGCTGGGCGCAGAGTGATCCCTTGGCGGCCGTGGGCTGGCTGGAAAATCTTCCCTCCGGCGGTGGCCAGAGGGCCGGACTTCGCAATGTCTTCAGCGATTGGGAGGACAGCGATCCCGCGGCGGCCGGCGAGTATCTGCTAGGAATGCCGCAGTCCGCAAAACGCGATTCCGCAATCAGCGGCTTTGCCACGGGTTATGCATGGCAGAACCCCCAACTCGCAATTGCCTGGGCGCAGGACATCCGGGATCCGGCCCTCCGCCAATCATCGCTGACGAGTGCCGGACGGGCATTTTTCCGCAGGGATCCCGAAGGCGCCCGCGATTGGCTCGAAACCAGCGGCCTGCCTGCGGAAGCCCGCCAGCAAATCGCCAACTCGAACGAGCGGCGTTAAGTTGCGCACACCTGTGATCTTCACCCCTCTGCGATGGCGATCGCGTTCGCCGCAGCATACTCGCGGGCGTGGGTGAGGCTGATTTGAATTTCGCTGATGTGGTTCTGACGGGCGAAATCGGCGGCATTTCCTGACAGGACGAGCTTGGGCGCACCGGCCGGATCGCGGGTGATTTCCAGATCGAGCCAACTGGCTTGGCCGCCGATGCCGGTGCCGAGGGCTTTGGAAACAGCCTCTTTTGCGGCGAAGCGGGCGGCAAAATGGAGCGCAGGCTTTTTCTGAACTTCGCAATATTTGCGCTCAGCCGCCGTGAATAACTTGGCGAGAAACGGCTCGCCATGGCGCTCGATAGCGGCGGCGATCCGCTCCACTTCGACCACGTCGATGCCAATGCCGAAGATCCGCATGATCAGCCGGGATAAGTGGCCATGAGTTCTTTCATTTCGCGCACCGCAGCCGTTAGACCGACGCGGGTGGCGCGAGCGATGATGCTGTGGCCGACGTTGAGTTCCGCCAAGTGAGGGATGGTTAGAATCTTTTGGATGTTGGTGTAGTTGATGCCGTGTCCGGCGTTCACCTGGAGGCTCAAGTGGCCTTCCTTGGCGGCGGCGATGAGGCGGTCGAGTTCGGTTTGCACGGCGTCGCCGGTGGCATTGGCGAAGGCTCCGGTGTGGAGTTCGATCATGTCGGCGCAGGCCTCACCGGCGGCTTCGACTTGTTTAAGATCCGGGTCGATGAAAACGCTGACGCGGATGCCAGCGTCTTGGAGGCGGGCGATGACCATCCGGGTTTTGTCAAAACTGGCGAGCACGTTGAGACCGCCCTCGGTGGTGATTTCCATGCGATTTTCCGGCACAAGGCAGACGAACTCAGGCTTCAGCTTCAGCGCGATGCCGACCATTTCCTCGGTCACGGCCATTTCGAAATTCAAGGGCGATTTCACCTCGGCGCGGATCCGATAGGCATCGGCGTCCTGCATGTGGCGGCGGTCGCCACGGACATGAATCGTTAGAGAATCCGCACCGCCAGCGAGGGCGTCGTGGCCGGCTTGGACGGGACACGGTTCGGCGTTGGGCGAGTCTGGCGATTTCGCGTAGCGGGCCTGACGCAGGGTGGCGATGTGGTCGATGTTGACTCCGAGAAGCAAGGGCATGGGGGGCAATAGTCGCGGGAAGCGCATCCGGCAAGACTCACTTGCCCGCTGGTTTTTCTTCGGCATTGGTACTGCGGAGATTCAGGTCGCCAGTAGGAGGCGGGCTGGTTAGGGTCCGCCATTGCCATGGAAGGAATCGCTATTCTGCTAATTGTGGCCGTGCTCGGCTGGTTGTTGATAGGGCCGATCGTCGCGCTGGTGAAGGCGGGAAATGCGCAACGCGAGGCGGCGGCGGCGCGGGACCAAACGAAGGCATTGCTGGGGCGGCTGAAATCGTTAGAGAGCGAATTTCAAGAACTCAACCGCGGTGCTGTGCCGCCGCCGGTTGTAGAGCCAAGCGCGCAGGAGCCTATTTTAGAGCGGGTGAAAGTGGAAGAGCCGCAGACCGTGGCGGATCATGCCGTGGTCACTTGGCTGGACGAGCGCGGGGCGGAAGCTTCAGCGCCGCCGCCGTTGCCAGAGCGGCGGAAGTTGGTGGATTATGGAGATGACGAGAAGCCAGTACCGCCGCCGCAGGTGCCGGTGGAACCCACGGAGCAGTTCTCGTTAGAGAAATTCATGGGCGTGAAGTTGTTCGCCTGGCTGGGCGGGGTGGCAATGTTCTTCGGGGTGATTTTCTTCGTGAAATACGCGTTTGAGAACAACCTGATACCGCCGCCGGTGCGGATCGCGCTGGGATTTGTGACCGGCACTGGGTCGCTGATCGGCGGGCTGCTGGCTCACCGGTTAGAACGCTACCGGGTGCTGGCGCAAGCGTTCCTAGCGACGGGGGTGCTGATCCTCTACGGCGTGAGTTTCGCGGCGCACGCGATCTAGCACTTCGCGGCGTTTGGCACGCTCACGACGTTCGGGCTGATGGCTTTGATCACCTTCGCGGCGTTCCTCATCGCGGTGCGGCTGAATGCGCTGGTGGTGGCGGTGCTGGGGATGCTCGGCGGATTTCTAACGCCCATCCTGCTCTCCACCGGGCAGGACGCCGTGTTCGGGCTTTTCGGCTACATCGCGCTGCTAGACATCGGGCTGCTGGCGGTGTCCCGGCACGGTCGCTGGCGTTTCCTAACAATCGCGGCAGCGCTCGGCACGGTGCTGATGCAAATGGGCTGGTATCACAAGTTTTTCACCGCCGGCCGCTATTTCGAGGGTTCAAAGGTGCTGATCCCGATGGGCATCCTGCTATTCTTCATCGCGCTGTTTCTGGCAGGCGGATGGCTCGGGCGGCGCAGGCTGGGCCGACTGACGGCTGGAGTGGTGTTAGGCCTAGCGGCGGTGGCGATGCTCTTCGCGACCCTGATGTTAGGATTCGAACAAGTGGCCGGGAAATATGGGGTGCTCTATGGTTTCCTGCTGCTGGTCAATCTGGCGGTGATCGCGGTGGTAATGCTCCGCCCACAGCTCGGACTGGCGCAATTGGTCGCTGCGGGGCTGACATTCCTGCATCTCGCGGCGTGGACGAGTGGCTATCTAACGGTGGCGAATCTCCCTGCGGCCCTCACGCTCTATCTGATTTTCGGCGCGCTCCATGCGGTGGTGCCGGTGATTCTATTCCGCAAGATGCCCGCAAGCGTGGCGATGATCCCGCTCAAAGCCGGGCCGTGGTTCGCGCCGCTGGTGCTACTTATGATGCTGATGCCGGTGATGTCACTCTCGCCGGTGCCGATGCTGGTGTGGGTCGGCATCCTGATCGCCGACTTGTTAGTGATCACTCTCGCAGTGGCGACGGGCGCGGTGATGCCGGTGCTGGCGTCGCTCGCGCTGACGATGTTCGTGGCTGGGCTGTGGTTGTTCCGGGTGCCGCCGCAGGTGGATTCGCTGATGCCGTTCCTCGGGGTGATCACGGGGTTTTCCGCAGTCTTCACGGTGGCTGGGCGGTGGTTGTCGCGGGAAACAGCGGTGGGAGGAGTCCGTCAAGTCTCGCCAGCCGCGCTGCTGCCGGTGGCGGCGGCGGTGCTCCCGTTTGTGCTGTTAGTTCTCGCGTTGTCGCGGCTGCCAGTGGCGAATCCATCGCCGGTGTTCGGAGTGGCCTTGCTGATGACGGTAATTCTAGCAGGGCTGGCGATTTTGGGAAAACAGGGACCGCTGGTGCTCGCGGCTTTAGGCGGCACGCTTGCGGTGGAGGGCGTGTGGCATCTGCATCATTTCAATGCGAATTCACCGACCATCGCGCTCTCGTGGTATCTGGGATTTTACGGGTTATTTCTCGCTCTTCCCTTCGTTTTCCGCAAGGCGTTGGCGGGCGAGTCCGCGCCGTGGATTGCCAGTGCGCTCTCGGGCGTCGGGCATTTCTTGCTGGTTCACGATCTGGTGAAACGCGCATTTCCCAACTCCATGATGGGCTTGGTGCCGCTGGCATTCGCGATCCCCGCGCTGTTAGGACTGCTTGCGATCATCCGCAAATTTCCCGGAATGGACGAGAAACAACGCAGCCGCGTGGCGTGGTTCGGCGGAGTGGCGCTGTTTTTTATCACGCTGATTTTCCCGATCCAATTCTCGCGGCAGTGGATCACAGTGAGCTGGGCGATCGAAGGAGCGTTGCTCCTATGGCTCTTCCGGAGGTTGCGCATCCGGGATTGCAGCTCACGGGCCTCGCGCTGTTAGCGATTTCCTTCATCCGCCTGACGCTCAATCCGGCGGTGTTCACCGACTACCCGCGCAGCGGCACTGCGATCCTGAACTGGCATTCGTATGCCTACGGACTGGTCGCGCTGGCGCAGTTCGCCGGGGGAAATTGGTTCACCGATCCCGAAGGCCGCTGGAAATCGCTGCAACCGCAGGGCGTGCTGTATGCCTTCGGCGGGGTGTTGGTGTTCTTGCTGCTTAACATCGAGATCGCCGACTATTTCACCGCGCCCGGCGACCGCTGCATCGCCTTCAAATTCGGCGGAAATTTCGCGCGAGACATGACTTACAGCATCGCCTGGGGCTTGTTCTCGCTGGGCTTGTTAGGGATCGGTTTCTGGAAGGGATCGAAATATGCCCGCTACGCCGCCGTGCTTTTGCTAGTGGTCACTTTGCTCAAGGTCTTCCTGCATGACTTGGCGGCGATCCAGAACATCTTCCGCATCGGTGCGCTGGTTGGTGTGGCGGTGATCGCCTTCATCGCGTCGTTTCTCTATCAACGGTTCTTCGACCGGTCGAAAACATCATGAAAACAACTATCTTACTATTGTTAGCACTCGCCAGCATCCTGCCTGCGGCGGAGCAGGATTGGACGGCTTGGCAGTGGGAGGCTCCTCTCGATGTTAGAGAAACGGGAATGACGCGGCTCGAGGTGCCACCCGCAGTGCTCGACGTGTCGCAACAGGATCTGGGAGACCTGCGGCTGCTGTCACCCACCGGCATCGAGAGCGGATATCTCGTCGATTTGCCCCGCCACCGGGAAGGAACCACGCGAGATGCGGCTGGCTTCAAAGTCGTTCTAGCAGGCACGACAACCGTGATGGAAGTGACGCCGGGAACCGCCGCCGTGGTCGAGGGGATCGAGCTGGTTTCACCGGCCCGCGAGTTTCTCAAATCCGTGAGCATCGAAGGTCGCAAGGGCGATGGCGAATGGCAGCCGCTGGCGACCCACGAAGTGATTTTCCGTCAAGCCGCCGGTGCCGAACGCCTGCGGGTGCCGCTGCCAGCGGGCGGGTGGGAGAGCTTGCGTTTCACCGTGAATGACGACCGCTCCCCACCCATTCCATTCACCGGAGTACAACTGATCACCGCCTCGGAGAAGCCCGCGACGGCAGCAAGTGCGGTGGCCATCACTGCTCGTGAAGAGTTATCTAACGAAACCCGACTCACCCTCGATCTGGGTGCCCGCAACTTGAATTTGGCGGAGATTCGGCTAGAAATTACCGACCCATTATTTAGCCGACCATGCCAGCTAAGCATTTCCACTGCCATCGCGGATGGTGGAAACCGCATGGAAAGTGTGGGTCGCGGAGTTCTTTATCGAGTCGTGGGTGAGCGTGATGTTTCCGCCGAACAGTTAGTTATCCAAGTGCATCAGCGCATCCCTTCCCGCTATTTGGTGGCGATCTTCCGCAATGGCGACAGCCGGCCGCTTAGCGTCACGGGCGCGGCGGGTCGGTGTTACCCCACGGCAATCACCTTTCATGCAGCGCAGGCCGGAGCCTATCGTTTGCTCACCGGCAATCGCGGCGCGCCCTCGCAGGACTACGATCTCAGCTCGCTGCGAGGTGCCATCGGAGCGGCGAGTGCCCGCCCCCTAACACCTGGCCCATTGCAGGCAAAAACGGATTTCAAAATCCCGCCAGCCTTGCCCGAGGTGAAGTCCGCCGGGGCGAGCATTGATCTGGCGGACTGGACGCGGCGGCGCACCGTGAGCGCCGCGCCATCCGGGGTGATTCAGATCGAGCTGGATGCGTGGGTGTTGGCGGGATCGCAGCTCGGCCTCGGCGATCTGCGGTTGATTCAAGACGGCCGCCAGATTCCTTATTTGATCAAACCGCAGCCCGTGACGCGCGATCTGACACCCGTGCTGATCTCGCTGCCGCCCGACCCGAAACGCCCGACAGTTTCGCGCTGGGAAATCACGCTTCCGGTGGCTGGGCTGCCCGCGCTTGAACTAACAGCCAAGTCACCCGCCTCAATGTTCGTGCGCCGATTCGAGGCCTCAGTCGAGCGCAGAGACGAGCTTGGCAACTCGTGGACCGAATCCATAGGAACGGCCGAATGGACGAAATCCCAAGGGCACGACACTCCCCTCACCCTGGCTCTGAGAAAGCAGCGCGTGCCCGCGAAATTCCAACTGCAAACAGATCACGGCGACAATCCGCCCGTCTCGTTAGTCGATCCCCAACTGCGCTACGCCGCTCCGGTGATGGTTGCCAAACTAACCGCAGATTCGCCGGTTTTCCTCGTTTATGGAAATCCCAAAGCCACCGCCCCGCGATACGATCTGCGGCTGGTTCAGAACGAGATGATGGCCGCCGAGCCACAATCCGCGAAGCTCCGCGACGAAGAACGACTCGGCCCTAACAAGCCGGAGAAAATAGCATCAGACGCTGGCTCACCTTGGCTGTGGCTCGCGCTCGGCGGCGTGGTGGTCGCGCTGTTAGTGGTGGTGGCCAAGCTGCTGCCACAGCCCGCCACGGAGTGACGGCGGGGACCGTTCTCCGCATCGGTCCGGCAAATGTGAGGCGAATGAATCTGCCCATAAAAAACTCGGAAATCTGTCCATGGTCGGTCATTCACCTTCCATTCTCGCGGACCGCCCGGAGGTCGATCCCTGCCTTCGCACATTTTTCAGACAGCCTCTTAATCTGTGAATCCGTGTTGAAAAATCCCGTTCGTCGCGGTGTTGGCACTCTGGGAGTGACGCGGAAGATTTTCGTTTGCCCTGAGGATGAGGCAGCTCTATTTGCTGACGGCAATTCTGCCGGATCTCCATCTCAGCCCATGCTCGATTCCCTTTCACCCACATTCCGCACCGCCCGCGCGGACGAGATTGCACGCGCGGCAGCACTTTGCCCGCCCGCTCCCCCAATGCTGGGCGAAGGCCCCGTCCATGGTTTCGTGGCCGTGGAGGATCACCTCGTCGAGCGCTTGGTCGGTGCTGTCTTCTGGCGGGAAATACTGGCGGAGGAGAAAACTCCAGCAGGCGCCACCTTCGAGTGGGCAATGTTAGATGAACTTGCGGACAGCCCGGCGGAGACAGATTTCCTCATCGCGCTAGTCACAGAAATCCAACTCGCAGTGCCTGCTGCGCGCTGGTTGTCACCATCCACCGATCTCCCGGAAGGTCACCCATTGGCCGAGCGATTGCTGCAGGCGGCATTCCAGCAAGAGGCCACATGGACTCACCACTCTGCCGCCGTGCCAGACGTCACCTCATGGCTGGAAAAACACCCCATACAGCCGTCCCCGCTGCCGGCCACCGCGCCGCAGCCATACCATTTCGATTCGCTCCATGCGGTGCTTTGCGGCGACGACCGACCGCTGAGCAAATCGAAGTTGGCCCACGGATTCCACACCGCCGCCAGCAGCGAACCCACCTTATTCGACTCTCGCTGCTCCGTCCTGCTGATGGATGGCGAGACGATCGTCGCCGCGTGCCTTGCGAACATCAACGAGGGCCACCTCACCCTCGCGGCGCTTCATCTCCCCCGTGCGCCCGTCCAGCTCCTACCAAAAGTTCTCCGGCAAGTGCTCGCACGCTCTAACTTATTCTCCCCTCCCCTCACTCTCGGCTTCAGCCTCCATCCGCAAGACCCGCTTGCCGGACTGCCCGCGTTGTTAGAAATCCCAGCGTTTCAGCGAGTCGGCACCACCCGCAGCTTCCGGCGGGAACTGCATTTCCCGGGGTGATGGGTTACGGGTGTTTAACGATAGAGATCGGTTCGGTGGATGCTATAGCTTGTCGTGCTGAGACAAAGAGACGCGAACTCTAAGAGGCTGTCTGATAATTTCAGTTACAACGGCTAGTTAGTGAACCCGAATCCTCACAATTTTCAGACCGCGTTCTAAAGGCATTCTCCATCTGCGCGGCAAACGCGGGATGGCCTTCTTTAAACGGTCACGGCAGCTTGGAGATAATAGCGGGCGGTTTCTCAATGAGGGCCGTGATGTCTTGGATCGCGGACGGTAGGTCCAAGGCGTTAGAAATGGCGAGGTAGCGGGGTAGCCACACTGGGTGAAATTCACTCATCCATGGGCGCTGGCCGTCGATGCCACTCCAGAGCGGGGTGAACGGGTTATCGAACATTCCTGCTAGAGGAGCTACTCCAAGATCGAAGCATTTGTACCCCTGCTGTTTGCCCCACAGCATCACGTTTACTAATAGGCAATCCAGCACTCCGTTAGGTGCGTCCGGCGTCTGACGCATTAGGTCGGTGGAGAGCTCGTCCTTGCCATTGCCGGGCCAAATGGTGCCGAAGGCGGTGACGCGTCCGTCGATGAGGATCACCGCGATGGGCAGGCGGGAGAGGTAGGCAGCGTCGAATCTCCCGAGGGAAAATCCTTTCTCGCGCGCCTCGTGGTGCGCCAGCCATGCGTCTGAAACCACGCGCAACTCGTCGAGGCGGGTGGCGACTTCTGCGGGCTGCCAGATTTCAAACTGCCAGCCGCCGCGCTCCATTTGGAGCATCGCTTCGCGAAATTTCACCAACTCGGGAGAACTTAGATCAAACGAATCTAACGGCACCATCGCCTGCTCACCGAGCTTGTGAATTCGCAGGCCCATTTCCACACAGACGGGAATCATGGCAGCCCCTACCTGATAGAAAGCGATCTTCATGCCCTCGTCGTGCGCTTGCTCCATGAACCGCCAGTAAAGCCCCTCGAACTTCTCTTCGTCGCCCACGGGGTCCGCCATGGCGACCCGCGTGCGGGCGTGGTCGGCATACATCAGGAAGGCACTTTGCTCGAAGTTGAAGAGGAATTCCTTGTCGCCCACCAAGGCGAGCGCACTGCTGGCGCGTGAATTGTTAGCGATCATTTCCTGGACCCGATCCATGTCCGGTTGCGGCTCTCGCAACCGGGACGGGGCGGGGCGAAAATATTGCAGCAAGGCCACGAAAACGAGGATCGCCATGCTTCCGGCCATGCCGCGCAGGAGTCGTGCGTCGTCGTTATCGAAGGAAAATTGCCACCAGAGATCGCTGCTGAATGAAACCTCGCGGCTGGCGTAAAATCCGAACCAAACGGCGAGTCCGACGATTGATAGAATGAGCCCCCACCACTGCGATGAGAAGCGGCGGCTCCAGATGCCAGCGTGGCGGTGGAACTTCGAGCGGAACGGCAGTAAGGCTCCGAGAAACACTAACAGCACCACGGCTTCTTCCCAATCCAAGCCCTTCACCAGCGAAAACACGATGCCGCCTGCCGCCATCATCACCGCGATCCACCACGCCACTTGGACTCGCCGCAGTAGGCCACTGGCGACGATGATCATGACGGTGCCCGCGATGCTTGATAGAAAATGCGATGTCTCGACGAACGGCAACGGCACAAATTTCTCCAACAACAACCTGCGAGCTGGATCCATCGGCGAGGTCGCAGAAAACATCAGCACGAAGCCGCCGGCCAGCGCACTCATGCCCGCCAGTCGCGGGGCGATGGCGGACCAGGCGCGGCTGCTGCCATCCACCGTCATTTGCGCCCAGTGGCGCTTCGCCCAGATTTCTCGACAGCCGACTGCGGCGACGGCGATCATGAATGGGATGAGATAGTAAGTCAGCCGATAGGTCATCAGCGCGCCGACCATCATCGCCGGCTCGACCATGCCGACGGAGAATTTAGTGATGAAAAGCTCCATCACGCCCACTCCACCGGGGACGTGACTTGCCGCGCCGAGTGCTTGGCCGACTGCGGTGGCGGCCAGAAATGCGGCGGTGGGGACTTCGGCGGGCAGGAAAACTCGCAGCGCCAGTCCGGCAAGTAACCAGTCGATCCCGGAAATAACCATCGCGGCAACTAAGATCCGCCACGGTGGTAGAAATGGGATCGGCTTCCCCCGGAATCCGGTGGCTGATAGAGCGCAAACCGCCGCGCAGCCGACGAGCGCCGCCAGTCCCAGCCCGCGTCCCATCGCGGTGGATAGCCAGCTCAACTCCGGCGGTGATAAGCACATCATCACCCCGGCTAACAGCGCGTGACCTAACAATCCGGCGACCATCAGGAAGCCGGTGATCTTGGCCACCTCCACGCCGCCGATGCCATACTGTGCATAGAAACGCAGCCGAATCGCGCCGCCGCCGAGGATGGTGCCGCCGCCATTCATGCTGAAGGAAGCGGCGATCAAGGCCGTGCCAAGCACTTTTCCCGGCGGTAAATCCCGCTGCAACCAGCGCAGCGCCACCAAGTCCAGCGAGGCATTGCACAACAGACTCGCCGCCGTGAGCACCAACGCGATGGCGATGTGCCAGACGCCGATTCTCCGCAGCGCCTTGTCCAAATCCCCGAGATGGAAGCCGCCCCATTCCTTGCCCAGCGACCACACCGCGAAGGCAAGCAACGCCAGCCAGGCAAATGGCGCGATGATGGCTAACAGCCGTTTTGTTTTTTGATACTTGATGGGTTGAACCATGATCCGTGGACTCGCGCGGAGGGTCAGTCGGCAATGCGTCAATGCGCAAGACCTGATTCAACCGGCACCGGGATCGCCTCGCACACTTGCCGCCAGCCCGGGAAGTTCCATTTGTTCGGGAAACCGGCGCATTGCTCCGGCTTGACCGGGTGGATGCGGCAGGCATTCCCGTCCAGCATGATGCATTCGTGGTTGGGCTTTTCGAGCAGTGAGAGTCCTTGCCGGTTCGAGCGCAGGCGGGTGAATTGAGCGATGAAATTCTGATCCGTCAGCCCGAGAAACTGCGCGATCGGGGTGATTTCATGCTCCTCCAGCCGCACATCGCCCGGCCATTTGCAGCAAGCGGTGCAGCGCTGGCATACGTAGAAAACGTCTGGCTCCAGCGTGACCTCGCGGTTGCCGGGGCTGCCGTGGTCTGGGCTGCGGTCACTCACCCGAGCTGGCGGTAGTAGTAATTCACGCGCCGCAGGAAGCCATTCCACTTCGCGCCGGGGCGGCCATTATCCATCAGGAAATGCGGGCAATTCTTATTCGCCGGATGTTTGCCCCGCCGTGGCCAATGATAATGGGGCCGCACGTTTTGCAGTGGGATGCCGTTTTTCTTCATCAACACCGCCGCGAGCTTGGCCGTGCGCTCGATGGTGGCGGCGCGGTTATTGCCACGGTGCTCGCACATTTCGATGCCGATCGAGTAGCGGTTGCCCGGACCGTCGAAATCCGCGTGGATGCCTTGCTCGGTCGTCGGCATGTGCTGGATCGCAAACCGTTCTTCCACGGTGAAATGCCAGATCAGATAGCCAGGCCGCTGGCCAGTTCTCAGCGCGCCGTTTTTCAACGCCTGCGAATGCCGCTCTGCGCCCGCCGTGTAGTTTTGGGTGCTGTGAATGGTGATGTAGCGGGGGCGCATCGGCCGCGCGCCTCGTCGGCCACAAGTCCCCTTCCGCACCATATCCACCTTCACACTCACCTGCCGCATCATCGCCGACACCGAAGTCCCGCCAGCAGATCTAACCGCCGGGGGCGCAGGCGGCGGTGTGTATGAGTGGTAATGATCCCGCCGGCCCGGCGGCGGGCCTATCGGGCTGCACTGGACGCAGGCAAATGCGAGGATCGCGATGAAGAGTGAGTAGCAAATGGATTGCACGGCGGGATAATTACCACGGGGGTTTTTGTTCGGAAGTCTAAATTTTCTCTGAGTGCGTGGCGGCGGTTTCCAACCGCCATGGCATTGACTCTGTTAGGCATGGCGGTTGGAAA
>JAYTLO010000024.1:0-1260 GCA_043729385.1 Akkermansiaceae bacterium
AGCCTGAAATACTACCTCGCGTCGTTCCGCAACCAGCCGGCGTTCAACGAGGAAATCGTCAACCGCATCCTCGATGATCTGGTGGCCGCGCTGAAGCCGAGGGAGCTCATCGTGCGCGGGGAATTCGCACCGCGCGGCGGCATTCAGCTTACGACCGAGGCGAACTACCCGGAATGCGGCCCATGAAAACCTGCGTGCTGTTAAGCGGCGGGATGGATTCGGTCACGGCGTTTTACGAGGTGCTCGGATCGCACGAGGTGGTCGCTTGTTTGTCATTCGACTACGGCGCGAAACACAACGCCCGCGAGATTCCGTTCGCGAAATTGCACGCTGCTAGAAATGGCGTGCTGCATCAGATCATTCCGCTGGATTTCATCAATCGGCTGTTCAAATCCGACCTGCTGCAATCCGGCGGCACCATCCCCGACGGCCATTACGCGGAAGCCTCGATGAAGCAAACCGTCGTCCCGTTCCGCAACGGCATCATGCTCGCCATCGCCACCGGCTATGCAGAAAGCGTCGAAGCGGATGGCCTCGTCATCGCTGCCCACTCCGGCGACCACGCGATCTATCCGGACTGCCGCGAGCCGTTCATGCAGGCAATGGCTACCGCGATGGGCGAGGGGACTTACGCGAAAATTCAACTGCTGCGGCCGTTCATCGCCACGGACAAAGCCGGCATTGCGAAACGTGGCATCGAGCTCGGCATCGACTTTTCCGAAACCTGGTCCTGCTACAAGGGCGGCGAGATCCACTGCGGCACTTGCGGCACCTGCGTCGAGCGGCGCGAGGCATTTATGTTAGCCGGCTTGCTCGACCCCACCGTCTATGAGCAGACTCCCGCTTTGCCAACAGTGTAGGAAGATCGGAATAATTGAACCGCAGATGAACGCAGATGGACGTTAATGGAGAAAGAGTCATAACAGTTGTGGATTCGCGATTCTTGCTCTTTCTCTCAACTCTCAACTCCAGACTCTCAATTTCTCCTCTTATCTGCGTTTATCTGCGTCCATCTGCGGTTAAAAAATCTCTTCATCATGCCCTATAGAATTTGCAAATCCCTCGAAGTGGAAAACGGCCACATGCTTACCAAGCATCCCGACAAGTGCCGGTTTCCGCACGGCCACACCCGCAAGGTCGAGTTCGTGATCGAGGCCGACGAGCTCGATGAGAACCAGATGGTTTGTGATTTCAAGATCATCAAGGAAGCCGTCGGCGATTGGTTGGACAGCTTCGACCACGCCCTGTGCATGAACACCG
>JAYTLO010000025.1:0-4904 GCA_043729385.1 Akkermansiaceae bacterium
AATCTGCACGCTGAAAAACTGATTGAGAAAACCCACGTTCCCTGGGATCACCATCAGGGCCGGGATCGGCGGGATACCCAGCCTAAGGTCCTCGGCTCCACCCGTGGTCTGTTGAATATGAAACGGCATCACCTGGATATTCGGATTCACCGTCTCGAGTTCCTTGGGCAGCTGCACCGCACTGGCCAGTTCCTGATTGATCGCATCCACCCTGGCGAGCCGCGCCTCCAACTCCGCCGCCGGAATGATCTCGGTGGGCTGGGTGAAATTCGGAGTGATGACCGGGAACCTCACCGGAAAGGTCACCCCATCCAACACAAAACCAATCTCAAACTCGATCGCCCGGAAGTTATTCCGGTCGATCACAATCCCCCGGTCCCCGATCTCATCCAGCGAGAGCGGCCGCGAGGTCACCCGCGACACCAGCACTTCATCAAACACCTTCACCGGCACCGACGAAGGCGTCCCCTCCAACAGCGTCCCGCCATCCGCCCCCACCAGCCGGATCCCATCCAGCGAGTAGTCCCCTGACAAATTCAAAGGCGGCAGCACCAACGCCGCATTCGCCGCCCCCACCAACCGCCGCGCCGGAAACGAAGGCCCGCGCAAAGTAGCCTCCACAAACGCCCCCGCCGGCACCTCCCCCGACACCGCCGTCGCCACCGACCCTGCAATCCCCTTCGGCACCGCCAACGCCGCCGGCGTGACCTGCATCGCCTGGCCGACGACCGTGTAGTCAAGCGTGGCCAAGGGCGCGGCGCGGGCACCATCTTGGATCATGCCTGCAAGCGGCGCCAGGATGGCCAGGATGGAAAAGAAGTGACGCATGGGAAATGGGTGGATGTGTGGGTTCATGGCGCGGAGATCCCCCTGAGATAAAATTCCGTGAGCATTTGCCGTCTCTCTCGCTCAGCCAAGGCATTTTCAAAAACCGTCTGGATCGAGCCCAGCACGTCAATTTCCTCTCTGTCCGCGATGCTCTGGATGAGGAGGGCGGTATCATCCGCCCCGAAGGTGGCCAGGATTCCAGAACCAACAGTGAGCCAACCGCCGTCGTCTTCGAACTTTTTCACCTGGGCCTCGTAGTCCTTGGCCACATCGGGATCGGAAAGCGCGATGATTCCAAACTTCCCAAGTTCAAATCCAAAGTCAAAGGACGTGCCGAGGGCTTCGATCGGGTTGGCCCGCAGTGCGACCAAAGCCCGTTCTCCGCGATTCTCCGCGACTTTCCCCGCGAAATCCAACGCAGCTTGCCCAACCTTGAATGCCTGGTCGGAAATGGCCTTGTTGTGGGGATCCTTGAGGAATTCCGGTTCCAGGAATTCCAGGCCCACCTGCAAGCCCGCCAAGCCAATTTTTGCCTTTCCGATCTTTTCCATTCTCGCCTCCACCGCATCACCGTAGGCGTCCTCGAAGTCGGGTGCTTCAGGCATGCCTGCTCCGGCGAGTTTCGTATTCGCGAAGGTCTGCATTTCGATGGATTTCATGCCCATGGCATCCTCGCTCAGGGACGGCATGAGCAGCATGTCGGAGCCGTCCTGGAGCCATCCCCAGCGGGCCTCACTGCTCCATGGTTTGGTGTCTTCTTCCGCCTCGTCGCCCGCATCGTCTTCGTCGTCATCGCCGCCGATGGCTTCCTCAAGCGACTTGAATTTGTCCGCGATATCCTTGGCCTTGCCCAGGTTTTCCGTCACCCCGGACCAACGCTTCCGGGTGTCGTCATCCTGATTGCTGAGATACAAATCCAAGCCGGCCGTGACGAGATCGACACCGCTCTTGAAGCGGGCGATTTTTCCTTCTTCCTCCTCGCCGTCACTGTTCTCATACGTCCCGTCCTTAACGGCCATGGCAGGTGCATAAAGGGGTTTCGCCTTTTGGGCAAAGTCCACCACACTGGCCAAGCTATCGACCGCGTTACTCAACTGTCCAAAAGGATCGATACGCCCGGCGGGATCACCGTTGAAGGCCGTGAACCATGCCAGGCTCTCCTTGCCGAGTTCGCTATCGCGTTCCAGGAATCCACCGGTAAGCGGGTGGAGGTGGCGTTCGCCCATTTCCGAAAGTCCGGTGGCCTTGTCGTAAAACGCTCCGTGGAATAACAAGGGGGAATCAGCAGCGGATGCGCCCAAACCGGCGTCGCCACCGGGCAGCACGGGCAAGCCGTAAGCACCGTAGCGGATGACATGCCGGAGAGTGCCCGCCATATCAAGGAAACCGCCGACGCTGCCATTCAAGGAAACCAGCGGAATGAAAGCGTCCATGCCATCACCCGCCGAGTTTGCCGCCTCCATCAAGGTCAACTTGCCAGCCAGATAATGGTAGCGGCGAAGCAATGGCAAGCCTGCTGCCACGGCACGTTCTTCCAGCAATCTTTCCCCGGCCCAGAAATACCGGGTCGATGAGGGCGCGCAGCGGTTGGACGGGCCGGCCACTTCCCTCACCGCGATGCGACCATTGCCATCACGTGTATATTCGACCGTGACTCCGTCGTCGCGCTCGATGCGGACAAGGTTGCCTGCAGCGTCCCAAGTCGCGGTGGCCAGCACGCGCGCCATCCCGGCATTACCGGGCAAATGGACCCATACCGGGAATGATTGCATGGACCCTCGATCATTGTAGCTCACCGCCACGCCATCAATGCTGGCCAACCGGTTGGAACCATTCACCCGCTGCAGAGCCGGAAAAAATCCCCGCGCGTCACCGATCGCAATGCCCGGGGAACTTGTGCTTGCGGGACCAAGCAATTCCCCCTTGGCGAAGGAAAACCCGTTGACGAATGCCTGGGGCGCCGGAGTAACCCCCGGGGCCACCGTGGTTGGCAATCCAAATCGGAAATCCACAATGCGCATGGCCTCGGCCACGGTGTTGCGGTCGAATTCGTCACGGCGACCGTCATGCACGCGGGTTTCCGATAAAACACGTCCACCTGGAGTGAGGGTATAGGAAAACCCCGCCGCCACCGCCCCGCCGGGCGCACGGTATTCGATATCACTAACCCGGAAACTGGCGTCGTAAGTTGACTCGACCTCCACCCCGGAGAGGTAGCGGATCGTTCCAGGCATGCCGAGGCCGTGCCACGTGATGCCCTGAATGTTAGAAGCGGCGACACCAGTCGGTTGTCCGAAGTCATCCGGAGCAAATTCCAATCGCAGCCCGGATGGATAGGTTTCGGCCAGTGTTCTTTCCGTGGCATCTCTCTCCACTGTCCATCGTCCGATTTCCAAGCCTCCCGATTCGGTGGTTTCTCCGGCCAGGGAATCCAAGGCATTGTATTGGTAGAGGGTTTTCTCGCTACCGAGTTCGACAAATGCCAAGCGGTCGAAAGCATCAAACCCGCGTTGCCATTCGGTGTCCTCCACTGGCGAGGTGATGGAGATCACCCGCCCCATGTCATCATAGCCCAGGGTTTGGACTACCGAGCCGATGGTTATGGTTTCCGCACCCTGGTAGATGTTATAATCGCCGAAGTTCTGGAAGGTGCCATCCGGCTGTTGGATGCCAGCCAGCCGGTCGACCACGTAGGTCATGGTCTGGTTTCCGCTGGCCGCATTCATCCGTTCGCGCCGCCGCCCCGGACCCACCGAGTAGGAAACCGATGTTCCATCGGCAAAAGTCGCCGACAAGGGCAAGCCCGACGGCGCCGAATCAAATGTCATGCCGACGCCATCGGGATCAGTCCGGCTGGTGATGTTGCCAAAAACATCGTAGGCGCTGGTGTATGATCCGTCGGGATAGGTCGAAGCCAACAAGCGCCCGGCGGCGTCATGGGTATAGTTCACTGTCATGGACTTCCCACTGTCGGTCCACGAGATGGTTTCGCTTTCCGCGCGTCCGGTGTTGGCATTGAATCCGCCTAGCGCGCGGCGCAAATTGCCTAGGGTGATAGCAGTAACATTCCCATCCTGTTGGACGTCGATTTGCCGCGTAACGCGACCGTTGATCAAGGCCTGACGCAAACGACCGTCCGCATGATAGACGAATTCGCGGGTGCGACCATTCGACGAGACAATGCGCTCCAATCGTCCGGCCTGGTCATAGGTATTGGTCTCCGTGATGGGAGACGGTGGAGAAATAACACCGGGTGCGGCGCTGATCACCTTGCCCGCCGGGCGTTCGCGCGGATTGCCCCCCGGACTTTCGTCATAGAGCATGGTGGTTCGCTTGCCCCCGGTCTGAACGGTCAACACCCGGCCAACGGTATCATAACCGAAACTCGTGGTCACTCCATTCTCCGTGATGGACGACACATCCGAGCCGTTGACAAGGGTCAATTCGCGCTTCAAGCCCGGGCTGTTTACCGAAGTGACAATCGGTCCGGTATAAGCAATATCCGTTGCCACGCCATCCACCACGCTCTGGAGCAGGCGACCGGAATCATCATGGGTGTTGCTCGTGGTGGTGACCGGAAGCCCGGATTCCGTGATGGTGAGGCTTGCCGGGCGGCCTCCATTTTCTTCGCTGTAAGTAAACGCGGTGCGGATGCTTTTGCCTGCTCCCGCCACGGTTTGGCTTTCTGCCCTCCCATCCGCATCATAGGTCCAGTCCATCCGGGGTTGGACAGCCGGGTTGACCGGTACGATGGACATAAGATCCCCGGTGGTAGGATTGAATTGATGGGTGCTGCCGACCGCGCCCTGGCGGTTTTCATCGATCCGCCCGATGTCGTCGCGCGCCAAAGTGGCCGTGGTCGAGGCGATGGTGCCCGAGGGCAAACCCGTAACCACATCAAGGCTATGCTGGACCGATACCGGCGTCTGTCCCCCGCTCCGGTTCTCGCTGGTTTTTTGCCCGAAATTATTAATCAGCGTCTGCTTTGTGACGATGCCACCGGTGACCTCGCGCACCTCTCCGGCAAGGTGAGTAAGTTCCGTTGACACACCATTGGTATCGATGAAGCTCACCGG
>JAYTLO010000026.1:0-16970 GCA_043729385.1 Akkermansiaceae bacterium
CGCTGCTGTCCACCGCTACTCCTTGAGAGCCATTAAAGCTCGCCGCTGTTCCGGTGCCGTCCACACTACCTTGTACACCTGATCCCGCCAGGGTGCTCACCACGCCTGCCGGGGTGATCTTGCGAATCTTATAGTAATCCGCGACATACACATTGCCGCTGCTGTCAACAGCTACTCCTTGTGGGATATTAAAGCTCGCCGCTGTTCCGGTGCCGTCTGCGCTGCCTTGTGCTCCTGATCCCGCCAGCGTGCTCACTACTCCCGCCGGGGTGATTTTGCGGATCTTAAAGCGATCCGCAACATACACATTGCCGCTGCTGTCAACAGCTACCCCTCGAGGTCCATTAAAGCTCGCCGCTGTTCCCGTGCCGTCTGTGCTGCCTTGTGCTCCTGAGCCTGCCAAGGTGCTCACCACACCTGCCGCCGTGATCTTGCGGATCTTGTTGTTGGATAAGTCCGCAACATAAACATTTCCGCCACTGTCCACTGCCACTCCGTAGGGATTGTTAAAACTCGCAGCTGCGCCCGTGCCGTCTGCGCTGCCGAAAGGAGCAACTCCCCCGGCAAGAGTCGAAATCACGCGAACCGACGAATAATCGCTCTGAGCTCGGAGCGCCGTGAAGGAGCATAGCGCGAAAAGCGCCAGCATCCATTGGAAGACATGGTGCGGGAAAGATCGATTCATGGGATGATGTGTTTTTGTGGTGGCACGAGTGCATTTAATTCCGAGTCATCACCTCGGTGCCGATGGTGAGGGTATTTCCAGAGAGAGAGTAATTCGCGGTGTAGGACTTGTTGGTCGTGATTTCCTGATCTGAGTCGCCAGCGCAGTTGAGGGTTCCTGTCAGAGTGGAGCGAGTGAGAGTGTAAGTGAAGGTGCCGCTACTCGAGTTGACTCTATAAGTCATGTAGGTGGTGGCGACTCCATTGTTGTTAACGCTGGGCACGATCAGCCTGCCCGTGCCATCGGATGCGAGGATCCAGGTAAGTTTACTGTTTTTCCAAGTCCCGGTGATGCCGCTGCCACTGGAGCGGGAGGAGTTTGCTTGCGTGCCGCTTGTGGAGTTTTGAGGAACCCGAAACCGTGACCCTGGAGCTGTGGGGTCTTCGACGAGCGTGCCGGCTGGGATCCCGTCCACGTCCACGGCTTTTCCGCTGGTCGGGCTGATGGCGAATCCGGGCTTTCCGGGCACCGCGTTTGCCGTAACATAGTTGGTCTGGCTGGCTGCGGCTGGCGCGGCTTGCTGCCGGTCGGCATTGTAAGCCTCGGTGTTGGCCTCCTCGTTCATGATCTGTTGCTGAGTATCGAGTAGTGATGCTGCGGTCGCCGTGTCGCCATTGGTTCCAGCATAATTCGCAGCCGCCCCGGTGGCGACAGCACCCAGCATGGCGAGATCGTCATCCGCGCAGGATGTAACCAGTATGCAGGCAAGCAAGACGAGGAAGGTTCTCTTGTATTTCATAATGGAACAACTGATGGTCTATGTATTCACTTTGAGACCGTTGGACTCACTTCACGCCCTTGCCGGAGCCTTTGATATTCTCGCCTTTGGCCTTGTAGGTGAACTCGACTCTATAGTGACCACTTACATAGCTAAAGGTCGCTGTGCCGGTGCCTCCGCTGGAGTAACAGCTTACAGTCTGCGGGGTTTTAATATCCTTGAGAGCCTTGGTGAATTTGAAACTAAACGGGGAGTTGTCGTCGTCACTAAATTTCAATGAATACTTTCCAAGTTTATATTGTGAAACTTGGACGGTGCCGGTGAACGTGAGTTTTTCTCCATCACTGTATTCAGTGCCACGGACTTTGTAGATTCCGTTGATGCCAGCTTCAGCAGACGTTGCAAGGAATAGCGGAAGGGCACAACAAGTGATAAGTATATTTTTCATTGGATGGTTAGGTGAACTGAGAGGGTTTGCTTAATGATAAGAAGATTGCCGCCCACGGCAGAAACGGGATCGCTTATTATCTCGGCAATGCAATCCACCGGGGGGATTCCGTTCTTGCCGTAGGCGGTTATTTTCCTTGGGGGAAATTATAGATTAGCGATTCTTGAGGTGGATATGACGCTTCTCACTTGGGGTGATGGGAGTCTTATCCCGCACCTTTAGCATGCGGTTGTTATCCGAAACGATTTCCGTATGATCGTCGCCGCTGAACCAATCGAGGAGATTGGAAGAAACCTCAATGACCGGCGGACGGGGGCTACCCCAATTCGACTTATTAACGGTGAGCGTCAGGTATTTACGCCCATCAATGAGATCGTACCCAGTCATCCCATTGTCACCGATTGAATCAACTCCGGCGGAAGGAGGGCCATGGTGCGCCAAGCTAGCTTTGGGAGGGGCGGCGGCGATTATCGCGGCTCCGCTGAGCGCGATGTCGAATGGGTTCTCATCCGCATCATTACTTATGATTTTAAGAGCAGCGCGACGGGTTCCCTTGGTGGCAGCTTTAAACGTGACTTTGAACGTCGTGCTGGCTCCTCCGGCGAGACTGGTGGCTCCCAGCGCGGCGACGGTGAACTCAGCCGCATTCGCACCGGATTTACTGATGCTAAGGCCAGTGAGCGGCGCATTTCCCTGGTTGGTGATGGTAAAGGTCTTCACGACCTTCGCTTTGAGTTTCACTTTTCCAAAGCTGATCGTCGATTTCGCATCAGTTAGTCCGATGCCTTGAGTCACCGCTATTTCCGGGGCGGTGGCGGTGCCTGTTAGCACGATGTCGAAAGGGCTTTCATCCGCATCATTGCTTGCAATATGGATCGCAGCAGTGCGAGCACCGGTGGCGGATGGCTTGAAGCTGACGATGAAACTCGTGCTACCGGCGGGTCCGGAAATGGATGTGGCGGGGTTCACCGTGATGGTGAAATCCGCAGCGTGAGTGCCGTCCTTGCTGATGGTGAGTCCAGTGAGGTCTGAGTGGCCGATGTTCTTAATGGTGAAGGCCTGACTGAGAGCCACATTCACTGGAGTCGCCCCCAGAGAAACGGAGGAACCCGAGTCGGATAGAGCTGCACCCACCGCGTTCTCGACGCTGATTTCTGGAATGAAGGAATTGATTCCGACGACGACACCAAATTCACCCGAGTCCCAAAACTCGAATCCTTCGCTATCATTTAGGAAATACGAGGTGAACCCATTTCCAACCGATTCAAATATGTCATTTCCCATGTCCGGAGCATCACCCGTGAAGTAGGCTTTGGTGAGGCCGCTTCCCGCAAATGCACCGTCATCGATTTCATAGAGATTGCGTGGAACCGTCACCTTGGTGAGGTTGGCACATCCAGAAAACGCCCATTCACCGATATATGTCACGCTCTCTGGAATGCTCACATTGACCAGACTCCTGCAATAGGCGAATGCATAACTACCTATACCAGTAGCGCCGTTCAGGATGGTAACATTTGTCAAACTGCTGCAGTTCCTGAAAGCCGACGAGGGGATGGTTTCCACGTTACCGGGGATGGTCACAGCCGTCAGGCGGCGGCAATTGCGGAAGGCGGCAGTTTCAATTTCAGTCACACTGGCCGGGATCACATACTCACCGACAAATCCTGCCGGCATGATCATGAGATACGATTGGTTCTTATTGAAGAGGACTCCCGCGACGCTTGAGTAGTCTGCATTCAGGACATCCACATTGATTGCGGTGAGACTGCTACAGCCGGAGAAAACATCCTCATCGATATCTTCCACATTCTTCGAAATCGAGATCGTGGCGAGACTTTTGCAGTCGCGAAATGCTTCGTAGCCGATAGAGACCGTATTCACGGGAATGGTGATGGCCTGCAATTTTCCACAATTTTCAAATGCCGATGATTCGATACTTTCAAGACTGGCTGGCAGGATGACGGACAGTAGGCTGCGGCAATCCGAGAAGGCATTGCTTCCGATTTCAGTTACATTGCTCGGGATCACCACTGCGGTAAGGCTGGCGCAACCGGAGAACACATTATTCTCAATCAAAGTAAGACCGGTGGGCAGCGTCACGTTCACCAAACTGAGGCAATAACCAAAAGCGTTGCTGCCGATGGAAATGACACTATTTGGAATCGTCACGCTGGTCAAATCATGACAACTCGCGAAGGCATTGGCGCTGATGCTGATCACTGTTCCGGGAACTCCATAACTCCCAGAAATAGCTTCGGGGCATTTGATGAGAGTCGTCTTGGCTTTATCAAACATCACTCCGCTCTGACTGCTATATGCTGTATTAAGGGCATCGACGGTGATGGATGTCAGATCATCGCATTCGTAGAACGCATTGCTACCAATGCTGGTGACGCCACTTGGAATCACCACGGTCACCAAGCTGCTGCAGCGACTGAAGCATCCGCTCCCTATGGTGGTGACACTTGCGGGAATTGTGACGCTGGTGAGTGCTTCACATCCGGCAAATGCATGTTCTTCAATCTCGGTGACGTTGGCAGGAATCGTGATTCCGGCTAGGCTACTGCAGTTCAAGAATGCATCGTAGCCAATGACGGTTACGCCAGAAGGAATCGTCACACTCGTGAGACTGGAACAACCGGAGAATAGTTCACCGGAAATATAGGTGACACCATTTGGAATGATCATACTGGTGAGCGCCCTGCAGCCGGAGAACGCCGATTCTCCGAGGCTTGTTATACCTGCGGGAAGAGTGATGCTCGCAAGTTTTGAACAGCCTCGGAAGGTGGATTCTTCAATTCTGGTCACGCCAGTTGGTATAGTGAGGTTGGTCAAGCTGGAGCAGCCCAGAAACGCTTCATAGCCGATGCTCTGGACACCGCTGGGAATCGTCAGACCAAGGAGGCTGCCGCAGGAGGAGAAAGCACCATCGCCAATGAGGGTGACGGTGTTAGGAATGATCAATCCGGTCAGACTGGAACAGGATCTGAATGCATAAGAGCCGATGTTGGTCACGCTGGCAGGAATCACCAAACTCGTGAGTCCACGGCAGTTGGAGAATAGACTGTTTGGGATCGAGGTGATTCCGTTAGGAAGAATCAGACTCGTGAGTTTCATACAATTGTAGAAAGCACGACTCCCGATGCTGGTCACACTATTCGGAATGGTGAGGGTCGTGAGATTCTCGCAATCAGAAAACGCTTCGCTGCCGATGCTGTTCAAGCCGGTCGGCAACGTGATAGTCGTCAAGTTGTAGCATTCATAGAACGCGGAATCCTCAATAACAGTCACACTATTCGGAATCACGACGCTAACCAGATCCTCGTTCTCGCCGAAGGCATAATTTCCGATGCGGGTCACCGGCAAACCACTGAGGGTTGCGGGAATGGTCACATTACCATCTGAACCATTGTAGCCAGTGATGGTTACTTGGCCCACATTCACATCGTATGCAAAAAGTGACTTGGTGGTGAAGGTTCTATCCACTCCCGGAGCAGGGTTGCCGCTATTTGTTGCAACAAGGCGATAGTGATAGGTCGTTTCCGCAGCCAGTCCGCTGAGAGCGACGCTGACTTGCTGGTGGACTGTCCCGTCACTCGGCGAGAGGATCACGGAAGCTGTGTTTCCATAAGCAGTGGTGAGTCCGTATTGAAAAACGGCAGTGGTTGCCAAACCGCTGGGGTTGATGATTCCGTTGAGCGTTGCGCTTGTGACGGCGACAGCGCTCGCGGCGCCTGTGGTCACGGGACCGTCGAGGACAAAGTTGACTTGGTCCAACCATCCGGCGTCATCGCCTTCGACGACGGAACTATCCTTGGAATAGCGCCATCTGAGTGTGTGAGTCCCTGCACCGATGGTGTATGATTGAGAACTCCAATCCACTTCCCCCGAGATGCTATCTTCGGCGTCTCCATCCAAGTAGAATCTGAGACGATCCGAGTCTTGCTCAGATGATACTTTCCAAGAGAAATCGAGAACGCCCGGTCCGGTGACGGTGGTCTCTAACCAGGTCTCATCGTTATGGCCGATCAAACCACTTTGCGCTGCGTCCAGGCCATCGTTAGATTCTACCGTCTGTGCCACCCAGTCAGCATCACCGCCGGTGGTCCAGATCAGGCTGGGAGCATCCAGCGCATCCGCAAGCGGTCCGGCTTGGGCCGGGAGTGCGAGTGCCAGGGGAAAAATTACTGCAAAACAGGTGCTCCCAAGAATTTTTCCAGGGCAGGTGAAGCGTCTGATGCTAAGGGAATTGGTGGGTCTGGACATGGAGATGGAGTCGTTTGAGGAGTGGGGATTACGGGGCGGTTGCATCGGCAAGGGGACTAGGGGTGGAAGGGATTTGAAGCAGACGAAACTGGCGGTTTTTGCTAGAGTTAGACGAGGCTGAAGTTGTAATCAAATCCGCTACATGGGAGGTGTAATATTTAGCATTCACTGAAATCTGAGAGATAGCAGACCCGCGCAATCCAGTCTGGATCGGATGCGTATGATATGAGTGCGGACGGTTTGTTCGGAAACGCCCAGGAGAGCTGCGGACTCCTTGACGCTGTGACCGGCTCTGAGGCTTTCGAGGACTGCGGATTGCTTGGGGGAGAGACTATCCAAGGATGATAGAGCGGGTTTTCCGGTAATTTCTTGCTTGTCCAAAAGCTGGCCAAGGGCCGCGTCTGGAGAAATGCCAAGACTTGCCGCCCACACCGCTAGCCGCCCCAGCGTGTCCGCAGACAAGGCCGGAGCTTGGGGAGGGAGTTCGAGTTGCGCGGTGAAGGCGGTCAAGTCTGGCATCACCTGATAGAAGACAGAATTTCCAGAATCAGGTAGCCCCTAAACTACGTAATTTGAATCACCCGTGACAACAGCAAGCTTGACCTCCGCTTCACATTCTGACTGTTTTCCACGCGATGCTAAGAGCAATTATTTCATCCCCCGAATCCTGCCGGGATGAAACTCCGGCGGGCCTGGAGATGGTCGATGAGTTCGCCGCAGTCCTTGATGCCAAGATGCGACGGCGTAATGCGCTCATGCACGAATACACCCACGCTTGGGCGGAGTTGCTGGATGCCGCCGGTTGGTGCGTGGCGCTGCGGGTGGACAGGGATGGCTGCTGGACTAGCACGCGGGCGCGGCGATTTCTAGCGGAAAAACCGGCAGTCTCACCGACCTGGAACGGCCTTGCTCTGGCGCTGGCGAAGGAAGCGCCGACTATCGTGGAATTAAGCGAGCGGGTGGCGATTTGGAACGGGAATCTGGGTGAAATTTCCCAGGCAGCTGCAACCCTAACACGCCGCGAGGTGGAGGTGATGGAATGGCTGCGCCAAGGGAAAACTTGCTCCGAGATCGCCGTGATTCTGGGCCTGTCCCATCGCACGGTGGAGAAACACATTTCCAACATCTATCGGAAAACCGGTGTTTCCACCCGGGCCGCCGCAATTTTAAACCGGGAGTATCAGCCCTGACTTCCCGGATGGCCTACTTCAAGGATATTAGCGGGAAAATGGCCCGGCAGATTGACCGGACGATGATGTCCATGGCCGACCTTGGGACATTGGAAGAGCTGGAAACCCGGTTCATGGAGGAGTCCGCCGCGATGCTGCCTGCGGACTGCTTTTGCTGGAACAACTGGTCGGTGGATATGGGACGTTTGGTCAATTTCCGGATCAATGAATCCTATGGACTCCAGTTTGAAAAACGACTGGATGTCTTCAGCGAGGTGGTCGCCCATCATCCCGTGATCGCAGCCGGACAGCTCGCAGCTTCGACGGAACGAGTGATGCGGTTATCGGATTTCGAGAGTCATCGACGCTTCCGGGAGAACCCGTTATTCCGGGAGGTTTACCGCCATCTGGACTCCAATCATCAACTTGCCTACACGCCTTGCGTACTTCAAGATCGGCGGATCGTCCTGACATGGAACCGGCGTGCGCTGGATTTCACCGAGCGGGATCGGGAAATTCTCCATTTCATGGGCCTGCGGCTGGGCACCATCAGCCGGAGGATCGAGGAACGGCAGCAGCTCGGTGAAAGCTGGCGGGCTTTGTGCGGATTCGTGGATGCCCGGCTGCCTGCGGAATCGGTGGCGACGCTTGGCACTCGCGACGTGGTGCTACTATCAGAACTCTTGAAATCCCCTTCCCGCGAGACGGTCGCCCGTAAAATGGGAACCCGCCGAGACACCTTGGACAAGCGGCTTGGGTCTATCCGAGAACGCTTGGGACTGGAGAACCATCATCAACTGCTGAGCGCGTTGGCGGAATTGCGGAACAGCAGCCCGGGCTGATTTTCACCCGATGGCGTCGAGCGTCTTCACTGCCTGATAGGCCGCCTCGACGTGGTGGACGCGGAAAATTTGTGCGCCGCGATTCATGGCAGCGCTGATGCAAGCAACGGTGCCGGCATCGCGATCTAGCGGATTGGGCAGCTGTAGCACCTCGCCGATCACGGTTTTCCGCGAGACTGGGACTAGCACCGGTCGGCCAAATTTCTGCAAGCGCTCCAGCTCTCGATAGATCGTTAAATTTTCGCGCTGCTGTTTCGCGAAGTCGATTCCGGGATCGAGAATCAGTGCCTCAGCCGACAGTCCGGCGGCGAGGGCCAGTGCGATTTTTTCCTCAAAGAACTTTTCAATCTCCCCCATCACATCGGACCATTGCTGCTGGAAATGCGGGATTTTTGGCTCGCCCACGCTGTGCATGATCAGCAACGCCGCGCCGTGAATCGCGCAAGAGCGGGCATTCCTATCGTCCGGTAGCGCGCCCATGTCATTGACCAGCTCCACTTTCCCCAGCCGTAACACCTGCTCAACCACTTCGGGTCGCCAGGTGTTAGCTGATAGAACCGGCGGCCAGATTTGCGCCTCGTCACGCGGCGCGAGGTTCTCCCAAACGTCGTCCCAGCGTTGGATAAATCCCGCGAAACGTCGCAGTTCTTCGGTCTCCGAAATCGCCACGCGGTTAGTCTTGGCACTTTCTGCGCCCACGTCGATCACGTCTGCTCCCGCCGCCACTTGGCTTCGCGCCAGCGCGATGGCCGTTTCAAAATCCAGCGTCCCGTCACCGGAAAACGAATCATCGTTCACGTTCACAATCCCCATCACTAGCGGACGCCAGGGAAACTCGATCACCCGCTGGGGAAGGCTCAATTGCATGGCACTTTCGTTAATCAGCAGCACGCAAAGTGCAAACATCAAAAGAGCACTCAAGTTTGCCCGGAGTTGGGTTTCACTCGCGCTGCAAGCAACCTTTGACGGCAGGGAGAAACGATCCTTGCCTCCGTCGGAGGGTTGATCGAATCTCCGCCTCGTGGAAGAACCTGATCTCACCGTCGCCGCGCACACCAACGATGGTTTTTTCAAAGCGATCTTCTCCCAACCGGAACACGCCAAGGCCTTTTTCAAAAGCCACCTGCCGCCCGCGATTTCCGCAAACATTGACTGGTCAACTTTGACCGTTCTTCCCGGCTCATTCGTCAAATCCAGCCTCCAGCAGGTGCATTCGGACCTGCTATTCTCGGTCCGCATCGGGGAGCGTGAAGCGCGGCTCTATCTGTTATTCGAACACCAGAGCACCCCGGAACCGGCCATGCCACTGCGGGTGCTTGGTTACGTCACAGAAATCCTGATCCGGCACCATAAGAACCACGGCCTTCCGCTGCCACCGGTCCTGCCCTTCGTGTTCCACCAAGGCCCTGAAGGTTGGAACGTCTCCACCGCCTTCGAGGATCTGTTCGAGCTGCCGAACGAGCTCGCCGCAGATCTTCTGCCCTATTTACCAAAGTTCCATCACGCACTGCTCGATCTCACCCATTTCGATCCCACCACCGGAGAGGACGACACGCGGCTGCGCGTCGTGCTGCAATTGATGAAGCTCGCCCGGCAAAAAGAATTGCTGCGATTTTTCCGATGGCTGGCTGGCTTTTCCGCCAACGATCTCCCCGACGACCTGCTCGGGCTGATGCTGCTCTACGCCCTCCATTCCGACAGCGACCTTGACGCGAAGAAGATTTACCATAGCCTCTCGACGAATCCTGAACTTGAGAAGAATGCCATGTCTGTCGCAGAAAAACTGAAAGCCGAAGGCCGTGTCGAAGGCCGTGTCGAAGGCCGCGTGGAAGGCCTGTGGATCGGGAAAATCCAGACACTGGAGGAGTTCCTCGCTCTAGAAGTGAGTTCCGATGAAACTCTTGGAAGCGCAACCCTCGAAGAACTCGAAGTGCTGCATCAGCGCCTTCACCGTGAATACGAAGCTCGCTTTAAGCGGCATTGAACTCCGGGCGTGCATTCGCTGAGACAGTACTCTCTCCACGGGGCAGCAATTTGCCTTCCCGCTTGCCCACCGTCGCTCGTTGCCTAACCTCCGCACATGTCTTCCACGTTCGGCCACGTTTTCCGCATCCACACTTTTGGCGAATCGCATGGCGGCGGCGTGGGTGTCGTCATCGACGGCTGCCCTCCCCGCATCGCTGTGAGTCAGGAGCAAATCCAGCACGAACTCGACCGCCGCCGCCCCGGCCAGTCGGAAATCGTCACCCCGCGCAAGGAAGCCGACACGGCTGAAATCCTCTCCGGCCTTCAGGATGGCCTCACCCTCGGCTCGCCCATCGCCATCCTCGTTAGAAATACCGACCAGCGCCCCGGTGCCTACGATGAGATGGCCGCGAAATACCGGCCCAGCCACGCTGACTACACCTACGACGCGAAATACGGCATCCGCTCCGGTTCCGGTGGCGGCCGTGCGTCGGCCCGTGAAACCATCGGCCGCGTCGCCGCCGCTGCGGTCGCCCGCCAGGTGCTCGACGCGTTTCATCCCGGCATCGAAATCCTGGCCTGGGTGAAATCCATCCAGGAGCTCAACGCCGACGTCGACCCGCTAACCGTCACCATCGAAGACATCGAGTCCAACATCGTCCGCACCGGCGACCCCGCGATGGTCGAGACCATGATCGAGCGCATCAAGACCATCCGTGCCGACGGCAACTCGGTCGGCGGCGTGATCGAGTGCGTCATCCGCAATTGCCCGCCCGGCCTCGGCGAGCCGATCTTCGACAAACTCGAAGCCGACCTCGCCAAAGCCATGCTTTCGCTGCCCGCCACCAAGGGCTTCGAGATCGGCTCGGGTTTCGCCGGCACGCTTCTAACCGGCCGCGAGCACAACGACCCGTTCCGGATGATCGACGACCAAGTCCGCACCACCAGCAACCGCTCCGGCGGCATCCAAGGCGGCATTTCTAACGGCGAGGCCATCATCTTCCGCGTCGCCTTCAAGCCCACCGCCACCATTATGAGCGAGCAGGACACCGTCACCTCCAGCCACGAGAACACCGAACTCAAAGGCCGCGGCCGCCACGACGCCTGCGTCCTGCCCCGCGCCGTGCCGATCGTGGAAGCCATGGCGACCTTGGTGCTGACGGATCATTTGCTTCGGCAGCAGGCTCTAAATCGCTGATAGAAATGCGGGATTCAAATTTCACGAAAGAAACACCGGCTTGCTTTCAACCCCGTTTTGACGCTTGATCCCGACATGTCAGAAGCGAAAGAAACCAAGGTCTCGATCAAAAAGACCGCCGCCCGGTTGGTTCGCGATTTGCCCGAATCCGCGAGTTGGGACGACCTGATGTATGAAATCCTCGTGCGGCAGAAAATCGACGCGTGTCTTACCGATCTGCGTGCCGGACGCAAGCACTCCCATGTCGCCATCCGCAAGGAGTTCGGGCTGGCATGTTGATCGATTGGTCAACGGAATCGCGGCACGATCTGCGGGCCATCGACGACTTCATCGCCCGTGATTCCCAACATTATGCCAATCGCCGTCCCCTGCTCTGACTGCGGACCCGAATGAAAGTATCGGGTCAAGAGTTGAGAGAAAAAACGCACTTGTTCCTCTTTCTATCAACCGCTCACTCTCAACCACCAACTTCTTCCCATTGTCTCCCGACTCCATCCCGCAGCTCAGCCTCGGCACCGCCGTGCTCATCATCTTCGCGGCGTGCGCGGGGTTCTTGTTAGTGCGCGGAATGACGCGGATGATCGTGAACACCATCGTCCTCGGCCTGAGCGCATGGATCGGAATTCTGGTGTGGCAAATGGCACCCACGCTCTCCGTGGATTTGACCGGGAAATCCCTGCCTTGGCTCACCAACGGTCTGCCGGTCACCGCCTTTCTCGTGGCCTTTTTCGTCATTCGGAAATTCATCACCGTGATCTCTCGGCCCTTTAGAAAACCCCAAGGAGACGTAGAATCTCGATCATTTATCGGGACGGGATTTCGCCTTCTTCTCGCCTTAATTCCCACCTCACTCATCTGCCTCATTGGGGCGGCGCTCATTCATCACAGCGGATCTGTCGCCGAAGTTCGCGCCTACTCGGAGAAAACTACCGGCGCGAAAACCGACACTAACACCTACAGCCAACGATTCAAAGCCGCCGTCGAGTCCGTGCTTCCCGCATCGTGGCTTGCCGCCCTCGATCCCCTCTCCCAACCGTCCCGCCTGACCCTCGCAAAGCTCATTGCCGCCCAATCCGAGTCGCCTAACAAACCCGTCATCGACCCCAAAACCGGCAAGCCCGTCCCGCGCGCCATCATCGTCGATGATCCAGCCCTTCAAAACCTTGCCCGCGAGGGAAAATTCGACACACTCCTGCGCCACCCGCTCCTCACCAAAGCTCTCGCTGATCCCAAAATCCAGAAACTCCTCCGCGACTTAAGCCTTTGAAGAAGTTGAGAGTCTTTGGTTGAGAGTTATAAAAACGACTCCGATTCTCGCCTCTTCCATCTTCCTCTTTCCAAAATCTCAACTCTCAACTCTCCCCTCTTCCCATGCCCTACCTCGTCACCATCGGCCTTGAAGTCCACTGCCAAGTCAAAACGAACACCAAGATGTTCTGCGCCTGCCGCACCTCGTTCGGCGATACACCTAATACCCACACCTGCCCGGTGTGCCTCGGGATGCCCGGCGCGCTGCCTGTGCTCAACCGCGAAGCCATCGAGAAAACGCTTCTAACCGGACTGATGCTCGACTGCGGCTCGCCGGAAATCTCCGAGTGGGACAGGAAGAACTATTTCTATCCAGACATGCCGAAAAACTATCAGACCACCCAGATGGATCTGCCGCTGTGCATCGGTGGCGGCGTGCCGCTTTACGACCATTGTTACCCGACCGATGCCCGCAAGAGCATCGTCAACGCCGACAAGAAAGTCCGCCTTAACCGCATCCACCTCGAGGAAGACGTCGCAAAATCCACCCACCTCGGGAACTCATCGCTCATCGACTTCAACCGCGCCGGTACACCGCTGATGGAGATCGTCACCGAGGCCGATCTCGAGTCCGGCGAGGAAGCCTTCGCGTACGTCCGCTCGCTGCAAATGATCCTCCAACAAGGCGGGGTCTCCGATGCCGACATGGAAAAAGGCCAGCTCCGCTGCGACGTGAACATTTCCCTCCGCAGGAAACCCGAAGAACCGTTAGGCCAGAAGGTCGAGCTCAAAAACCTCAACTCGATCTCCGCCATCCGCCGCGCGATCCATTTCGAGATCCAGCGCCAGGCCGAAGACATGGACCGCAACACCCCGCAAATTCAGTCAACTCGTCGCTGGGACGACGATCGCGGAGAAACCCAGATGATGCGCACCAAGGAAGACGCGCACGACTACCGCTATTTCTCCTGCCCCGACCTCCTGCCTATCCAAACCGCGCCGCTGTTAGCCAAAGTCCGCCCGCTGGTCCCCGAACTACCGCACCAACTCGCCGCCCGCTTTGAGCATGACCTTGGCGTCACCGCATACGATGCTTCCGTTCTCTCGTCAGACAAACACCTCGCCGCCTATTTCGAGGCCGTCACCGACGCAGCTATCCCCGGCAAAAAGGTCGCCAATTTCATCATCAACAACCTACTAGGCACGCTCAACGAACGCGCCCTCGGCATTGATGATTGCCCAGTCGCCCCCGAAAAACTCCGTGCGTTGCTGTTGTTAGTGGAAAACGGCACGCTCGCCGCGAACCAGGCCAAGGAAGTTTTCACCGTGCTCTTCGACAGCCCGGACCAAGACCCCGCCGCCATCGCGGATTCGCTCGGCTTTAAACCCGCCGCAGCCGGCGAACTTGAAACCCTTTGCGACTCAGTCATCACCAACAACCCAACCGAAGCCGCCGCCGTCAAGGCCGGCAACGAGAAGCTGCTCAACTTTCTAACCGGCCAAGTGATGAAAGCCGCCACCACCAAGCCGAATCCCAAGCAAGTCACGGAACTGCTGCGGGCGCGGCTGCTTTAAAAAAATCTATGATCCCCGAGTTCGCATACTCTCTCTATCAATCCTTCGAGCGCGAGGGCATTCCCCTCCTGCTCGCTGGTGGCTGGGCAGTTTGTCACCATGGCTACACGCGCTTCACCAATGACATTGATTGGGTTTGTTCCCGTGCTAACGAATCCCGCGCATTGGATCTCATGCGATCACTTGGGTTCGAAATCGTTTTCGAGACGATGGCCACCCGTTTCCAACACCCAAAGCATATCGACTTGTTGCCTGTCGATCTGCTATGGGTGAGCGCTGAAACATTCGCCAATATGGCCGCAACCGATCAAAGAACGGGTAGGCATTGCGACATGCCGGTGATTAATTTTGAGTCATTGCTCGCCATGAAACTTCATGCATTGAAGGACGACAAAGAGCGGGATGGCAGAGACATGCTCGACATCCGGCTGCTTCTAAAGGAGAACAAAAATGCGATGACAGAGAAACATCTCCGCGAGCTTTGCGAGCGTTTCGCAGATTCTAACGCCTACAATCTTATCCAGATGATTCCATGAACATCCTAGATCTTGAGTTCCCAGATTTCTCTAACCATCCGCCGCCACCGAAGCTTAATTTCGAGCAATATCAACGGTGGATCTGTGAGGAAATCTTTCCGGCGTTTGCCCGCGAAGGAAAATTGACTCGGGATCAACTTGCTGCGGATTTCATGCGCAGCGAAGGCAGCCAGAAAGAAGAGTGGCCAGATTTCGGGGCGCGGTGAACCACCGGACGACAAGGAACGGAATTCGAGGCTTTCGTATGTAGTCCAGCCCTTTAGGGCGTCTGCTCTGCCGACACATGAAGACGCCCTAAAGGGCTGGACTACCAACAAAAACGGCGGACCGTTGCCGGTCCGCCGTTAGAGTGAGAGATCCAGGCAGGAATGCCTAGATCACTTGTTGAGCACTTTGAGCTTCTTGATGCCGAAGACGGCGTCATCACCCAGCTCTTCCTCAATGCGGAGGAGTTGGTTGTATTTCGCGATACGGTCGGAACGGCTCATGGAACCGGTCTTGATCTGGCCGCAGTTGGTGGCGACTGCTAGATCGGCGATGGTGCTGTCTTCGGTCTCGCCGGAGCGGTGGCTGAGGACGGCGGTGTAGCTGTTTTCCTTGGCGAGTTCGACGGCATCAAAGGTCTCGGTGAGGGAACCGATTTGGTTCACCTTGACGAGGATCGAGTTGGCGACGCCCATCTTGATGCCCTTGGCGAGGAAATCGACGTTGGTGACAAACAAGTCGTCGCCGACGAGCTGGGTGGTCTTGCCGAGTTGCTCGGTGATGATTTTCCAGCCGTCCCAATCGTTTTCGGCGCAGCCGTCTTCGATGGAAATGATCGGATAGCGCTTCTGGAGATCGGCGTAAAACGCGACGAGCTCTTCGGCGGATTTCACGGACTTGTCGGACTTTTTGAAGACGTACGCGTTTTGCTTGGCGTCGAAGAATTCGGAGGAGGCGACGTCGAGGGCGAAGGCAATGTCTTCACCCACTTTGTAGCCAGCGGCTTCGATGGCTTGGCAAAGAACTTGCATCGCGTGCTCGGCACTTTTCAGCGTCGGAGCGAAACCACCTTCATCGCCGACGGCGGTGGAGAGACCGAGGTCATGAAGAACTTTTTTCAACGAGTGGAAAACTTCCGCACCGTAGCGGATGGACTCACGGAACGTCGGTGCGCCGATGGGCACGATCATGAATTCCTGGAAGTCGATCGGCGCGTCCGAGTGGGCACCGCCGTTGATGACGTTCATCATCGGGACGGGAAGCACCTTCGCGTTAGGGCCGCCGAGGTATTTGTAAAGTGGGACGCCTAACTGAGAGGCAGCGGCTTTTGCGACTGCTAGAGAAACACCGAGGATGGCGTTTGCGCCGAGGTTCTTTTTGGTCGAGCTGCCATCCAGCGCGAGCATGGTGGCGTCGATGGAAGCTTGTTCGGTGGCGCAATAGCCGAGAAGTGCAGGAGCAAGCACGGCGTTGACGTTTTCAACCGCCTTGAGCACGCCTTTGCCGAGGAAGCGCGCTTTGTCGCCATCGCGGAGTTCGACAGCTTCGTGTTCGCCGGTGGATGCGCCGGATGGGACTGCGGCGCGACCGATTGCGCCGCCTTCAAGATGCACATCGACTTCGACAGTGGGATTCCCCCGAGAATCGATCACTTCGCGACCGCGGATTTCAACAATGGTGGTATAGTCCATAATAGTTACTTTTTGGTTAGATAAGGCTGGGTTTAAAATTTCAGGGATTGAAGGGTCTGATCGAGCGGATCGTTAGAGTCTCCATGGCTTCGGTGACTTCATCGCGGATCTGGACGGTGTCGCCGGGTTCGCGGCCGACGAGAGCCTTGCCGACTTCCGATAGATAGGAAACGGTCTTGGTTTCCGGGATGGAGTCCCACGCGCCGAGGACGGTCATGACGATTTCCTTGCCGGA
Source organism: Akkermansiaceae bacterium (assembly GCA_043729385.1). GTDB lineage: Bacteria > Verrucomicrobiota > Verrucomicrobiia > Verrucomicrobiales > Akkermansiaceae > Luteolibacter. The sequence continues at coordinate 16,604 of JAYTLO010000026.1, forward strand.
TGGATCTGTGAGAGTGACGACGGTGCCGATGTTGACCTTGCTGGCATCCGAACCGGTGAAATCCGTGCCACGAGCGTTGTTGATTTCCTTGTCGAGGGCGTTGCGGCGATGGCCCAGGTATTTTTCCAAATCCTTGGCGGACTTGTATTCGAAATTCTCGCGAAGGTCGCCGTAGGAGCGGGCGATTTTCACATCTTGGAGGTTTTGCGGGATTTTGTTGCGGATGATGTCGTCGAGTTCGGCCTTTTTCTTTTCAAGGCTTTCCCACGAGACTAGCAGGATTTCGTCCGGGCGTTTCTGGTTGGCACCACTGACGAGTTCCGCCGTTTCGGGGCGGGACTTGATGATGCGGGCCATCAGGGACTTT
>JAYTLO010000027.1:0-2201 GCA_043729385.1 Akkermansiaceae bacterium
GAGTGGATGTTAGCCCCAGTGCCGGCGATCACGCGGGTGGTGAAGGTGGAGGCGTTGAACTCATGCTCGGCGTATAGATTGAGCGAGGTGTCCATCGCCCTGACCCAGGAAGAGCGTGGCTTTTCGCCATGCAGCAGATGGAGGAAATGTCCGGCGATGGAAACATCATCCGTTTGCACCTCAATGCGACGGCCGTGGTTAGAATGGTGATGCCAATACAGCAGCATGGAACTCAGCGAAGCCAGGTGCTGGTCGATGATGTCGCGGGACCTGGCTTCGTCGTTCGACCCGTGTTCCGGCACCGCGCAGCCGAGGGCAGAAACGCCGGTGCGCAGGACATCCATCGGGTGGGAAGATGCGGGCAATGCTTCTAACACGGTGCGCACCATTAACGGCAATCCGCGCAGCGCCTTGAGCTTTATCTTGTAGGCCGCGAGTTCCGCCACATCAGGCAATCGATCGTGAACTAGCAGGTAAGCGACTTCCTCAAACTCGCATCGTGGCGCGAGCTCCAGGATGTCATAGCCGCGGTAGTGCAAATCGTTGCCGCTGCGTCCGACTGAACAAAGAGCGGTGTTGCCCGCGACCACTCCGGACAGCGCCACGGATTTCTTGGGTTTGAATGGGATGGGTGAAACTAGGTCGCTCATGGGTTTGATGTCGGGTTGGATTTGGCAAACAAGTCGTCGAGCTTTTGTTCGTAGGCGTGGTAGCCGAGCACGTCGTAAAGCTCGTCACGAGTTTGCATCAGGTCGGTCACACCTTGCTGTGTGCCTTGGGTGCGGACGGTTTGATAGACTTTTGAAGCCGCCTGGCTCATCGCGCGAAAAGCGCTAAGCGGATAGAGCGCCAGCCGCACTCCGGCGCCGTGCAATTCCTCGATGGTGAACAGCGGCGTCCTGCCGAACTCGGTGATGTTAGCGAGCACCGGCACATGTAGCGCCGCCGTGAACGCCCGATATTCGTCTAGGCCTGTTAGCGCCTCGGCGAATATCATGTCCGCCCCCGCCGCGACGTAAGCCTGCGCGCGTTCGATCGCCGCTTGCAAGCCCTCGCTCGCATAGGCGTCGGTGCGTGCCATGATGACGAATTGTGAATCCGTCCGCGCGTCCACGGCGGCCTTGATGCGGTCGCTCATTTCGCCCGCGCTAACAAGTTCCTTGCCCGGCCGGTGGCCACAGCGTTTTGCTTGCACCTGATCTTCGAGATGGCAGCCCGCAGCCCCGGCGCGGGAAATTTCGCGAATGGTCCGGGCGATCATGAACGCGCCACCCCAGCCGGTGTCCGCATCGACTAACAATGGCAGCGCGCTCGCCTGGGTGATGCGGCGGATGTCCTCACAGACATCGTTGAGGGTTGTTAGGCCCAAGTCCGGCAAACCGAACGACGCGTTGGCCACTCCTGCGCCGGATAGATAGAGCGCGCGGAAGCCCGCTTGTTCCGCGAGCATGGCGCAGTAAGCATTGATCACCCCGACGACTTGCAGCGGTCGTTCCGCTTCGACGGCGGCCCGCAATCGCGCGCCTGGAGACGGGGATGAGTCATTCATGTGGATAGGAAATCGCGCGCGAAGTATCACGAGCTAACGAAACATCGGGAAAAAGGTGACCTTGGGCAAAGCAATTTCCCCACGGAAATCCACCCGATGCCGGTGAAACCCGCCATCACACTTGCCGGGTGCCAGCTTGGCCCGTTACAAGACGGCGTGGCCGGGAAAAACATCGTCTATTTCGATTTGGAAACGCAGCGCAGCTTCGGTGATGTGGGAGGATTTTCCCACAAGGCCAAGATGGGGGTGTCCGTCGGCGTCACCTACAGCACCACCCGCGGGACCTATGAGATCTATGCGGAGAACGAGATGGAAAAGCTCGGCGAGGAGCTTGTTAGGGCGGATCTCGTGGTCGGCTGGAATCACCTGCAATTCGATTACCCAGTGCTCCAGCCCTACGTTTTCCACACGCTCGGCGAGCAAACGCTCAACCTTGATATGATGTTAGAGTTGGAGAAAATTGTGGGTTTCCGCCTCAAGCTGGACTCGGTGGCGTCCGCGTCGCTCGGCACCGGCAAGACCGCCGATGGCCTCGATGCGTTGCGCTGGTGGCAGGAGCACAAGAAGTCCGGAGAGTTTGCGCCGCTGCGAAAAATCGCCGAGTATTGCGCGTTCGACGTGAAGGTCACCAAGTGCGTCCACGAATACGCCC
>JAYTLO010000028.1:0-9852 GCA_043729385.1 Akkermansiaceae bacterium
AACACTCAGCCCTCGGCTACCAAACCCCGGCCCAATTCGAGGTCAAAAACCAACCTAACAATTAACAAGAATTTGGTCCAAAAATCAGTTGCACCTCACAGAGCTGACAAAGGAATCATGATTACAACCGGAATATTTTCAGAGGATGCAAAACGGGAAGCTGTCAGAGCAGGAGCACCACATATCGAGCTAATAGATGGCATCCAACTCGTGGCAATGCTTGAGAAGGAAGAGATTGGACTTACGCCTAAAACTGTCTATGAAATTGATAGTGAGTTTTTCAGGCCATATCTTGAATAGTAATCAAAAGCGTTGACGGAGTCCTTGGACATTTTGATCGCCGGCGATTTATGAAGGTTCCCGCCGATGACCGAACCGAATCCCTACGCGCCGCCGACCGCGCTTTCTGTTGCCAACGATCTCGCGACGCTCGGCGAACTGGTGCGAAGTTGGGAAAAACTCCGCCTGATTTATAACGGAATCATGATCCTGCCGGGCAGCGGCGTGCTGGTGCTGTGGATCATCCGCCAGAATCTTCCCGTTCCTGCCGCGATCATCGGCGGAATCCTATTCGGCATCGGGGCCAACGTCGCCTTCATGCTCGGGCCGTTGGCGGAACTCTATCTGCGAGGCCTTTTCCGAAATGGCACGTCATTGGGAAAAGGCCGACTGCTGATCTTCGGAGCCGGGCTGGTGGTCTCCGCCGGGGTAATGCTGGTTTTCGGAATCGTCGCTTTTGTGTAGAGAGAATCATTAGCGACTGATTTTTAGGGCTGAAAATTTCGATTGAAGGGGCACTGAGAAATGGCACCCTCCAGCTATGCAAGTGGAAGAATTGAAAGAACGAATCAGCACCATGGCAGCCGCCGAATTGGCCGAAATCGAGGCATTCATTCATGATTTGAAGAATGATCGTAACAATCCCGAAGTGCTTGAAAAACAGGGCTTCTCCTTTGAAGAAGCCGCAGCGCATGTGAGGACGGATTACGCCCACCTGCTCCACAAACTCTCGCAGTGAGTCCTAATGTTTCTCACGCTGGAACAAGTGCATCGTCTGCACGCGATAGGGTTGGAAGACCATGGTAGATCGCCGGGAATCCGCGATGCGAGTTTGATCGAATCCGCTCTGGCATCCGCGCAGAATACCTCTCTCTACGGCGGCGGAGATGATTTCGAAGTGGCGGAAGCCTGCGCATTTCACTTGGCCGAAGCCCAAGCCTACCTTGATGGAAATAAGAGGGTCGGAATCATGGCAGCCCTGACATTTCTCGCCATGCAAGGCCACCGGCGCGAACCGGACATCGCGATCCAAGAGCAACTCTACGCTGCCATGATCGCCATCGCCACGCACGACCTCGACAAGCCCGGACTGGCCGCGCTATTGCGAGGGATTTATCGCTGAGGCGGTCGTTGAAATCGCAGTCGCTGCGGGGAAAAACTCGGGTTCCACCTTTTCCCGTCTCCGCCCTTGCCACGAGCCGGATCAGTGCATTGACTCCTCGCCACCTCATTTTCCACATTTTGAAAGCTCACGAACTCTACACCGCAGTCGATCCCGCCGTTGTCACCCAAATCCTCGATTGGTTCCGCGCCAACGACCGGAATATTTACCGGTCCGCCGTCGCCACCTTGGCCGGAAACCGCAAGCTCCGCCCCGTATTCGTCGAGAAGAAATCGATGGTCGAGCAATACGCTTGGATCCACAAAACTCTCAAACTCAAGCCTTGTGAAACCATCGGCGAGCATCTGCTACAAGCCTACCTGATGGCCGGCCAGCAATCGCTGCTCGCGATGTTCTGCGACGGCATGGGCATCCCCCACGACGGCAAGGGCTCAGTCGTCGGCGACCTGCCGAAGAACCTCGATACCGAGCGCCTCAACTCCACCATCGACCGCCTCGTCGATATCTTCGATCCCAAGCTGCTCACCCTCTATTTGCACTGCTTCAACATGCAAACGCCCAGCGGCTGGCCCGTACTCACCGCCAAAATCGAGTCCGACGAACGGCTCGTGCTGGCGTGAGAAAAGTTGATGGTTGAGAGTTGATGGTTGATAGGCAGAAAAGACGTTGCCCACTCATCATCCTCTTCACCATCAACAATCAACTCTCAACCATCAACCTCTTCCAATGCCCAAAGTTTACGTCAAAACCTACGGCTGCCAGATGAACGAGCGCGACTCCGAGCAGGTCGTGCGGATGTTCAGCGAGGGCGGCTACACGGTCACGACGGATGAAAACGAGGCGGACGCCGTGCTCATCAATACCTGCTCGGTGAGAGATCAGGCTGAGCAGAAGGCCTTGGGAAAAATGGGCAACCTGATCCACAAGGGCCGCGACCGGAAACACGTCGTTTACGGTTTCATGGGCTGCATGGCCCAGTCGCGCGGCGAGGAACTTTTCCAAACCGTGCCGAAGCTCGATGTGGTCGTTGGCACCCAGAAATACCACAAGGTTTTCGAATACGTGGACCGCATTCTCCAGCGGCGGTTAGAGGCACGGATGGATGATCCAGCCTACTCACTGCGCGGCACCACCGTCTGCGACACCGCCGAGGAAGAGGGTTCGCAAAATACCATCCGCGACCACATCCCGAAGGCGCATGAGGCGTCAGCCTTCGTCTCGATCATGCAGGGCTGCAACATGCGTTGCTCATTCTGCATCGTCCCCGACACCCGCGGCAAGGAACGCGGGCGACCGATTTCCGAGATCGTTGGCGAAGTCCGCCACCTCGCCGCGAATGGCGTGAAGGAATTCACGTTGTTAGGCCAAATCGTCAATCTTTACGGCCGCACCGAGTTCCCGAAAATCGACGGCAAGTCACCGTTCGTCCAGCTGCTCGAAGCCGTGCATGAAGTTGCGGGCATCGAGCGCATCCGTTTCACTTCGCCGCATCCCATCGGCTACCGCGACGACCTCGTGGCCGCATTCATCTATCTGCCTAAGCTCTGCCCGCACATCCCTTTCCCGATGCAGAGCGGCTCTGATAGAATCCTCCGGGAAATGCGGCGGCCTTATAAGAACGCAAAATTCGTCGAGATCTGCGAGAAAATGAAAGCAGCTAGACCCGGACTCGCGATCACCACCGACATGATCGTCGGCTTTCCCGGCGAGACTGAGGAAGATTTCCAAGCGACCATCGACACCGTCGAGCGCCTCAAGTTCGACAACGCCTTTGTCTTCCGTTACTCGAAACGCCGCAACACGCCCGCCGCCGAGATGGCCGGCCAGCTCGACGAAGCCGTGAAGGAAGAACGCAACCAGCGCCTACTCGCCGTGGTTGATCGCCTCGCCATCGCCAGCAATGCCGCCGTCGTCGGCACCCGCCAGCAAGTGCTCTGCGAAGGCCCATCGAAAAACAACGCCGCCAGGCTAACAGGTCGCACCCTGCACAACAAAATCGTCATCTTCGACGGCGACCCGGCCCGGCTAACGGGCCAACTGCTCGACATCCAGATTGAGCAATCCACCGGCTTTACCCTCTTCGGCACGGCGTGAGGAGGCACGACACTCATGTCGTGCTGCCAATGAAGTGCGCAAGGGTTGAGCTCGCCACGCCTTCCCTTGCTCCTCTCGTTGGCTAGGCGGACAGCAAGGAGTGTCCGCCCTCCACCACGCTAGACGACGGCTTGTTTCCTCAGACTGAATGCTACTTGCCTACCCGGTGGATGTAATTACCGTATCCCACATGGCGCAGATTCAAAAACCGGTCCGCATCGGCAATTCGAAGGGCGCGCGGATACCCGCCCACCTCATCCGTTCCTATCAATTGGAACGCGGGTTTGTCATGAAACCTGTGCTGGACGGAATTCTCATCGCTCCGGCGTCGGGCGCAAAACTCACCTTAGAAGAATCCTTCACCGCGATGGCCTCGGATGTCGCCGATTTGAAAAATGCCCAAGAATGGGCCGAAACCGGACTCACCGATGGCCTCGAAGAAGACTCCGGTTTCTAAAACGGCGACGCCAGTCCGGCGTTACGAGATTCACTTGGTGAATCTCGATCCAACCGCCGGAAGAGAAGTCAGGAAATCCCGACCCTTCGTGGTTGTTAGTCCAGACCCGATGCACGCCACTGGTATGGCAGTGGTTTGTTCGTTGACCACCTCGCTTCACCCGGCATGGGCGCACCGACTCCAAGTCACATGCGCCTCGAAGTCGGCTGAAATCATGGTGGATCAAATCCGTGCTGTTAGCCTCGTTCGTTTCATCAAGCGGATAGACATCTTGACCGCAGCCGATGCCGAGGCTTTGCGGGATCTCATCGCCCTGCTCTACGCGACGCCGTGAGTTTCACTCGGAATAAATTCCGCACGCCACTTCCCGCTTGCGACAGCCGGTGGGGCGGAGAAACTCGCACGCCATGACTCAATTCCGCCCGTGCATCGACCTCCATCAGGGCAAAGTGAAACAGATCGTCGGCGGCAGTTTGCGCGACACTGGCGCAGGGCCGACTGAGAATTTCGTATCGGACCGACCGGCCGGCTGGTTCGCGGAATGTTTCCGCGACGACGGACTAACAGGCGGGCACGTGATCAAGCTCGGCCCCGGAAATGACTTAGCGGCGCGCGAAGCGCTGGCGGCTTACCCCGGAGGTTTGCAAATCGGCGGCGGAATCCATGTGGGCAACGCGGCGGAATGGTTAGAGGCGGGCGCGAGTCATGTCATCGTGACCTCGACGTTGTTCGACGCGGCGGGGAAATTTCTCGAAGACACCCTGCACTCGCTGGTGCGTGAAATTGGCAAGGACAAGCTAGTCATCGACCTTTCCTGCCGCCGATCTGCCGACGGCTGGACGGTGGCGATGAACCGCTGGCAAACACTGACCGAACTAACAGTCGATCACGCCACCCTCGACCGCCTCGCACCCTATTGTAACGAATTCCTCATCCACGCAGCGGACGTCGAAGGTCTATGCCGCGGCATCGACGCAGAGTTAGTCGAGCTGCTAGGAAACTGGCGAAAATGCCCAGTGACCTACGCCGGCGGCGCGGCGACCCTGGCGGACCTGTCACTCGTCGAGCAAGCCGGACGCGGCGCGGTGGATGTGACGGTGGGCAGCGCGCTCGATCTCTTCGGCGGCACAGGCCTCATCTACAAAAATCTGGTGGCGTGGAACCGGCGGCTGGCGTGAACGTCCATAGTTTGGAGTGGTCTCTATAAACCTAGAAACCGAGATGGTTTTGAATAGGAGGAAGCAGAGGCAGCATAGGTTCAGAGAGTTTGGATCATGAATCGGAAACCTTTTACCTTCACCTTTTGAGTGAACTGCAGTGCGTTTGTAACTCTTCCATCCTCGCCGCGACCCGGTGAAAAGAGACTCTACCACCGAAAAACGTCGCCCTACCTCCGGCAGAGCCGCATCTGCCACGGCGTGAGCCAAGCTGAACGCGCTCCAGAGTGCTGGAAGCTCTGCTCCAGCCCCGGCAGATGGAAGCTCTGCTCCATGCGGCGCGGAGCTCTTTCTCTTCCCTCCAGCCAGACAAGGATTCGTGTAAACATCTATTTATGAGGATGCGCTTGAGGTGAAAAACTTCTAACTCCTTCGCTTCGGCAGTTCATTGTCATCACCAAACGTTTCGGATCATAAAAGCGGTCCTAACAGCATATCACGGACATCCTGAGCCTCCGCGGTTACTGAGAAAAATGCTCCCTCTTCAAAGCCCCGCTCTCTCGATGAATTACTTTGCCCCTTAAAACCTAGGCTGCTTTTCTCTCCCATAAGCGAGCTAGCAGTGTATCGGGCAAAGCTGTTATGCTCACTTGGTTAACCAACATTGTTCAGCAGAATTAATTAAGACCATGAATCCGCCAACTCTAATTGAAACTTGGTTTACCAAACCAAACTCTGAAGGATGGCCCCTGCTTCGGTGGGGATTTCTCGGCATTCCGCTAATATTGCTCGGGATCGACATATGGCTCATCATGGATAGTGGTTCGCTCAGTATTATCAATATTGCGCGGAGACTGGCTGTGCCGACGGCGTTGATTACAAACCATCTGGCGTTTTACTTTCCTTGGTCTAAGCGTTTATTGGTGACGATTCGCTCGCTAGCTTACATTTCCAGTCTTGCGGGTTTGGCATTGGTCTTTCAACCATTCTTTTATAAATAACAGAAGAAGAGCTGAATCGGGTCCCCGGGAGTGATTAGCTCCCGGGTCCCACACCACCCTGCGTACGGCTCCATACTGGGCGGTTCCAATAAATTGAGGCCTTTGCCCCGTAGTGAAGCACGATCCAGACGGCCTTGACTCCGTGCTTCTAACTAACAATTGCGTTTCGCAAGATTCACGCTATCACCTCGATCAGGCGGTCAGTGATTTTTCCACGATGCTGAGTGCTTCGCCATCGGCAAACTTGGTGCGCATGAGGTCGCCGGGTTTGAGAGTGTGAGACGAGGTGACGATCTTGCCGTCCGCCGCGAGGGTGATGGAGAAACCGCGGTGGAGTGCGGACTCTGGACCGAGAGCGCGGAGTAGGGCACGCAGACGGCTGAGGCGCACGGTGCGTTCGCTCACGATGTCTCTGCCGGCCCGCTCGAAGCGCTGACGCAGGTTTTTCACGGTGTCCAACCGCCGCTCTAACACGCGCTCGGGATGGAACGATTTGTGCCGGGCGCGGGCTTCGTTGAGGCGAGTGGTGAAGGCTTCCAGCGATGCCCGCGTGGCTTGGGAAAGCTGGCCGCGCGCGGAATCCAGTCGCATGACGGACTCGCGCAAGAGCTTCTCGCCATCGCGCTGCAAGGCTCCGCGGCGGAGCGCGTCCACGGCGAGTTGGGAGCGCGTGAGGCGCTCGGAGATGACCCGCGCTAGCCGGCGACGAATCTGGGCAAGGCGGGCTAACAACTCCGCGCCGTCGGCCACGGCCAGTTCGGCGGCGGCACTCGGTGTGGGTGCTCGGAGATCCGCCACGAAGTCGGCGATGGTGAAATCAATTTCATGACCGACGGCTGAAATGATCGGAATCGGGCAGGCTGCGATGGCCCGCGCGACGACTTCTTCGTTGAAATTCCAAAGATCTTCAATCGAGCCACCGCCGCGGCCGACGATGAGCACATCGCACCGCGGATAGCCGAACGCCTCGGGTCGGCCCATTTTCGCGATGGCTTGGGCGATCTCCATTTCGGCTCCCCGGCCCTGCACGCGCACGGGGAAGAGCACTGGCTGGACCCACGGTGCGCGGCGTGTTAGAACATTGAGAATGTCCTGAAGCGCCGCGCCGCTGGCGGAAGTGATGATCCCGATGACTCGCGGAAATGGTGGGATGGCGAGCTTGCTGTCAGCATCGAACAAGCCCTCGGCATTGAGCTTGCGCTTGAGCGCCTCGAACTTCGCCTGGAGATCCCCTGCCCCGGCGCGCTCAGCTTTGAGGGCGATGAGTTGCAGCTGGCCACGCGCTTCGTAAACCGTCGCTTCCGCAAAGACGCGGACCTTCGCGCCGTCCTCGAGCGCTTCCGCGCCCGGTCGCTTGCGGGCGCCGAACATGGCGCACGAGATTTGTGCGCATTCATCTTTGAGGGAAAAATACCAATGGCCGCTGGCTTGTTTTCTTAAGTTAGAGACCTCGCCCTCGACCCAAATTTCGCCGATCTGGACTTCCAGCAAATTTTTCATCCGCCGCAGCAACTGCGTCACGGAGAGGGCTTTTTCCTCTGGGGTCTTGGGTTTCGAAAACAAATCCACGCCGGAATCTGGCAAGCACAGGAAATTTTTCGAGCTAGAAAATCTGCTTGGGGACCACACGCGCCCTCGCGTGTTGTCTTTGGCGCCCTCGCCAAAGACTGCGTCTCCCATCACGGGAGCTTGGTGGGTGATTCGACGAACTGCGTCCGAATCCCAAAAACTCTACCGACCCCATGAGGCGCGCTCGCCGAAGACGGGAGTCGCGGGTGATCGGACGAGTTCTTCGACGAGGGCGTCGAGAACGACATGCGAGGGCGCATGTGCTCCCCTTGAATATTTCGCCACCTCCTGAACCGATCTCACAAATTCTGATGTGCGGCATAGAAACGCTGAGCGAGGATTTCTAACGCCCGCGCTTGCGCGAGTCGTCATTTTCCTTCTGATCCTTCTCCTGCTTTTGGCGGGATTCGTCCTGTTGGCGCTGGCGTTGGCTATCTTCCTGTTGGCGCTGGCGTTGGCTATCTTCCTGCTGGCGTTGGCGAGCGTCGTCCTGCTGACGTTGATTCTCCTCCTGTTGGCGTTGGCGGGCATTGTCCTCTTGCCGTTGTCGCGCCTCTTCCTGCTGGCGCTGTTGGGCGCGTTCTTGCTGGCGCTGCATGTCGCGTTGCTGGTCTTCTTGCTGCTGGCGTTGAGCGCGCTGTTGGGCGATTTCTTGCTCTTGGCGTTGTTGCCGGACCGCTTCCTTCTGGGCTTCACGCGCTTGCTCCGCTTCACGTTGTTTCTCCGCTTGCCGCTGTTGGGCTTGTTCGACTTGCTTGCGATTGTCCGCTTCCTGCTGCGCTTCATTTTGTTTCGCCTGCCGCTGCATTTCGCGGGCTTGCTGATCCTGCCTGCGATCATTCGCTTCCTTCTGCGAGTCTTGCCCTGGATCAGCCTGACGCTGCTGCTCGCGGCGCGGCTCCGGCGATTCGTCAGTCCGAGCGCCGCGGCTATCAGCCACTTTGCGTTGATCACGCAGCTGCGATTCAGTCGGGTCGACGCGCGGCGTCTGCTGGTATGAGGAAATTCTCCGGTCATCCACGGGCTTCGTCTGCGAGCGACTTTCGTTCGATTGTTGGACGACTCTGTCCGGCACTTGATCGTTCACGGTCTCGGAAATGGCAGGTCGCTTTGTCCGCTCAGGTTCGCGGCTGTTAGGGATTTCGCGTTGTGGGCGCTCTGGGTTTTTCGCCACGTCGCGGCTCAACTCCTTGCGGCCTTTACCATCTGCGAGACGACGATTGTCCTGCAATTTCTCGTCACGGCGTTGGTCGAATTGATCCGCTCCGCCCAGCTCGACGACGGCAGCCTCGGCTTTTTGACGGCCTTGCTCACGGGTCTGGCGATAGCGGTCGGTGATTTCCCTGCCGAGGTTGCCGTCGCGCTCGACGGTGACGTTCTCGATGCGGCCCTTGACCCGCTTCGGCTTCAAGCCGTCGTTCCAAGCGACATCCATGTTAGGCGCGAACACCACCAGATGGTTGCCCTTCACGCGCGGGCGCATTCCCAGCGAGTCGCGGCTCGGGCGGGGATGTTGATCGATTTCTAGCCGATAGAACGGCAAGCGCCTGCCGACGCGTTCGCAGACTTTCTGATACTTCGGCCCGCCGCAAATGACCTGGCGGTTTACGATGTGAATGTAGGTGATGTTAGAAGTCTGTTGGTAATAAGCGCCGTTCGAGGAGACCGGCAGGCAGTGGTTGTAGAGCGAGTTGCCGAAATACTGGGTTTCCACAAAGTTATAGCATAGTGCGCCGATACCGAACTGCACGTCCACCGAGGAATCCCAGTTGTGACCGCGGTAAGCCATGGTTTCTGGAGGAAGCGGTGCCCAGCCGATGTGGCTGCCGTTTTCCCGCCACGAGACCCAGCAAGGAGCCCACTCGGCACCGGGCACCCAGACCCATCCGCGATTGCGGAGCAAGGTCCAGCGCCCGTAATGATAGGTGGCCCAGCCGAAGGGTTCTTCTGAAATCCAAGTCCAGCCGCGGTCGCTGCAAGCCCAGCGGCCTCGGCTGTACGGTCGCCAGTTAGAGTCGCGCACGGCCACCGGCTGCCAGACGTAGCCGTAGTCCTGCGTCTCGAACCACGAGCCATATGAGGAAAGCGAATCGTAAAACATGCCATAGTCTGCCACCGGCTCGCTAGGCGCGGGTTGCTCGAAGGCCAACGCTTCGCGCCCGGCCAATTCGC
>JAYTLO010000029.1:0-4919 GCA_043729385.1 Akkermansiaceae bacterium
CTGCATCGTCTTCACCTCCTGCCAGAAAGCCCAGCCGGACAAGTTGGGCTATAAGATCATTTCCACCCGCCCGCACGATGGAACCTCATACACCCAGGGGTTACAACTTACCGGTGGACGCCTGTTCGAAAGCGCCGGCATGTATGGTGAGTCCACCGTCCGCGAGCTCGAGCCAGCCACCGGAAAAATCATCCGTAAGCGCCCGCTCGCCAAGACGGTCTTCGGCGAAGGATTAACCATCCTAGGCAAGGAAATGTGGGTGCTAACATGGAAGGAGAACACCGTCTATGTCCTCGAACCCGACACTTTCAAACCCATCCGCACCCACACCTACAAGGGCGAAGGCTGGGGTCTAACCACCGACGGCAAGCAGCTCATCATGAGCGATGGCAGCAGCGATCTCCGCTTCCTCAACCCCAAGGATTTCACCGTCGTTCGAACGCTGGCCGTGAAGAACGGCAACAGTGCGGTGAAAAATCTCAACGAACTCGAATGGATCGACGGCCAAATTTTCGCCAACGTCTATCAAAGCAACAAGCTCGCTCGAATCTCCCCAGAAACCGGCCAAGTCACCGGCTGGCTCGATCTAGCAGGTCTAAAAAATCAGCTCACCCAACCGCACCGCGCGGAGGTTCTCAACGGCATCGCCCACGATAAAGCAACCGGCAATCTACTCGTCACCGGCAAGTATTGGCCACAGATGTTCGAGATCAAGGTTGCGAAGAAATAGCTGTCCTTCCACTTGCCTCGCCGCCTCACCTGCTTAACTTCCGCCGCCGATGCCCCTGCCCGATCCCTCTCTCGAACCCGCGATTCGCGACCCCAAGAAACTCCGCAACACGGCCTTCGTTCTGGTCGCCATCATGTTCCTCGGCGGGTGGCTGGTGCTAAAGGCCTACGACCGCTGGTCCGTGCAACGAGCACCCGACGAGCGCCCGGCCATGATCTATCGGATCACCCCCGAGCGCGATCTGCGGATGCTCCGGCAGGACGGGGAAATCGTTGATCTGGTGAATCTCCGTGGCAAGGTCATCGCCCTCAACGTGACGAGTCTCCGCGACCCGCAAGCCGCCGCGCTCAGCATGGCCGTCATGAAACGCTTGGCAGAAAGCCGCGCCAGCTCTGCAGATTTCAGCCTCGTCACCCTGGTCGTCGATCCCCTCCCTTCGGAGAAACTGCTAGCGAGTCTGGCAGAAACCTCCGCGACGAACGGGATGAAATTGCCCCAATGGTGGGTCGGCGGCAATGAGCCGAAAACGTTGCACAAGTTCATCAAAAACGAACTCAAAGCCACCACCTACCCGAACGAGCTGAAGGGGAAATGGGAGTATGATGCGTCCATCGTCCTGATCGATAAAAACGGCCACATCCGCCGCGCGGTGGTGCCACAAAAACGCGGTGGTCCGCCGTTCATCGCCACCTTCGACTTCGATCAAGCCGCCGCGTGGGATGCAAAAGGAGCCAAGACCGGCACGGAACATAACAACCTCGAGCAACTCGAAATTCTTCTCAATCGCACCATCGACAAACTGCTGGCAGAACCCCTCAAGAACTGATGAAACGCAAACCAACCATCGTCCTTTTCTACTCCGCAGTCGCCGTCATTTGCATCGGCATCATCAGCCTCTCCATGTGGTTGGCCAGAGGTCTTAATACACCTTACCAAGTTCCTATTGTTACGAATACCGGCAAGGATACTGCGCCGCAGTGGTTTGAAATCGCCAAAGATCTAACGGCGACTAACCAAGACAACCAAGCGGTGAAACTCTCCGACTTGCGCGGCAAGGTATGGATCGTCGCCGAGTTCTTCGCGATCTGCCCCCACTGCGCCGTGCGCAATGGCGAGGAGTTGCGGAAGATATATGATGAATTCAAATCCCACCCGGATTTCCACATGACATGTATCTCCGTGGATCCCGAAAATGATACTCCCGAAAAGCTCGCGGACTATGCAAAGGCACTCAATGCCGATAGTAAAAACTGGTGGTTCCTCAACGCGGGTGATGCCAAGACCACTCATCATTACCTCGAACACGAACTCAAATTTTTCGGCATCCGTCCTCGCACCGATCCTCTTGATATCGAAGCTAACGGCAAATATGCCCACGACCTCGGCTTTATTTTGGTGGACCGGGATTTCAAAGTCATCGGCAAGTGGCCACTCGCCGATGCTCGCTCTGAAGAAGGCAAAAAGCTTGATCCCAAGCTCTATCAAAAGCTCAAGGACGAGCTATTCACCCGCATCCGCCTAGAACTCGACAAACCCAAAGCCCCCGGCATCTGATGGTTGACGAACGCAAGCAATGGCTGGCACGTCCGCCGCAGGAAGCATTATCGAAGAAGTTAGGGATCGCCGCGTGGATTGTAACAGCGGCGATCTTGGTGCTAGTCGGACTGATGCGCCGCCCGGAGTTTCATATAACTCTGCCTGATGGGGTTTCGCTCTCTTTCCTCCCTGCCTTTCACGCGGGAGTGAATGCAGTTGCCGCAATCACCCTCATCGCCGCGTTGATCGCAGTGAAGCAAGGTCGCATCGCACTGCACCGGAGATTCATGGTTGCGGCCATGGGGCTATCGGTTCTTTTTCTTCTAAGCTACGTCGCCTATCACTTCACGGCCAACGAGGTCCGCTATGGAGATGCAAATTCCGATGGCACTCTCGACGCCGTTGAACGCGCCGCTATTGCAGGAACACGAACCTTCTATCTGATCTTATTGGTTAGCCACATCGTTCTCGCTGGTATCAGTCTGCCATTCATCTTGTTTACTTTCATCGCCGGTTGGACGAACCGCTTCGCCGCCCACCGCAAGCTCGCTCGCTGGGTGTTCCCGCTGTGGCTCTACGTCGCCATCACCGGCCCGATTTGTTACTGGATGCTGAGGCCGTATTATTAAACTAAGATAAGGGGAAAGGAGATCTCCTCCCTTCGCATGGACGAGACGTTCATCCACCGCAAAGCGTGCCGCACTCCAGATTCCTTGATCGACTCCACCGCCCGCCTGGACTAACGATCCCACGTCATGAATAAGCTCACCGAAAACCACTTCTCGTTCAAATGCCCGATGAACTGGGACGAGATGGAAGCCTCCGACAACGGGCGATTCTGCAACAGATGCCGGAAGGAAGTTTATGATCTAACGAATTGCTCGATCGACGAGGTGATCGCCCTCCAACGGAAGCATGGGTCGATTTGTGCTTCGATCCGAGTGGCGCAAGTGGCGGCGGTCGCAGTTTCGCTTTCGTCGGCTGCGTGCGTGATGGAACCTCCCTATCCGCCACCCACCATTGGCGACCAACCGATCAATCGAGTTTCTCTATCCGGCTCTCCCCTCCCGCCAGAGCAATTGGAACAAATGAAAGATCGCTGAGATCAGCTCAATGCAGGTATGGGTAAAGATCAGAATTCACGTCACAGCCTAATTTCCAGATGCCCCGCCGGGACGGAAGAAGAAGTGAATCGTGCTTAACTGCGCATCGTTCGTCCGCCCCTGTATTTCATGGACGAGGGCCGTCCACCGTCGTGGAATCGCCTGCTGGAAACCATGGACACACTATCAAGACTAAGCGCGGGCGAGCTAACAGGCAGCACCCGGCTCGACCTGCGCTGCGGGCTAACTGAATTTCCGCGCGAGATCTTCGCCCTGGCAGACACGCTGGAAATACTCGATCTATCAGGCAACCGGTTGTCCTCGCTACCGGGGGATTTCGCTCAGCTGCGGAGGTTGAAGATATTGTTTTGCTCGGACAACGAGTTCCGCCATCTGCCAGCGGTGGTGGGAGAATGCCCGGCGCTGGAGATGGTCGGATTCAAGGCGAACCGGATCGAGACGGTGGACGCGGCGGCGTTTCCTCCGCTGCTGAGGTGGCTGATCCTAACAGACAACCGAATCGCCGCGCTGCCGGGATCAATCGGACGCTGCGGACGCTTGCAAAAACTGATGCTCGCCGGAAACCAGCTTGAGCAATTGCCGGATGAAATGGCGGCGTGTGTGAACCTCGAACTGATCCGGCTGTCAGCAAATCGCTTCCGCGAATTTCCCGAGTGGTTGTTTGAAATGCCGCGCTTGGCGTGGCTGGCGCTGGCGGGAAATCCGTGGTTAGAAATTTCATGCAGAGAGGAAATGAAGGAAATCGCGTGGTCGGATCTCGAACTCGACGAACTCCTCGGTGAAGGTGCTTCCGGTGTGATCCACCGGGCGCGCTGGCAGGAGCAGTCGGTGGCGGTGAAACTTTTCAAAGGCGCAATGACCAGCGACGGCCTGCCCGAACAGGAAATGGCGGCCAGCGTCGCCGCAGGCAGTCATCCGAACCTGGTCGGGGTGTTAGGAAAAATTTCGCATCACCCGGATGGCAGGAATGGCCTAGTGATGCCGTTGGTCGATCCGGGTTTCCTGATCTTGGCCGCGCCGCCGAATTTCGACTCATGCACGCGGGATGTATATGCGGCAGATCTCCAGTTCGGTCTCGCAGAGGTGCTAAAGAAACTATTAGCGCTAGCATCCGCAGCCCAGCATTTGCACGAGCGGGGCATCGCCCACGGGGATTTCTACGCACACAATATATTGCGAAATGCCGCTGGCGATTGTCTGCTAGGCGACTTCGGCGCAGCGTCGTTCTATCCACCGGAAGTGGATCTGGAGCGGATCGAGGTGCGGGCGTTCGGCTGCTTGCTGGAGGAACTTCTAACACGCGGGGATTTCGAGGCCGCCGACCAAGAGGCGGTGGAGAGCTTGTGGGAGTTGCAGGGACGGTGCGTCGCGGAAGTGGTTAGGGATCGGCCGGGATTTGCTGTGATCTCGGAGGGCTTGGGGGAGATTGGATTGAAGAGTTAGGCACCGCGAATCTTGCGAATCTAGAGAATCATTAAGAGCTACAAGAGGCGTCGGGCAGGATGCCCGCGCCACAGGTAGGCATTTAG
>JAYTLO010000030.1:0-17738 GCA_043729385.1 Akkermansiaceae bacterium
AGCCCTCCGCCAGCCCACCGGCCGCGGCCAATGGGGCGAGATGCAGCTCCGCCGCGTCGTCGAACTCGCCGGCATGCAGGAGCACTGCGATTTCGAAGTCCAACACTCCGCCACCACCGACGAGGGCAAAAAACTCCGCCCCGACCTCATCGTTCGATTGCCCGGTGGCAAGACCATCGTCGTCGATTCCAAGACCCCGATGGATGGCTACCTCGATGCGTTAGAGGCCACCGACGACACCGTCCGCGAGGAGGCGCTGCACCGCCACGCCCGCCAAGTTAGAACGCACATCCAGCAGCTTTCCTCCAAGAATTACACCGCGCAATTCGCCCAGACGCCCGAGTTCACCGTGCTGTTTCTGCCGAGCGAATCATTCTTTTCCGCAGCACTCCAAAGCGACCCCGGCCTGATCGAGCGCGGCGTGGACCAGGGCGTCATCCTCGCCACGCCCACCACGCTTATCGCCCTGCTGCGCGCCGTTTCCTACGGCTGGCGTCAGGAATCCATCGCGGAAAACGCCCGCGAAATTTCCCTGCTAGGCCGCACCCTCCACGAGCGGTTAGGAAAACTCGCCGACCATTTCTCCAAACTCGGCCGCTCGTTAGGCAACGCCGTGGAGCAATACAACAGCGCCATCGGCTCCTTCGAAACCCGCGTGCTAACCACTGCTAGAAAATTCGAGGAACTCAAAGCCGCCCCCGAGTCCGCCACCATCGCCAACCTCGAACCAGTCGATAAAATCCCCCGCAGCGTGCAGTCCAACAGCGCGCCACCCGCCGCTCTAACACTCAACCCCGCCGCCGAAGCCCTCCTCGCCCCGCCCGAGAACGACGACTTCACCTTCGTCCCCGATCCCCCCGCCAGCGCCCGCAGCGCTGCGGCGGACCTGCGATCCGCGCTCGGGTAAATTTTGGCGTCACGGAGGAGTTAAAAACTCCGTGGTGTTTATAGGATTTGTTGTGTTTGTAGCGAATAGGGCGTTGACGGAATTGGGAGTTTGGAAGAATTTGCCTCTGCCATGACGACCCAAGAAAACCGCCTCGACCCTTCCCAACTCGACCCTGCCGAACTGGATAGCCTGATGGTGTTGATCGGTCGGGAGGATCGCCTTGCCCTAGTCGGTCGGGAGGGTGTGCGCATCAATCTTCCTGAGCCGATTTTCCAGGTGCTGGTGAACCTCATCCGCCAGATGCGGGAGGGGCGTGCCGTGGTGCTGATGCCGGAGGATGAAACCTTCACCACCCAGGCGGCCGCCAGTTTCTTGGGGGTTTCCCGCCAGCATCTGGTGGACTTGATGGACAAGGGGGAAATCCCCCACCACCGCGTGGGCACCCACCGGCGGGTGACGCTCAAGGATCTACTCGTTTACCAAAAATCCCGCGACACGAACCGCCGCCAGGCACTTGCCGGACTTTTTAAGAAGCTCAAACAAGAGGGCTACTACGAATCCGACTACACGGGCGATGCAGGCTGATTTCAAGGTGGTGTTGGACGCTTGCGTGCTTGCCAATGCCGGCTTGTGCGATCTGTTCCTGCGTCTCGCGGAACCACCCCGGCTCTATCTGCCGCTCTGGTCGGCTGAAATCCGTGATGAAGTGCGGCGGACCCAAACCACCAAACTAAAACGCCTGTATCCATCGGAACTCGCGGATTATTGGCGGAGGGAAGTGACCCGTGCCTTTCCTGAGGCGGAAGTGAGCGGCTACTCGCAGCTGGTGTCTCTGATGACCAACCACGAAAAAGACCGACATGTGCTCGC
Source organism: Akkermansiaceae bacterium (assembly GCA_043729385.1). Taxonomy (GTDB): domain Bacteria; phylum Verrucomicrobiota; class Verrucomicrobiia; order Verrucomicrobiales; family Akkermansiaceae; genus Luteolibacter. The sequence continues at coordinate 1,760 of JAYTLO010000030.1, forward strand.
CGCCGCCGTCAAGGGAGGTGCCTCGCTGATCGTCACTTTCAATCTCAAGGACTTCGCGGGCGCCGATCTTCAGCCGTGGGCGATCACCGCGAGCCATCCTCAGGACTATCTACTGACCCTTCACTCAATGAATCCCGGGGTCGTCGTGGCGAAACTGGCGGCCATCGCCCAAGCAAAACCAGATCTGAGATCCTTTTTTCATGATCAGACGATCCAACCTTGAGCGATCGACGGACTCATAAGGACCACTTTGTTTCGATCTTCACTCCTGAAAATTTACCATGAAAAACACACTCCTCCTTCCGGGCTTCACCGCCGTAATGTTGTTAGCAAGTCCCGCCACAGGGCAGTCTAGCAGGTCCATCCCTAACTTCGCCCCCGCGAATCTTGTCTTGGGTGATACCGATTTCCGCGGCGGAGGCACCGGGGGAACCAGTGCGAGGGAGTTTTCGAACGGAATAACGGGCGACGTCGCCATGGACCCGGCGACTCGCAAGATCTTCGTGGCGGATGGTTTCCGGGTGCTGCGTTTCGCGAATGCGGATGCGCTCGCGAACGGAAGTGACGCGGAAGCCGTCTTTGGACAGGGGAATTTCACGGCTGCGACGACGCCCGGCACGCCCAATGAATTTCGCTTCAGTGCGTTGGGAATCAGCGTGGACAGCAGCGGCCGTCTATGGATCGCGGATATCAATAACAGGCGGGTGCTGAGATTCGATAACGCGAGCACTTCAGGAAATTTTCCTGCAGCCACCCGAGTCTATGGTCAGCAAAACTTCACCACCAACGGTTCAACCTTCGATGCCAAGGGAATGGCCGGGCCGACCGATGTGGTGGTGGATGCCAATGATCGGCTCTGGGTCGCGGATGCTAACAACAACCGGGTCTTACGCTTTGATAATATCTCCAGCAAGCCAAGCGGCTCTTCTGCCGATGCGGTGCTCGGGCAAGCCACGCTCAGCACGGTAGGCGGCGGCCCGGAAGGACTGAGTCAATCCACCATGGATCTTCCCTATAGCTTGGCAATATCGCCCAGCGGAACTCTGTTCGTGGCGGATCGGGATAACAACCGCATCCTTCGTTTCACGAATGCGGCCGGTCTTGCCAACGGTGCGAATGCAACGGCGGTGTTAGGTCAGGCGGTGTTCAATACGGAGAGCACGGATGTGATCGCCTCCAAAATGAACCTACCTTCAGGCATTTCAATTTCCGCAGATGACACGCTATGGGTGGCGGATCGCTACAATCAGCGCGTGTTGCGTTTCAACGACGCCTCCACCAAAGGCAATGGCGCTGCGGCTGATGGGGTTCTCGGTCAGCCGGATTTCTTCAGCAATGAACAGAATAACAACACCCAAGACGCCTTCTCGCAAAACAGCCAAGGCTTTCTGTTTCCTGAATACCTGTGGGTGGACGACGCCAAGGGCGGATTGTGGGTGAGCGATAGTCAGAATAAAAGGGTTCTGCGCTTCGGCGGTGTTTCCGCCCCGCCAGCAGATACGATCAAGTCGAAAGTGGAAGTGGCCAAGTTTCCCAAGACCACCACATTGAGCAGTTTGAAAATCAAGGGCAGCGCGAGTGATAACCGAGGCGTGAAACGCGTCCAGTATCGCATTGGTAAAAGCACACCCGCAACCGCCAGCGGCACTACGCGCTGGAGCTTCAATGCAAAGCTCAAAAAAGGTGAGAACAAGATCACGATCTACGCCACCGATACCGCTGGGAATGTGAGCTTGAGCAAGATCCTCAAAATCACGCGGAAATAGCCAACACGCTGTCTTTGTCGCAGAGCGACTGAGGAGGGTTTTCGTGGACTTCAGTCCAAGGCTACCCGCGTTTGATACTCGATGCTAACAAGTCCGCCCTCTGATAGTTGGCGAACAGCGTTTTCTAAAAACAGCTTTGTTAGAATACCAGTGCCGGAACCCACATCGGCGACAATCGCTTCCTCGGTTAGACCACAATTTTCCTTCAAACAGCCAATCACCTCCGGCGGATAAGTCGGGCGGTATTTGATGTAATTCTCGACCCGGTCGGAAAACCGGGTGGTGGGGTTTCGGTCAGTGCCTTCCATCGCAGCGGAAAAATGCGGGTAACCCGGCGAGGCGTCAAGCGGTGTAACTTTGTCGTCGAATGAGCCTTGAGGCGGGCTAACCGGAACATGCCTGATTGCCGTGAACACAAGCTGGTCTTTATAGCGGATCGTCGCGCTGAAATTTGAAGTTTGATCGCAACATAATTTCTATCCACCCTCATTCTATGCAAATCACGAGGCTAAAACTCAAGAACTGGCGGAACTTCACACGCGTTGATTTAGAGCTTAGTGAACGCCTCTTTATCACGGGGCCGAACGCGAGTGGGAAATCAAACTTTCTCGACGCGTTTCGATTTTTGAGGGACATCGCAAAAACGGGTGGAGGCCTGCAAGAGGCTATTGAGTCGCGTGGCGGCCTTACCAAATTGCGATGTCTTGCCGCTCGCCGTGATCCCAATGTGGAAATAGAAGTCGAACTGAGGGATGGGCAGAATGAGGATGCGACCCTCTGGCGTTACGGAATCGGCCTCAAACAGGAGACCCGGGGCTTGCGCAGGGTCTTGCTAACTCATGAGAAAGTCTGGAAAAATGAGAAACTGATTCTCAATCGTCCAGACAAAGAAGACGTTCGTGACGACCTCAGACTGACCGAAACCCATTTGGAACAGATCACTGCCAATAAGGAATTTCGTCCTTTGGCGGAGGTTTTTCAAAAAATTCTCTATCTTCATTTGGTGCCTCAGTTGTTGAAGTTTCCTCATCTCGCCAATCGCGACGCAGGGGGAGAGGATCCATTCGGGGTTAAGTTTCTGGATCGGATGATGGAGACTCCAGAAAAGACAAGGCGTTCCCGGCTCAAGAAAATCGAAGCCGCTCTGCGACTGGCCGTCCCCGAACTCCAGGAATTACGCGACGTCAGAGATGAAAAGGGAGTGCCCCACCTTGAAGCCGTCTATCAGCATTGGCGACCCAACGCGGGAAGGCAGCGCGAGGATCAGTTCTCTGATGGGACTTTGAGGTTGATTGGGCTTCTTTGGACTTTGCTAGACGGAGACAGCCTGCTGTTATTGGAAGAGCCCGAACTCTCTTTGCACACTTCGATTGTGGCGAAGTTGCCAGAAGTGATATGGAGAATTCAAAGGTCGAAGAAACGTCAAGTGATCGTTTCCTCTCATAGTACAGAATTGTTCGCAGATAGAGGTATAGGCGCTGAGGAGGTTGCGCTCCTCACGCCGCATGGCAGCGAAGGAACCGAAGTAGAACTCGCTTCAAAAAAGGAGAATATCCGCCTGCTGCTAGAAGGTGGAATGTCAATGGCGGATGCCGTAATTCCGATGACCGCTCCTGAGTCTGTCTCCCAACTCTCCTTTTTCGATTGAAAGCGCCCATTCCTATCTATCTGGCTGTGGAGGATGATTTAAGCGAGTGGATCCTACGTCGTTTGTTGCGTGAACGGACCATTGATTACTCGGTCGCCTCGGTATTCAAAAAGGGTGGGTTTGGATATCTGAAGAAGCAGAGTAATGCATTCAATAATATGGCGAAATCCTGCCCTGTGCTCCTTCTCTCTGATCTTGATCAGCGGACTTGCGCTTCCGAACTTCTAGAAGATTGGTTGAGGCACCCCAGGCATCCAGATTTCTTATTAAGAGTCGCGGTCCGTGAGGTAGAGGCATGGTTACTTGCAAGCGATAAAACTCTAAGCAAGTTTCTTGGTTTACGGAGAACTCTCGATATTCCAAATCCTGAATTGCTGGCGGATCCAAAATTGGAGCTGCTCAAATTCGCGGCGGCAAGCACGCGCCGCGACATTCGTGAAGCCCTTGTCCGAAGAGATTCGGGTGGCAATCTGCGTCAGGGTCCTGCTTATAATTCTACACTGTCTCAGTTCGTTAATATACATTGGGCCTGGGAGGACGCTGTTTCAAAGTGCCCAAGTCTTAGTAGAATGTTAAAAGCGTTATCAATGCTGGAATCGAATTGGAAAAGCCGAAATTTCTGAGTAATCCACGGCGTGAAGTCTCCTGATGATAAGAACGAGATTCAGAGCCGTTTTATGATGAATCCGGTTGTTAACGTTATTCCATATCCATGGATTTGTGTAATTGTCTCTCTGGAACTTTGCTGGGATCATCCTGACCCGCCGCGATGTCGCTGCGCATCAGTTCGTCGAGGCTGCGGTGCGCTTCTTGGGCGGCACTGAAGAACTCCTTGGAATCGTGGCGGTGGCGGGCCATGTCGCGGACCATGATTTCGTCGCGCTCCCGATAGAGACTCGTGGCGCGTTCTGCGGCTGCGGCGGATTCGCCTAACTGTCGGAGCACGTCGCCACCGAGCCGCAGCGACGAGTCTAGGGTGTCGCGGTAGATGCGGTCCTCGCCAGCATCCAGGTATTCGTAGGCTTCCACCCGGCTGTGGGCGCGGATGAAAATTTCCAAATGCGGGTGATGGCGGCGGGCATTTTCCACGATTTTGAGCGTGGTGGCCGGGTCTTTCAGCGCGATGACTAACAGCTTCGCGCGCGCCGCTCCGGCGATGGTGAGCAGCTCGGGGCGGCTGGCATCGCCGTAGAAAATTGGCACGCCGATGGTGCGCAGGAGTTCCACTTGGTCCGTGTCGTGATCGAGCACCGTGCAGCCGAAGCCACGCGAGCGCAGCAGGCGACCAACGGCGTGGCCGAAGCGCCCGAAGCCGCAGATGATCACCGGATTGCCCTCGTCGGCAGCATCGGTTTCGCGCTCGGGCTTGTTGGAATCTGGCTTGCAGGTGACGGAGCGCTGGGCTGCTAGAATCAGCAACGGCGTGGTCGCCATGGAAAGCGCGACGATCGCCACCGCAGCCCGGCCGATTTCCAGACTGAAGACGCCGGAGGAAAGAGAAAGGGTGATCAGCACGAAGGCGAACTCACCCCCGGCGGCGAGCGAGGCGGAAAATAACAGCGCAGAACGGCAGCGGCTCCCCTTGAGCCAGGACAATCCATACAGTAGCCCACCTTTCACCGCGATGAGTCCCGCCGCACCGCCGATGACTAACAGTAGGTGGTCCCCGATGTAGCCGAAGTCGATGCCCGCGCCCACGCCGAGGAAAAATAGGCCTAACAGGAGACCTTTGAATGGCTCTAGGTCGCTCTCCAGTTCGTGGCGGTATTCGCTGTTAGCCAAGACCACGCCAGCCACGAAGGCACCTAGCGCGGGTGACATTCCCACCTTGGTCATCAGCAGCGCCACGCCGATGACTAACAGCAGCGCCGCGCCGGTGAACGCCTCGCGCTGCCGGGTGCGAGAGATCGCTTGGAAAATATAACGCATCCCGATCCGTCCCACGCCGATGATCAGTGCCACTGCGCCCAGCGTGGCCAAGGCTTGCGCCCAGCCCGGCCAATGCGCCATCCACGCATTCGATCCGCCATGGGCATCGGTGGCCGCGCCGTTTCCTAACAACGGCAGCAGCGCGATGATCGGGATGACAGCGATGTCTTGAAACAACAGCACGGCGAACGAATTTTGCCCGGCCTCCGTGCGCAATAGACCCTTTTCCGCGAGAGTCTGCAGGACGATGGCCGTGCTCGACATCGCGAGGATGAGTCCCACTGCTAGTGCGGGTTTCCACGTTAGCCCGCAGGCCATGGCGATTCCTGAAATAGCCAATGTGCAAAGAATCACTTGCAGCGACCCCAGTCCTAACAATTGGTGGCGCATGGTCCACAACTTGGCCGGCTGAAGTTCCAGCCCGATGAGAAACAACATTACCACCACCCCAAACTCAGCGAAGTGAGTGATCTGCTCGCCCTCGTTGCCGATCAGGTGAAATCCCCACGGCCCGATGGCGGCACCGACGATGAGGTAGCCCAGCACCGCGCCGAGTCCGAGTCGTTTTCCTAGCAGCACCGCCACGACGGCGGATGCCAGATAGATGAAGGCTTGTTGGAACGCTTGCTCAAAGGCCATGGGGGGGAGGATGCCGACCGCGTTTGAAGGAATCAAGCGCGGGTGTGTTCAGCAAGGAGAGTCGCCCGCCGCTCCTTGGGTGGACATCGGAGTAAAACGATCCAGACTCGGACGCGTCCCACATAGTTATGAAAAAATGCCCCTATTGCGCGGAAGAAATCCAGGATGAGGCGATCAAGTGCAAGCACTGTCATGAGTTCTTGGATGGCTCGAAGCGCCCGCCTGCGTTCGCGCCGCCGGGGAATGCACTGCCGTGGTATTTCAAAACCTCGTTCATCATACTCACGTTTGTGACGTTGCCGCCATTCGCGCTGCCTTCGGTCTGGCTCCATCCCAAATTGCATCCAGTCTGGAAAGTGGTGATCACTTTGGCCATCGGCGGATTCTGTTGGCTCACCTACATCGCTTTCAAAGGCTTCGTCAGCCAGTTCGATGAAGCGACGAAGATGATGAATGAAATGAAGCTATAGAACGGAATTATTTCCGCGCTCTCGTTAGGAAGCTAACGACGGGATGCCCACGCCTGGATCAGTCTCTGCGGTGTAATCGACGCCAGTTAGACCAAAGCCGAACAGGCGCAGGAAACTCGACTGATAGCCTTCGAAATCGCCGAGTTCGGGGAAATTCTCTGTGGTCACTTTCTCCCAACGCTCGCCCACGAGTTGCTGGACTTGTGCGGTCATTTCCCAGTCATCCACCCGGATGCGGCCAGCGTCGTCGGGTTGTGGGTTGCCGTTATAAAGTCGCTCGCGGAGGAGCCGATCCATTTGCTCAATGGTGTCTTCGTGGGTGCCATCCGCCTTCATCACTTTGTAGAGAAGTGAGATATAAAGCGGGACGACTGGGATGGCGGAGCTGGCTTGAGTGACGAGTGCTTTGTTCACAGAGACCCATGCTTTGCCCTTGAGCGGGGCGAGTTTGGCATTGAGCGCGCGTTGCACGCGTTCGAGATCTTCCTTGGCCTTGCCGATGGTGCCGTTCTTGTAAATCGGCCACGTCACCGCTGGCCCGATGTAGGAGTAAGCGACAGTTTGCACTCCGTCTGCGAGGACACCTGCATCCAGCAGCGCGTCCGTCCACTGTTCCCAATCATCGCCACCCATGACGGCGATGGTCTGTGAGATATCATCGCCCTCGGCGGGTTCGATGGTGATTTCATTCACCACGCCGGTGGTGGTGTTGAGGTTTTTGTTAGTATAACTCTCGCCCACTGGCTTAAGCACTGATTTATACACTTCGCCAGATTTAGGATCGGTGCGGCGCGGCGAGGCGAGGCTGTAAACGACCAGATCGACTTGGCCGAGGTCCGCCTTGATCGCGGCGATGACGTCCGTTTTTACAGCGTCGGAAAAAGCATCGCCATTGAATGAGCGGGCGTAGAGACCGGCGGCGGCGGCTTCGATTTCAAACGCGCGGGTATTATACCAGCCGGCGGTGGCGGTGCGGTCCGCCTCACCGGGACGCTCGAAGAAAACTCCGACAGTAGCGGCATTCGAGCCGAAGGCGGCGGCGATCCGCGAGGAGAGGCCGTAGCCGGTGGACGAGCCAATGACGAGCACGCGCTTGGGGCCGTTTTCAAGCAAGCCACGGCTTCTAACGACGGCGATTTGTTCCGCGACATGCTTGGCGCATCCTTCCGGATGAGCGGTGGTGCAAATAAATCCACGGATCTTTGGTGCAATGATCATATGAAGGCGGAGGGTATCGCTGGCGGGCAGGGTGGCAACTGTTTTTGCCGGAGCCGAGCGGAGGGTAAATTGGTTGGTTAGGAGCAGGGACGCCTCGTCCCTTACGCCATAGAAGGTGGCGGTCCGCGCCGCGATTTTGGAGGTTGCAAGGGGCGATTCTGGCCCGGATGCTGGCCCGGCAATGGCGGAATGGTTCTACGGGGAAAACGGACAACAACTGGGACCCATTGAGGATTCCGGGTTTCACGCAGTCATCGCGTCCGGGCAAATCGGCGCGGCGACTTTGCTTTGGCGCGAGGGGATGCCGCGCTGGCTGACGCTCGACCAACTCCGCGCAGAAGGTGGCATTTATCTAACGACCACACCTCAGTTCAGTGGTCCCGGAATGATGTATCCCACCACCTCGGGGCTGGCGATCACGAGTCTCGTCTGTGGCATCGTGGGCTTGGTGACTTGCATGGTTTTCGTCGGAATCCCAGCCGTGATTTGCGGCCACATGGCGTTGAGTCAAATCGCGAACTCACCCACGCCGATGGTCGGTCGTGGCATGGCGTTTGCTGGATTGATCTGCGGCTACCTTGGCGTTTTGATGATGCTTTCGTTCATCGCGATGATGATCTTCGCGTTCGTCAACCAGCCATAAACATTTATCTCTAACTGCACATGCAATGGTATTACTCAAAAAATGGCACCCAGCTCGGCCCGGTCGAGGAGAGTGAACTTCGCGCGAAACTTGCCCGCGGCGAAATTTCCACGACGGACTTGGTCTGGCGCGAAGGAATGCCGGATTGGTTGGCGGCGGCGAGGGTCGCGGAGCTGAGTACGACCGTGCCTCCCCTCGGTGGTGTCACTCAGTCGCCCTACTCGCCGCCGCAGTCGCAGCCTGCTCCTGCCTATCCGCAGACTCACATCTATCAGGGGCCTGATATCCCGACCAATCTCTGGCAGTCGATTGTGGTGACGCTGCTGTGTTGTTTGCCATTCGGCATTGTGGCGATTGTCTATGCCGCGAAGGTGGATGGACTCAAAGCGCGTGGAGATATCGCCGGGGCGATGAGTGCAGCTGCGAGTTCGCGGACTTGGTGTAATGTCTCGGTTCTTGTTTGGGTGGGAATTCTGATCTTGTCGTTGGCGACGGGTTTCCTAGCAGGACCTACCAATTGATTTTCAAATGCAGCGGCATCGCGCATGGTGGCTGGCGCTTGGCATGATCGCTTTGGCGATTGCTGCATTCCAACTCCATCAGCGGGGACCCTTTGGGCAGGCATGGCTGCCGGGATGTATGTTTCACAAACTAACCGGTCTGCATTGTCCCGGCTGTGGCATGACCCGCGCTGCCCACGCGACGTTGCATGGGCGGCTCGGTGAGGCTTTTCGCTTTAACCCGCTCGGGATGATTTTGCTGCCGTTAGCATTTATCGGAGTCGGGATTGAAGTCATCGGCTGGGTCCGGAGGAAACCGTTGCCATTTCGTCTCAATGCCGGCGGGAAAGGAGCTTGGGCCATCGTCTGGCTGGTGGTTAGCTTTTGGATTTTGCGCAATCTAACTTACTGGCCGTTCACTCTGCTTTCGCCGCCGTGATTTCTAGAGTTACAGAGGATGGTCCTAAACTTGGGTCAGTCGGGCCGTTTTCAAGGGGATACCAGTTTGAGGCGCGCGTGGCGGTTTGAGGCCGCAGGGTTTACCATCGGATCCTCAATCGTCATGTGATCCCAAGTTGCTTTCTTTGGCACGAGGGCGCCGGTCTCGATGCTATCCCAGATTTGTAGATCACTGGAGTATTTGCCGATCGTTTCACCATCAGGGCATGGCCAAGCAACTCGATGTCATCAACTCCACCGCCAATCATTTGCCTTCCACCGCAAATCTGAATCTCGCGAGGATCATCTCTTCCCTTGGCAGCGAGGAAGGTGCTGCCGATGTCGAGCAATGGAAACAGACACACTCCGACTCGAAGCTCATTCCCTTTCTTTCTACGACTAACAAGTGATGGAAGGTGACGATGCTTATGAGAAGATCGCCAAGTTGATGTCCGGTGACAAACTTGCGGGAATTGGTCTAACGGCCACTTGACCGGGAAAACTCTGGAACTATTTTCGGCAATGCGTGTAACAACCAGTCTCCTCGCTTTATCCCTAACTCTTCTCGCTTCTTGTTCCAGCCTGCCCGTGCCGGGCGTAGCGGGCGACAGGCAAACAAATGCTGATGCGGTGGCGGTTCTCAAGCGATCTGCCGCTAAGAGTGGAAATCCTTGGCGAAATTACCGCCAAGTGAAGGTCGCCTACGAGGGAGAGTGGAACAATCTAACCACCCGCTTGCAGCCGGTGTTGACCGATACAGGATTTAGGAAAGGGTCGGTCGAGACCTATCAGCCGCGATCGGGTCGCGTGCTTCAGCTCCACTCGGGGCCGCAAGGGACCAAGCAGGTTACGCGACGCGGCTCCAAGACCGAGGTGTTGGTGAAGGGTGTGGCTTGCAAGGACAGTGAGGTCATCGCCGCCGCCGCGCTGGTGGCGGATGCCTACACGGTGTTTCTCTTCGGTCCGTCATGGCTTGTGGGGCAGAGTAGCGATCTAACATTGCTGAACGACAGAACGCTAGGCGATGAACGCTGCGAGCTGGTGGCCGGCAAATTGAGTCCCGGATTCGGGGCTTCGGCGGAGGATCATTTCATCGCTTGGATCGGCAAAGAGAGCGGGCTGATGCGGCGGTTCCAGTTTTCACTCAACGGTCTGGAGTCAACCCGTGGGGCGGACGTGGAGGTTACGTTTTCCGAACACTGGAAAGCTGCGGACGGGTCGATCTGGCCGGGGCATTTCTTGGAAACCATTCAGCGGCCAATTCTCACCAATGCGCATGATTGGCGGATGACAGCGCTGTGGCTGGATGGGCGGAAGGTGAGATGAGTGAGGGGAGGGGTTAGAGGGGGATTTTTTTGACAGGATCATTTTTTTGGAGGGTGTGTGGGGCTCAGCGCTATTTTGAAGACTCTTGTAGGGACGGGGCGTCCCTACTCCGGCCAGTGATGAATGGACTCGATGGCGGGCACGAGATTGACACAAGCTGCCGGTTGCCTTTCGACGAGCAGCGTGCCAATCTGTCGCGCCGACGCCGCGTCGGGAAAGGTGGAAATAACCAATAGCACTGCTTCCATGTCTTTCCTGAACACAGAAATCTTCCACCTGGCAAACTTCCATAAGTGAAATCTGGCTTCTTGGAAAAATTGGTGGCCCGGCTGGACAGGGTGGGTCCGGGCGACGTGCAGAAGATCGTCACCCGCCTGATTCGCGAGCGGGGGTTCCTGGAAAAAGTCTTCGGCGCGCTGCATGAGGGGGTGATCATTTTGGACTCCCAGGGAGTGATCGGGATCATCAATCCGGCGGCTTGCCAATTCTTCGGGCTCGATCCTGAGCGGTCGCCGGGCGAGCACATTTCCACTCAGATCCGCGGGTTGGATTGGCCGACTTTGGGGAAACCCGGACGCACGATCAGCCGCGATCTGGAGGTTTTCTACCCGGAAAAGCGCTATCTAAATTTCTACCTCGCACCGATCGATGGCGCGGAAAATTCCAAGGAATCGCTGGGCTATGTGATGCTGGTCCGCGATCTAACGAGCACCCGCGCCGAAGCGGAGGAGACGCTGGAGACGGAGCGGCTCAACGCGCTCACGCTGCTGGCGGCGGGCGTGGCGCATGAGATTGGAAATCCGCTCAACTCGCTGGATATCCACCTCCAACTTCTGGGCCGTAAGCTGCGCAAGCTGCCTACCGGTGACCGGAAGCCGCTGGAAGAAAACTTGGCGACGGCCCGTCAGGAAATCCAACGGCTGGACATGATCCTTAAGCAGTTTCTGCACGCTGTGCGGCCGACGACGCCGCTCCGCGAGCGCCAGGATTTGCATGGGTTATTGCAGGAAACATTGCGATTGTTAGAGCCGGAACTCGCATCGCGAAAAATCGCGGTGGAGCTGGATCTGGCCGCGTCGCTGCCGCCGGCGATGGTCGATCCGGGGCAGTTTCAACAAGTTTTCTATAACTTGATCCGCAATGCTTATCAGTCGATTTGCTCAACAGAAGGCCGGGTGACCATCCGCACGCGGTTCACGGATTTCGAGTATATCATCTCCATCGAAGACAACGGCACCGGCATTTCCCCCGAGCATATGGGGGCTTTGTTTGAGCCGTATCGCACGACGAAATCATCGGGTTCGGGGCTGGGATTGTTGATCGTCCGCCGGATCATCCGCGAGCATGGCGGCGAGATCGCAATCGAGAGCGAGGAAAACCACGGCACGCGGGTGCTCATTCACCTGCCGCACGCTGACCGGCCGGTTAGACTGCTAGGGCCGCCGGAGCCGGTCATCGATCTTTGAAATAATCACCCACCTCATGTTACCCACCTTGTTGATTGTAGAAGACGAACGCGCGACCCGCGAGGGACTCCGCAGCGCGTTGGAGGATGAGTTCGACGTTTACACGGCGGCTGGCAAGTCCGAGGCGCTGGCAATTTTAAAGACTGAGCCGATCAAGCTGCTACTCACCGATCTACGGCTGGGTGGGGACTCGGGGATGGACCTGCTAGATGCGGCACTGGCCCTGCCCGAGCCACCGGTGGCGATCATGATGACGGCTTACGGCTCGGTGGATACGGCGGTGGAAGCGATGCGCCGCGGGGCATGGCATTTCGTGACCAAGCCACTCAACCTCGACGAGGTGGAAATGCAGCTCAAGCGCGCGCTCCGCAGCCGCAATCTGGAAACGGAAAACCAACAGCTCGTCCAGCAGGTCAAGAAGAGCCACAAGCTGGACAAGTTGATCGGTAAATCCGCCGTCATCGGGCGAGTGTCCGAGCTGGTCCAACAAGTCGCGCCGACGCGGGCGACCGTCTTGATCGAGGGCGAGTCCGGCACCGGCAAGGAAGTGGTGGCGCATTCGCTGCACCATCTATCAGGCAGGCCAGCAGCGAAGATGGTCATCGTCCATTGCGCCGCGCTGTCGCCTCAGTTGTTGGAGAGCGAGTTATTCGGCCATGAGAAGGGCGCTTTCACCGGAGCCTCGCAACGCCGTATCGGGCGCTTCGAGCAGGCAGACGGCGGGACGTTGTTTCTCGATGAAATCGGCGAGATCGATCCCGCGACTCAGGTGAAACTGCTGCGCGTGCTGTCAGAGCGGACGTTAGAAAGGGTGGGTTCCAATTCGCCGATCAAGGTGGACGTGCGAGTCATCGCCGCGACGAACAAGAACCTCAAGGAGCTGGTGGCGAAGGGGACATTCCGCGAAGATCTCTATTTCCGCCTCAATGTGGTGAAAGTGGAAATGCCGCCACTGCGCCACCGGCGGGAGGATATCGTGTTGTTAGCGAATAGTTTTCTCCAAGAATTCGCCAAGGAAAACGAGAGGCCGGTGAAGCCTCTATCAGACGCGGCGTTGCAATTGCTGCTAGGCTATAACTGGCCGGGCAACGTCCGCGAACTGCGCACCGCCATCGAGCATGGGGTGGTGATGAGCAACGATTCCGTCATCGAGGCGCGCCACTTGCCGCAGTTCTTGCACTTCCAAGCAGTTGCCCGCGAGGATTCGCCGTCATCCGCCAAAATGGCCCTTGATGGTCCGGCTGAATTCAACTTGCATGCGCTCGAAACCAATACGATCCGGGCCGCGTTGTCTCTCTCAGGGGGGAATCGCACTCACGCCGCAGATCTGCTAGGTGTCAGCCGCAGAACCCTCCAGCGCAAGCTGAAGGAGCTCGGTCTTTGAAATTTCCCTCTGCCTCCATCCCCAATTTTTCATGAGTATCAATCCCACCCAGCTCGACACCGGCATCATCATTCGCCGCAGTTTGTTCCTCCTTCTTTTGCTGATCCTCACCTTGGGAAATCTGTTCGTCTTATTCCGCGGCCTCAACTCGCCGCAGGGGATGGACCAAGCGCAGATTTCCCGGGAAATCGCTCGCGGCAACGGTTTCACCACCAAAATGATTCGCCCGGTCGCCTACTATCAGGCCCAGAAAGCGCAAAGCAGCTCGGTTTCGTTCGTCGGATTTCAGGATTCCTATCACTCGCCGCTGAATCCACTGCTCAACGCGGCGGTGCTCAAGCTCATCGGCGCTGATGAGTCGGACACTTGGCAAATGACCTCTAACGAGTGGATTTTCCCGCTCGACCGGGTGATCGCCACGGTTTCCACTTTGTTTTTCCTCATGGCCATCGGCGTGACCTACCTGCTGATCTCGCGGATTTTCGACGCCAAGATCGCTGGGGTCTGCGCGATCCTTATGTTGTTTTGCGAAACGTTTTGGAACTTTTCGCTGAGCGGACTGCCGCAGATGCTGATGCTATTGCTGTTTTCGTGCGCAATCTATTTTGTGTATCGCGCAGTGGAAGCTGCGGCGGAAGGGCGGATTGCCTTCGCTCCGGCGATCATCGCCGGGGTATTCTTCACGCTGTTAGCCCTCACTCACTGGATGGCGGTGTGGATCGCGCTCGGCTACATCATTTTTGCGGCGGTCAGCTTCCGGCCGCGCGGCATCGTCGGCCTCACGGTGCTGGTGATGATTCTGATCCCCGCCAGCTTGGTGATGGTTAGAAACCACGACGTCTCGGGTTCGCCATTTGGGACGGCATTTCTCACTCTCTATAAAGGCCTCGGTAATGGCTCGGAATCCGCAGTGATGCGCACCACCGACCTGCAAGCCGAGCCGCTCGTGCTCGAGGGACTCATTTCGAAAATCCTGCGCAGCACCTTGTTGCAAGCCACCGATATCATTCCGTTTCTCGGTGGCATCGTGGTGGCACCGCTGTTTTTCATCGCCCTGCTGCACCCCTTCAAGCGGCCCGCCATCGCGAATTTCCGCTGGGCGATTCTGCTGATGTGGATCATGGCCGCGCTGGGGATGGCGTTTTTCGGAATTTCCAAAGACGCGCTGGATCCGAACCAACTGCACCTGTTATTCGCGCCGATCATGACGGCTTACGGACTGGCGTTTATTTCCATCCTGTGGAGTCGGCTCGAATTCGTCGGGACCACGCCACTGCTGAAGGACGTTCATCACATGGTGATCGTTGGAATTTGCGCACTGCCGCTGGTTCTCAGCCTGCCGATGAAAGTGCGGGTCGGCCTGCAGTACCGCGACCGTGGCGGCATTTTCAGCTGGCCACCCTATCAGGCGGGTCCGCTCAACAGCAAGTCCGCCGGCCTCAAGGGCTGGGTGGACGAGAAGAAACAAGTCGTTTTCTCGGACCAACCGTGGGCCGTCGCGTGGTACTCCGACCGGCTCGCCATCTGGCTACCGCCGACTCGGATTGGCTTTGAGAAGCTTGAAACCATGGCTGCCGATCTGCAAACGCCCGTCGCCGGAATCGTGATTTCGCCGACTTCCCATGGCTCCGGATCGCTGAATGAAATCGCCGCCAATTACCGGGATTTCACCGGAATGGTGCTGGATGGTCCAGTATCCTTGGCCACCATGCCGTCCCGCCCTAATACCCAATTTCCTTCATGGGTCACCCTCGTGGACAAAGATCAGCACATCGACGGCATTGCCAAACGTTATCCATACCGCAAGTTCCTCGTCGGACTGGATATGGTTTTCTACAGTGATCGGGCACTCGTCGCTACCACCCCAGAAGAGGAGAAATAATCATGCCACGACGTAAATCCAGCGATGACGAAGAGGGTGCGCCGTCACTCACTTTTGAGGATGCGTTGGGCAGCCTCGAAGCAATCGTCGAGTCCATGGAGCACGAGCATCTCGCGCTCGAAGATCTCGTGGCGCATTATGAAAAAGGCTCCGCGCTGCTCGTCCGCTGCGAGGCCATCCTTCAGTCCGCCCGCGGCCGCATCGAGCTCATCACCCTGCGCAACCAGAACGAGATTGCGCTGGATGCCGCCGGGAAATCCGCCGAAGCTCGCGAAATCACCACCCCGACCGATCCTGCTGAGGATCCCGACGACGACGCAAATGACATCCGACTCTTCTAAGCCACCAGCCCTCGGCCCCCTGCTCTCCACGATTCATTCCCCCAATGATGTCAAGAAACTCGCCGACGAGGATTTGCCGAAACTCGCTGCTGAGATCCGCCACACGCTGATTGATCGCCTGTCGAAAACCGGTGGCCACCTCGGCCCGAATCTCGGTGTGGTCGAGCTAACAGTGGCGATGCATCGGGTTTTCTCCACCCCGGAAGATAAGTTCGTTTTCGACGTCTCCCACCAAGGTTACGTCCACAAAATGCTCACCGGGCGAGCCGCGCAGATCCACACGATCCGCACCTACAAAGGCCTCAATGGCTTCCTGCTCCGCAGCGAGT
>JAYTLO010000031.1:0-23414 GCA_043729385.1 Akkermansiaceae bacterium
CGCATCGAAAGTGAAGAGCGAGCCTTCCTTGTTGAACGCCGCGTCATACTGGTTGCGGAAACCGGTGGTGATGAGTTCCCAGCTTTTTCCATCGCGGTCGGTCTTCGCAACCCAGCCGCCCGGAGCCATCACCTCGCGCATGAACCCGCGACCGATCAGCGGCGGGTCCAGCAAATTGTCCTCGGCCCAATGCTTTGGCACGCGGCTCGCGGCCATCTCCGTCAGCGGCGTTTGGTTCCCCACGACGACATAAAGCGACTTCCCGTCCGGACCCGGCAAAACCGCGTGCGGCCCGTGTTCACCACCCTCCGGCGCGAACAGTCGCAACAACTCGACCTTGTCGAAAACGTCGTTCTTGTCCGTATCCGTCACGCGATACAGCCCGCGGGGATACTTCGAGGAATTCGTAATCACATAAAGCGCGTCGAACGCCCAGCAAAGCCCTTGCGCCTCGCCCAACTCCAACGGGATCGGCTCCACCCGGGTCTCCTCCGCCTTCCCGCCGAGCGCCGGCAGCGTGACCCGGAAAAGCCCGCCGTATTGATCGCTCACGATCATCCGTCCCTTGTCGTCGAAGGTCGATGCCACCCACGAACCCTGGGTTTCCATCGGCACGCTGTAGAGGAGTTCGACTTTGAAGCCCGCCTTCACCTTCATCGACGAAGGCGCGGTGGCTCCGGGGGCATCGGATTTCTTCTTGTCCGTCGGGCTTTGTGGCTCTGCCTGAGCGTGAAATGAAATGAATAAGGTGAAAAGAAGCGGGAAAATTCGGAACGACATTTTTTGGGGCGGTAGGTGATACACGTAATCGAGTTGGCGATGGTTTAGTTCAACGGGGCGAAAATGTGCGAAACTTCTGAAATCCAAACATTTCCTGCCGGAAATCGATGCTTTCTGCTTTCCGCGTCCGTGTGTCCGGAAAGCCATGGGGGTGCATCCCATCCCCCGCCGGAAGATGCGGTGGCGCATCTAGACGAGGCAGTGCGTAAATCCACTCCGCGAATGGATTGTTCCCCGTAAGCTGAGTTCGGACGCTACGTCCCGAATTCGCTGATCACTGATAACGAAACCGGAAAAAGTCACGGCTTGCCCCAACAACTCCGGTGTGAGGAATGATGGTAACGGTAGCTTGCCCGCCGGAATTTAAATTGAAGGTATGAATGGTTGTCCATGCATTCGATTGTGCAAGATCCGTGGAGGCTTGCAGCAGCACCGTTGCGGACGGTGTCCCCCATCACGGTCGCGGTTAGATTGGCGGGTTCGGTGGGGGTTGCGGGGACGATCACCAACCCTGAATAAGTAAGCGGTGTTTGTGTCGATGCTTCCGTGATCGTGAAACTATCCAAATGGAGCGGTTCGTCGCTATTGACACGGATGACCGAGTATCCTTTTGGCAGGGTAAAGGTCCCGGATGCATAATCAAAAAACTCCGTTCGCGCCCAACCTGTGTTTGCAACCGTGGCTGATGCAAATACGGTGGCCACATCACCATCCGCATCCACGAATTTGACGTTCACATTGACCGGAAATCCCATGTTCTGCCGGGCATGTGCCGTGAAGATACAAGTCTTTGCCTCGCCGGCATTAAAGACTTCATAATCGAACCAGTCGCCGCCTCTGAATTGATTGTCGGCGTAAGTGCCGGTCCCCGAGGGATGGTCGCTGGGAATAAATGATTTTCCGCCATTGGCGTAGCTTAAATCATTGTCCTGAATCACCGCCGGACCACTGCCAATGTTAATAGTAGGCGTGTAGAGCCCTAAGCCATCCAAGTGAGAACCGCTGCTGAGGTTTACGACCTCAATGTCGTAGGTGCCGGCGGGGGGCGCACTGGATAATGGTGCATAGGTGTAAGGGCTGTTCTGCCATCCTGTATTGCGGTAGCGAAACGCGTTCGTGGTGAAAACTGGGGTGGTATAGCCCGTCCCCACCGTGAAGAAACGAACTTCATATTGTTGGACAAGTTCACCGTTACCAGCACGGTTTTTGAGGGCGAAAACCTGTCCCGCGGCGGGTGCCGTGAGATGACCGAATCAAAACGAATGTTATCGGAATTGTTGAAAAAATCCGCGAATGAACTGAATGTATCTGACTGGACCTCCCAACCGGATCCGCCATCGTTGGCCGCCGCGTCCACAAGCGAGCTATAGGTACCGAGATTGAAGATCGTGGAATTATGCAAGGTCTGAGCACCGGCCATGGATGCACCGGCAAAGAGTATAAAAAATAAGCGAATGGGTTTCATAAATATTATGTTGGGCTAGCAGAACGGACCATTCATGCCGGACCTTCACGATGCAGGTGGAAATTCAGACCGTCGGAGATCTCTCATTGCCAATCCTTTCATCCGCTCTAGTGTCCAGCCGACAGCCTCTAAGAATCCATTGCATGAACTCATTTTTTAGAATTTCTCTGATCAGCGTTTGCTTTGGCGGAAGCCTTGTGGCGGCCACCCTTCCCGCCAACTTCGCCGAGACGCAGGTCGCTACGGGACTGGATCCCACCAGTCTGACGATCGCTCCGGATGGTCGCGTGTTCGTGTGCGAAAAAGCCGGTCGCATCCGCATTATTCAGAACGGGGTTCTTCTCGCTACACCCTTCGCCACACTATCCGTAGACAATTCCAACGAACGCGGCTTGCAGAGCGTTGTCTTCGATCCCAATTTCGCGACCAACGGCTACCTCTACGCTTTTTACTCAACCTCGGCTGCTCCAGTTCGCAACCGGGTGAGCCGGTTCACCGCCAACGGCAACCTTGTCACGGCCGGCAGCGAGCTGATCCTCATCGAGACCGAAACTCTCGCTGGATCGGTCCACAACGGAGGTGCGATGTACTTCCTCAACAACCACCTTTACATTGCAACTGGCGAAGCTGGCGATGGCTCCAACTCCCAGAACCTCGCCAATAAACTTGGCAAAATCCTCCGCATTAACCCCGATGGGTCGATCCCGGCCTCCAATCCCTTCGTTGGGATGGCCGGCGTGCATCCGTCCATCTGGGCCTACGGACTCCGAAATCCGTTTACCGCCGCCATCCAGCCCGGCACCGGGAAATTCTTTATTAACGACGTCGGCAGTGGCTCATGGGAGGAAATCAACCTTGGCATCGCTGGCGCGGACTACGGTTGGCCTTTAAGGGAAGGAGCATCCACCGATCCCGACCATACGGATCCGTTTTTCGCCTACGCCCACGATGGCAGCACCTTCGGCGGCTGCGCGATCTCCGGTGCGGCGTTCTACAATCCTGCAATTAGCAATTTCCCGGCGAGCTACATCGGGCGCTACTTTTTCGCGGACTACTGCAACGGGAAAATCAGCAGCATCAATCCGAACAATGCCGCCGACGCCGCCGTCTTCGCCACCGGCGTCAACCGCTGCATCGACATCGATGTCGCTGCCGATGGCGCACTCTATTACGTCGCCCGTGCCGGCATGGGCGGCGGCTCCCAGCAGGACAACACCTCCACCACCAACGGCGCGGTCTTTCGCGTCGTTTTCACCGGCAGCCAGGTCCCGACGATCTCCGCCCATCCACAAAGCCGCACTGTCCCGATCGGTGAGACCGTTACTTTTGAAGTAGCCGCCTCCGGCTCGCAGCCGTTCACCTATCAGTGGTACCGCAACGATGTGCTAATCCCCGGCCAATCGACCGCTACCCTAACCTATGGACCCGTGGTTCTTGCCGAAAATAACTCCACCATCCATTGCGTGGTCACAAACACCTTCGGCTTCGCAACCACGGTGGACGCGATTCTTACTGTCACCACCAATACCCGGCCGGATCCCGTCATCGTTACCCCCGCCGCCGATTTCCTCTACCGCGGCGGTCTGGCGCTGAACTTCTCGGGAACTGCGACCGATACCCAAGACGACACTCTTCCGGCGTCCGCTTATTCCTGGAAAATCGACTTCCACCACGACACCCACACCCACCCCGCCATGGGTTCCACCACCGGCATCACCGCCGGGACCTACACTGTCGACACCACGGGCGAAACCGCTTCCAATGTCTGGTATCGCATCTATCTAACCGTCACCGATTCCGGCGGGCTCAGCCGCACCGTCACAAGGGATATCTTCCCCCAGCTCTCGCAAATGACTTTCAACACAATGCCCGCCGTACTCGCCATCTCTCTTGACGGGGCCTCGCAAACGACACCTTTCACCGTCACCGGTGTCGTCGGCATCAACCGGCAGCTCAGTGTGGGTTCGCCGCAGTTTATGGGAGAAACAGCTTACCGTTTCGACAGTTGGTCTCAGGGCGGCGCCAACGCCCAGACCATTGCCACTCCGGAGACCAACACCACCTATACCGCCAACTTCACCCTCGCCCCCTCGGATGTCGGAACAGGTTTGCGTAGTGAGTATTTCACCAACCAGAACAAGACCTTCAACGGAACTGCCACGCTTGTCCGCAACGGTGAGACCGTTGACTTCGATTGGGGCAACGCCTCGCCCGCGCCGTCGATCAGCAATGACACTTTCACCGCCCGCTGGACCGGCCAGATTCAACCTCAATTTACCGAAACGCACACCTTTTACACCACAAGCGATGACGGCGTGCGTCTCTGGATCAACAACCAGCTCATCATCGACAAATGGATCGATCAAGCGCCCACCACTTGGTCCGGAAGTGTCGCCCTCATCGCGGGAAGCCGCTATGCCGTGCGCCTTGAGTTTTACGAAAACGGCGGCGGTGCCGTTGCGAAGCTCGAGTGGAGCAGTCTGGGCACCCCGCGCGCGATCATTCCCCGCGAACGTCTTTTTCCCGCCAGCATCAACGTCTCTGTCGCCGCAGAGGATTCCGCAGCCCGAGAATCCACCGCGGATGCAGCCACTTGGCGCGTCAGCCGCAGCGGCCCGCTCGATCAGTCGCTCACCGTTGCTTTCACCACCTCCGGCACCGCCACACCATTGGCCGACTACACGCTATCGAGCGCAGGGAACAGCGTGGTGATCCCTGCCGCTCAGACCTCCGCGCTGGTCACCCTCACCCCGCTTGCGGACTCCTTTGCCGAGGGACAGGAAAACCGCACCCTCACTCTGGTTCCGGGAAATGGCTACGGCTTGGGCGCTCCGTTGAGCGCTGCCATCACTATAGATGATTCTCCCTTCGCCGCATGGGCCGTTACCGCATTTGGCAGTCTTGCCAATGCCCAGCTTCCCAAAGCCGCGCCGCTCGGGGACTGGGATGGCGATGGCATTCAAAATTTGATGGAATACGCACTCGGCCAGTCAGGCACGGTAGCCAGCCCCGCCGGGCTTCCGACTATGGCCATCGAATCGGGGACCCCGGTTTTCACCTTCAAACGCCCGCGCCCCAGCCCAGCTGGCATCACTTACCGCCCCACCCATAAGCTCGATTTGAACCCCAAACAACCGTGGGATGATTCCTCGATCCTTCCCGGATACCCCCTCAACAACGGCGACGGCACCGAGACTCTCAAAGCGATCATCCCCGGCGCGGGCCCGACGCCCCCCCGTGCCTTCATGCGTTTGGAAATCCTCCAGAATCCGTAACGATCACCCCCGCTGCCGAAGCCGGAAGGCGAGGGGACTGCATCCCATCACCCGCCGGAAGGTGCGATTGAAGAACGAGACCTGTGAAAATCCGCAGGACAGGGCGATTTCAAGCACCCGGCGCTCGCTGTCCGCCAACTGGCGGCAAGCGGCTTGCAGGCGCAGCTCGATCAGAAACTCGCTCGTACTCCGGCCGGTGTGCCGCTTGAACTGGCGAACGAACGTCGGCCGGCTCATCCGCGAGAGCTTAAGCATTTCATCCAACGCGATCGTGTCGCGGAAGTTCACGACAAGATGCCGCAACACCCTGCTCATCGACTTCTGATGGGTCTCGTCGATTGGCGGGACGAAACAAGGGCTTGCAAGCGGTGATACAGCATCAGCCGGCGCATTGGCAATCGTCGCAAGCAATTCCAGCAAACGCCCCAGTCGCACCAGACCATTGGCACCCGCCAGCGCGCGCATCTGTCGGGCCACCAGGTCGCGTGTGGCACCAGATAGACGCAAACCTCGCGAAGCCCTCTGGAACAAACTTCCGAGTGATGTCGTTTCGGGAAACTCGAACAGCGGATGATGCGAGGGGAAATTCCATTGCATGGACAAGCCCGCCGTCGGCTTTTCCGAATGCCAATGATGAGGCAACATGCTTCCTAACAGGACTAGATCGCCAGCTCGGAAGCCGCCGATGTGATCGCCTACGAACCGGTTCCCGCAGCCTTCCGTGAACAAGGTCTGCTCCATTTCCGGATGGTAGTGCCAGTGCCCGCCTTCCCCGGTGGACGGCATGGCACTGCCATCGGCCAGCAGGTTTTCGACGGCACTCACAGATCGTGTCCAGCGAATCAGCCGGAATGATTGGCCGATCGGGACATCAACCGACTCTCTGGAAATTTCCATGGTGTTCGGCACTCATAAATATTCGAAATTCCCACTCATGCTGTAGTGATGTGGATGAACTGGAATTTCGATAGTGGAATGCCACCGGCCGCGCCGTTGTGGGGCAACTGGGTAGATGTGTGGCGGAGATATTGGTAGTGGATGTCCAGCGCCGATGCGGTGGCATACAGTCCGACGACCGCGAATGCCCTTGCTGCGGTTGTTATGAGGCGGGATCGAAATCTCCCGGTTTCTTGATTACCTGCGTTTTTCATGGGTATCCGCCGGTTTGTTTTTCTGGAATCCCTACCTCACATCACGGAATTATCCGTATTGGGGTTCCGAATAAACGGCGAATGCTCGGGCAGGGTTTAGTCTCTTAAAGCTTTTTTAGAGAATCGGCGGTAACCCCTATGGAGATGTGTCGAGGGCGAGATACCCGCTATCGACCAGCGCTTCGCGGCGGTGCCGCCGTTGGAACGGGAAGTCGAGGAGATTCGACATGCTCACCACGGTCGATCCGGCACGGACTTCCACGAACCCCACGATGGGTTCCCCGGCTCCTCCGGCGTGAGGATCGAACGAGTCGAACTTGACGTTCAGCGCGTCTGCGGAAAGTCCGCCTCCGGAATCACCGAACAGGAAGGTTCCGCAATCCGTGGATGTATTCTGGATTACAAAACACAACCCGTCCGCTCCCACGCGCCCGCCAGAGGTGTTGAACTGAAAATCAAAGAATGTCTGAAAGCAGGCCGAAGGGTGTACCCTTTTGCGCAACCAAGCGACACCCCACTGCTGGAAGAAATATGAGCAAATAGTGCCAAAAATTGAGGCGCGCGAAGTAGCGGAGAGACGAATTTCCGGGTTTGCTTTCCTTCCCATGAATACTCCCGTCGAAGACGTGACCGTCCCTCGCAGCGCGCTTGCGGAAATGGTTTCCTTCATCGCGGCCACCGCGGTGGAGCACGGTCTAACGGTCGGCACCTTCGGTCACATGGGCGACGGAAATTTGCACCCGACCTTTCTAACCGACGAGCGCGACGCCGCCGAGATGGAGCGCGTGCATCTGGCGCTCGATGCCATCGTTTCGAAAACCCTAGCGCTCGGCGGCACGATCACCGGCGAGCACGGCGTGGGCCTCGCGAAAAAGCCTTGGCTCCGCCAGCAACTTGGCGATGCGAGCTACGAGCTCATGCGCCAGATCAAGCACGCGCTCGATCCTGATAGACGACTCAATCCGGGGAAGATCTTCGACTGACCCAAACCGTGGCCGCATCCCTGAAAACCCTCGACTTCTCCGTGCTTCAGCAATGCATGCACTGCGGGATGTGCCTGCCCACCTGCCCCACTTACGACTCGACCTTGCGCGAGCGCAACAGCCCGCGGGGCCGCATCGCGCTGATGCGCGCGGTGGCGGAGGACGAGCTGCCCGTGACCCAGGGCTTCGCCGATGAAATGAGTTTTTGCCTCGGCTGCCTCGCCTGCCAGACCGCTTGCCCGGCGGGTGTCGATTACGCGGAACTGTTCGAGACCGCCCGCGCGGACATTGAGGAAGCCGGAGTTCACACGAGCTCCACCCGGAAGTTCTGGCGCTGGCTCACCTTGGAACAGCTTTTCATGAAACCCCGGCTGCTGCGGCTCGTCGGTCGCGGCATGAGGATCTATCAGACTAGCGGCTTGGAAATGCTGGTCCGGCGGTTCGGTCTCACCCGGCTCCTGCCGGAAGATTTGCGCCGCTTGGAGCCGCAATCGCCGCGCATCAGCCCGGCGTTTTCCAACGCGCTGATCGCGGAGGAAGAGTTTCCGCGCCGCCAGATGAAATATCGGGTCGCCCTTCTCACGGGCTGCGTGCAGGACCTGGCGTTCGCCTCGATCAATCGCGACACCGCGGACGTTCTGCTAGCCAATGGCTGCCAGGTCCACACGCCGCCGGTCCAGCCTTGCTGCGGATCGCTGCACGGGCATAACGGCGAGCGCGAACTGGCCCGCGAACTGGCTCGCCGTATGATCGACCTCATGGACCCGAAGGGATTTCACGCCATCGTCACCAACGCCGGTGGCTGCGGTGCCCACCTCCGCCACTACGGCCGTCTGTTAGCGGACGACCCGGCTTACGCGGACCGAGCGCGGCTCTGGGATACCAAGCTCCGTGACATCCACGAATGGCTGGTGGAAATCGGCTGCCAGGCACCGCAGGCCGCGCCTTTTCCGGTCGAGGTGCGGGTGACTTATCACGAATCCTGCCACCTTTCCCACGGCCAAAAAGTGGTGAGCCAACCGCGCGAATTGCTCAAGAAGATACCGGGCATCACACTCGTCGAGCTGCCCGAAAGCGCGTGGTGCTGCGGCAGCGCGGGCGTTTACAGTATCACCCAGCCGGCGGAGTCGGATGTTCTGCTCAAGCGCAAGATCGGCCACATTCTCGCCACAGGAGCGGAGGTGCTGGCCACCGCGAATCCCGGTTGCCACCTGCAAGTCGCCCGTGGCTTGGAAGCCGCCGGCGCGCCCGTCGCAGTCTTTCATCCGGTCAGCATCCTGGCCAGCGCTTACCGCAACGAATCATGAAAAACATCGGTATCGGAATTATCGGAGGCGGCCTCATGGGTCGCGAAATGGTTAGCGCCTTCGCCCGCTGGTGCGCCTTGGTGGACATGCCGGTTAGGCCGGTCCTCAAGAGCGTGGCGGACCTCAATCCCGCGACGCTCTCATGGTTCGAAGGCATCCCCGGCTGCGATCTCCGAGTGACCGACTATCGGGAGCTGTTAGCGAGTCCGGAGATCGACGTGGTCTATGTCGCCGTGCCGCACGACCTGCATGAAAAAATCTATCTGGACGTGCTCGCTGCCGGAAAGGATCTGTTCGCGGAAAAGCCCTTCGGTATCGATTTGGCAGCCGCCCGGCGGATCCTCGACGCGGTGAAATCCAGCGGTCACTTCGTCCGTTGCAGTTCGGAAATGCCGTTTTTCCCCGGTGGCCAGCGCGCCTTGGACGTCGCCCGCAGCGGCACGATCGGTCGCGTGCTCGAAGTCGTTTCGGGTTTCCACCACAGCAGCGATATCGATCCCGAAAAGGCCGCGAACTGGAAACGTTTTAGTAGAACCTGCGGCGAGGGCGGCGTGCTCAACGATCTCGGAATGCACGCCTGCCACCTCCCGCTGCGTCTCGGCTGGAAGCCCACGCGCCTCTTCGCCCAGCTTCAAAAAGGCTACCCCGACCGGCCCGACGGACGGGGCTGACGCGCCGCCTGCGATACCTGGGACAACGCCCTCATCCACGCCTGGACCGACATCGGCGGCGAGGAAGTCCCGCTGCGGCTGGAAATGAAACGCCTCGCGCCGGGCGCGACGAACACCTGGTTCATCGAGATTCTAGGCACCGACGGCGGCGTCCGTTTCAGCACCGCCGAGCCCAAGACGCTGTGGCAGTTCGAGCGCGGAACAGAGCAATGGTGGAAACGGACCGAACTGGGTTTCTCCACCGCCTTCAAAACGGTCACCGGCAGGATTTTCGAGCCGGGCTTCCCGGATGTCATCCAGCAGATGTGGGCCGCCTTCCTGCTGGAACGCGATGGAATGTTAGAAGGTCGTTTCGGTTGCGCGACGCCCGATGAAGCCGTCGCCACGCACGAAATTTTCGCCGCCGCGCTCGCCTCGCAAGAAACCCAACAAGTCATCCGCCTATGAATCGCCAAGGCATCCTCGCCGCCGGAAATTTCATCGTGGACCGCATACATGCTCGCGACCATCGACGATGAAACCCGTTCGAACGGCGGCGGGCCCTATAATGTGCTCAGGGATCTGGCTGCCATGGGTGCCGGCTATCCACTGATGGCCGCCGGCCGGATCGGCACGGATGCCGACGGCGAGTGGATCCGCCGGGACTGCCAGGAGCACGGCATCGATGCCGCCGGTCTCGCGAGCGATGCTGAGAACCCGACTTCCTATACCGAGGTCATGACCGTCCTCGATACCGGACGCCGGACATTTTTCCACCGCCGCGGGGCCAACGCCCGGTTCGATGGCGCGGATCTGGATTTTTCTAACTGCCCGGCCCGGATGCTCCATCTCGCCTATCTCTTGTTGCTGGACGATCTGGATGCCTTCGCGCCGGACGGCCGGACCCGCGCCTCGCATTTGCTGGAGCGGGCTTCCTCCGCCGGGCTTGTCACGAGCATCGACATCGTCAGCACCGAGCATCCCCGTTTCCGGGAAATCGTGCTCAGCGCCCTCCCTTACACCGACCATCTTTTGATCAACGAGGTCGAAGCCAGCCGCGTGTTAGACCGCGCGGTCGATCCTGCCGATCCCGCCGATCTGCTCGCCGCCGCCCGCGATTTGTTAGCCGAAGGTGTGCGGGCGGGCGTGGTCCTTCACACGGAATACGGCGCGGCGAGTGCCCGGACGGGCGGTGAATTTCACATTCAGGGCGCGGTCGCCGTGCCGCCGCGTTTCATCCGTGGGGCGAACGGCGCGGGCGATGCGTTTGCCGCCGGCTATCTTCACGGGATTCATGAAAATTATCCACTGCCTGCGGCGCTTGAACTTGCGGTCTGCACTGCTGCCGCCTGCCTTGCCCACGCGTCGCCATCCGCAGGTCTATTCCCGATCCATGCCTGTCTGGCACTTGGTCGGGGCCACGGCTTTTCCACATTCTGCCACTGACGGTCCTATGAAAAACCATTCATCCATTGTTTGCGCGACATGGCTTCTCCACACAGCCTGCTCGGCAGACACAGCCACCTTCGGCGATAAGAATTTCACATTCCCGGCGGAGTATTCCTTGTCGCTCGCAGCCGGACAGCCCTTGGTTGATCGGCCCATCGAAGCGTGTTTCGACGATCGCGGGAGGCTTTTTGTCACGGAATCCTCCGGCTCGAACGACTCCGTCGAGAAGCAGCTCGCGGAAAAACCCATAGCGTCCTGCGGCTAGAGGACAGCGATGGCGACGGCGTTTTCGACAAACGCACCGTCTATGCCGACAAGCTGATGTTTCCATCCGGCTGCTTGTGGCATCAGGGCTCGGTCTATGTCGCCGCGCCGCCGGAGATCTGGAAATTTACCGATGCGGACGACGACGGCGTCGCCGAAAAACGCGAGGTGTGGTTCGACGGGAAAACGCTGACCGGCTGCGCCAACGATCTCCATGGACCCTACGCCGGGCCGGACGGCTGGATCTATTGGTGCAAGGGAGGTTTCGCCGAGCAGACCTATGATTTTCCGGGTAAGCCGGGTTGGAAATCCTCCGCCGCGCACGTCTTTCGCGCACGGCCGGACGGCAGCGGCGTTGAGCCTGTTTTCACCGCAGGAATGGACAATCCGGTGGGTCTCGAATGGACGCCCGAGGGCGAAATGATCCTCGCCGGAACGTTTTTCCAAGAACCGGCGAATGGCCGGCGCGACGGGCTGATCCACGCCGTCTATGGCGGCGTTTGGGGAAAAGTGAATGACGTGCTCACGGCCCATCCGCGCACCGGCGGCCTGATGCCACCGATGACCCACCTCGGCCCCGGCGCGCCCTGCGGCATCGCCCGCTACGGCCGCGATCTATTGGTCACCCAATTCAATTTACGCGTCGTTTCAAAACACAAGCTCGTCGAGGAAGGCGCGAGTTTCCGCACGGAAGACTCGAATTTGCTGACCTGCGATCACCCGGATTTCCACCCGACGGATGTTCTCCAAGCGCCCGATGGCAGCGTGCTGGTTTTGGACACCGGCGGCTGGTACAAGCTGTGTTGCCCCACATCCCAACTTGCCAAACCCAACGTCCTAGGCGGCATCTATCGGCTCCGCAAGAAAGGCGGCGAAGTCCCGGTCGCCTGCCCGCCCGCGCGGTGGACGATCGGCGATCCGGCGGATTCCGCCTTGCAGGTCAAAAATCTGGGTTCGCCCGATGCGCAGGTCCGCCGCCGGGCTGCGGAAGCTTTGGGCCGGGCGAAAGCCAAGGAGTCCGTCCCGGAGATTCTAGCGGCTCTCGCGCTGCCGGATTTGGACCGGTTCGCGTTCCACTCGCTGGCTTATGCCTTGCTTCAGATCCAGCAGCCGGAACCCACGCGGGTTGGCCTCGTTTCAGCGAACCCCGGCGTGCAAGCGGCGTGCCTGTATGCCTTGGAGCAAATGCCGGGCGGAAATCCCGCCGCCTCTCAGGTCATTGATTCGCTAGGTTCCAGCGATGCGAGATTGCAGGAAGCCGCAGCATTCGTGGTCGCACGGCATGCCGACTGGGCGGGGGATTTGATCCCGTGGTTCACCCGCCGTTTGCACGACTCGCCGGGCGGAGATGAGGTTTTCGAGCAAGTGCTGCGCGGCTTTCTCGGTGAATCCGCCATCCGCAAATGGATCGTCGCGGAGCTGGCGAACCCGGCGCAGCGCGATTTCCTGCTAGGCGTCATGGCGGGAACCCGTGCGAAGGAATTGCCGGCCGAGTGGACCGTGCCGCTCTCCCGGCTGCTCGCCGATGGCAAGGCGATCGTGCCCTTCCTCGCCCTTCTCCGCGCCACACCTCCGCCGGAGGGCGCGGGGTTCGACGCATCGCTTAGCCGCATCGGCAACGATGAAAAGCAACCTCCCGCGTCACGGCTCGCAGCGCTCTCGCAACGAACCTCCCGCGAGTTCAGCGCCACGGAATTCACCTTTGCGCTCGCGGAGTTGAAATCCGGCGCAAGCACGGCCGCTCCGCTACTCGGGAAGGCCCGGCTGAGCGATCCGCAACTTCTCGAACTCGCGCCGCTCGTCGGCAGCACGGGAATTCTGGACCGCCCGGCATTGTTAAAAGCGTTTGCCGGAAACAAGACCAGCGAAGTGGGTCATGCGCTGCTTGCCTCCGTTTCGCCGTCTTCCGTCCTCGCGAATCTACCCCGCGAATCGCTGGCCGAGGCCTTCGCCGCGTTTCCTGATGAGGTCGGTAAAAAACTCCAAGCGGCCCAAACCGCGGGCACACCGCCGGACCAACGTGCCAAGCTGGACGAGCTGGAGAAATCCCTCCCCGCCGGTGATGCCAAGCGCGGTTCGGTCGTTTTCCAAAGTGCCAAAGCCGCCTGCTCTGTCTGCCACCCCCTCGGCTACTCCGGCGGACATTTCGGCCCGGATCTCGGTCGCATCGGTGCGGTGCGCACGCGGCGCGATCTCATCGAGGCCATCGTCTATCCAAGCGCCAGTTTTGTCCGGAGTTATGAAACCGTGCAGATCACCCGCAAGGACGGCAGCCAGGCATTCGGGATCATCACCAATCAGAGCGACGATACCCTCACAATGACTTCCGCCGCCGGATCGCCACCGGCAGCGATTCCCCGCAGTGAAATCAAATCGGTCAATCCAGCCCCGCTCTCGCTCATGCCACAGGGTTTCGACCAAATCCTGAGCCCCGCCGAACTCGCGGACATCATCTCCTATCTGCAAACCAGCCAATAATTTCCGTCTCCAAACTCCACGCAATCGAACCATGAAACTCTATCCTCTCCTGATCCCAGCCGCCGCGCTCGGCTGCTTCACTTCCCTGATCTCCGCCGCGCCCATTTGGGTCGAGGGCGAATCCTCCACCGCCTCGACCATGAAACGCCATTCTTGGTATGACAGCGTGAAGTCGGAAGTGCTTTCCGACGGAGCCTGGTTGTCCCATTTCCAAGGCGAAAAAGCGGGCGAGGCGACCTATACTTTGGATGTTGCGGAAAAAGGCAGCTATCGCTTCTGGGTCCGCGCCAATCCGTTGGGAAACCTCAGCTACCGGCTCGGCGAATCAGTTGCGTTCAAACCGGTCGATTTCAACACCGGCAAGCGCGGTGAGCAAAACATCGCCAGCGATGGCAAGCCGGACCTGCGATTTGTCGCCTGGATCGATGCCGGGAAAGTGGAGCTGGAAAAGGGAACTCAAAAAATCACCTTCCAAATCGCCGGAGAATCCAACGGCAATGGCGCGCTGGATTGTTTTGTCCTGACCAACGAGCCGTTCAGCCCGCAGGGGACGATGAAGCCGGGAGCGGGTGGCTCCGTGGCGTCCGCCGAGGCCGATCCGAAAGACGCGATCTGGATCGAAGGCGAGGCGGCGACCCGCCAAACCGTTTCACGCTCGCCCTAGTGGTATGATCAAGTGAAGAAAGATGTGCTGTCCGGCAGTGAATTCATCAGCAACTACGGCAAAACCGAAGGCACTGTGGAATACGATTTTGAAGCGGTGGAAGCCGATAACTATGCCTTCTGGGTGCGGGCGAATTCGTTCGATTCGAACCTGTCATGGCAGTTGGATAATGGAGAATGGCAGCTCGTCGATTTCAAGGAGAAGCGCGGGGAGCAAAACATCGCCGCCGATTCCAAACCGGACATGCGCTTCATTGCTTGGATCAAAGCCGGACAACTGAAACTGAGCGCGGGGAAACATATGATGAAGTTCAAGTTCCACAGTAAGTCGGACAATCACGGCTCGCTCGATTGCTTCGTCCTCGCTCGGATCCCATTTATACCCAGCGGAGCCACCAAGCCGATGTCCAGCCGGGCTGTCGCCGCCAAACCCGGAGATTGGTTCCCATTGCTTGCGGACGATGACACCTTCGCCGCGAATTCGGTGATTGATATGACCCGTCTCACCGAAGCGCCCGCAGGCAAGCACGGTCCGATCATTGCCAAGGGTAGCGAATTAGTTTTTGCAAACAAACCTGGCCAGGCAATCAAGCTTTGGGGTGTAGATGGCAGTGTGGAGGCCGCAAAGAACCATACGCAAGAATATCAAATCCAGCGTATCCGGTATCTGCGCAAATTTGGGATCAACTATATCCGAGAACATGCGGTTTTCGACAACGTCAGCACCAATGGGAAAATCGATCCGAAGAAACTGGATGCCTATGATCGGTGGTTCGCTGATTTGAAGAAAGCGGGTATCTATTCAAACTGGGGTTTATTCTATCATTTCCCGATCACTGCTTCGGATGGTTATGAACCCGCACTATTTGCCGAACTCCCGGAAACCGGAGAGAAGGGCTCGGGGCTGCGGGATGCTTATGGATTCACAAGCTTCTCAGCAGATCTCTGGAAAATCCGTAACAAAGTGATGCTTCAATTGCTGAATCATAAAAACCCCTACACCGGCATTAGGTATGCCGAGGATCCAGCACTTGCCGTGGTAGAAATGCAGAACGAGGACGCCGTATTTTTCCACAATCCGCTCAGCGCTATGGCGGATGCTAATACAAAATCTCCGCTTCATGCGAAGATGCTGCGTCAGAAATGGGCGACCTGGGTCAAAGCCAAATACTCCAACGACGAAGGTGTGAAAAAAGCTTGGGGCAAACTCGAAGGCGAATCTTTGGCCAGTGGCGAGCTTGCACTGATGGCGCCCTGGGAGCTTGGCATGGCCGGACCAGAAGGAAGATTCGGTGGGCAACTCAAAAGGGCAGGGGACTATATCGAATTTCTCCACTCGCTGACCCGTGGACTTTATACGGATTGCGAAAAAGTCATTCGCGGGACTGGCTACAAAAGTTTGACCATCACCACCAATTGGCTTGCCGGAAACGCCAGCTCCGACTTCGCGAACATCGAGGCGGACACAGTTGGCAGCATCATTGACCGCCACAACTACGCCGGCGGTGGAGTGGGTGGGCACGGAATCGGCGAGGGCGCGATCTATGCCGACAGCCACCTCGGCAAACCGGGTCAGTATCTGTTCAGCATCGGCATGAAGCAGGTCGGCGACAAACCTTTCAGCATGACGGAGTGGACCATGTGTCCGCCGAACCAATGGAAACACGAATGCGCACCTCTGTTTGCTTTCTATGGTATGGGGCTGCAAGGCTGGGATGCGAGTAACCATTTCGCGCAAACCGGCAGTCGCCTGGGCGACGGCTGGCCTGGCATGGGCAGTTACGCATCCGACACTCCGCACTACATGGGGCAGTTCCCGGCGCTCGCCTTCGCTCTGCAACGTGGTCACATCAAAGAGTCTGCGCCGGCGGCGGAGCGCTTCGTTGACAAGACGGAACTCTTCAGCGGGAAGACTCCGGTTCTTCAAGACTACTATACCGGCACCGAACTGCAAAAGGCACCCGGCGGCACTCCGGCGGAGGTGTTCGCCATCGGCCGGGTAACTTTGAATTTCAAGGAAGGAAAAGACCGGACGGTGGACTTCGATGATTTTTGGAAAAAGTCGGAGAAGACCATCACTTCCGTGACCGGCGAACTTGTCTGGGACTATGGCAACGAGCGCGTGCAGCTCCGCGGGCCGAAAACCCAGGCGCTGCTCGGTCGCTACGAAGGCACCTCCACCGACCTTCCCTCCGTGCGCGTCAGCGACGTGAAGACCCCGATGATGTCGCTGATTTTCACCCCGCTGGACGATCAGCCGCTTGAGGTCAGCAAGCGGATCCTCATCACCGCCATGACCCGCGACAAGCAGACCGGTGCACGCTACAGCGACGACGGCACCAAGCTGCTTGCTACCGGCACCGCACCGCTGCTGATGGAGCCGGTGCAGGCGACGCTCAAGTTCGCCGGTACGAAGCCCGTAAGTGTAACGCCCTGCGACCACTACGGCGCGCCGATCCCGGGAAAATCCGTTCCCGTCGCCGCCGACGGCAGCATCAAAATCGATGGAACATACCGCGCATACTACTACAGCGTGGAGAGATGAAATAGGGGGCAGTGATTTGCAATTCTGAAAATACTTTGTATATTCATGCCTCAGAACTAAACCCATACGCGCGAAAGATCGTTATTTTTCAGTAATCCCTCGCTTAACCCATGAAGATACCTATTGATACTCGCTCCCAAACTCGTGGCTTTGCACTGATCGTCACTTTGAGTTTGATGATTTTGCTCACAGTCATCGCCGTAGGACTATTGACCCTTAGCTCCATTTCCCTGCGCTCCACAAGCGCCGGGGATGCGGAAGCGCGAGCAAATGCCAATGCCCGGTTGGCCGTCATCCTCGCAATCGGCGAGCTCCAGAGGCACGCAGGCGACGACCGGAGAATCACAGCGGATGCCTCCATCTTTGATACTGCGGCACCCGCCGTACCTCCCGTCGCAACCCCACAAGCCCATCTCGTCGGCACCTGGTCATCGTGGTCGCCCAGCTTTGCGGTCGCTCCCGGCCAGTCCGCCCCCAATTACACGACCGAAAAAGCCGGTAAATTTCTTTCTTGGTTGGCATCCTCCCCGAATCCTGCCGATCTGAAAACCAAAGACTGGTGGAAGTCGAATGTGACGGCGGATTGGGCACGCTTGTTCTCCACCAAGCTTGACGGTTATGATTTAAGTGCGCCGAAAGTGCCGACATCCCAAGGATCGGTTGCATGGGTGATTTCCCAAGAGAACACCAAAGCAAAAATAAACGTCGCCGGACCGGAGGGTCTGGCAGCCAAGAAAAACGCTGAACTGCACGCACAAGCACGCCCGTCATTGGCACTCGCAACCAATCTAAAAGACCCTGGGTCAGAGTGGAATCTCCGTGCGGGAAGGGTGATATCGCTGAGTCAGGTGAAGTTGGATTCTGCAATGACTACCACTGGCCCGGCCACTCCTTCCGTGGGTGCCAGTTATACCGTGCATTCCCAAGGACTGCTCACAGATGTTGTGAAAGGAGGGTTGAAAACCGATTTGAGCCTTGGATTCGAAATGGCCGACCCGGATTTCGCGAGCGATAGCTGGGGCGCGACTAAGAACCCTTTCAGGTCTCCAAACTCCACGGCAGGGTTCTCAGCACCGGCGTCCTATGAAAATCAACAACCCTTGTTTTCCCCGACGGTTGTGAATCCAGTTGTCTCCATGAAATTGAATTTTGATGTAGCAACTGTCAGCTACCGTTTTATCGCTGCCGGGGTTCCCACATTTGACCATTTACGCTCATTCTACCGAATTCCTCATCACCTATACGGCACCAGCATTTCCCCAACAGTTGCTGAGAGGGGAGCTGATCACGCAGCGATCCAGCTACCGACCACTCCGCCGGGGGGGACCTATTTTTCCCCAGCATATCCCCCTAACGGAGCAACCTCAAAAACATCGATCCGGCCAGTTCTCAATCGAATGATCTACCTTCTCAGTACGGGCATCGGACCCGATAAAAAACTACGCTTGATTATCACTCCGGTTGTTAGTCTCTGGAATCCCTATAATACAGCTTTAGAAATCAACGGTGCGGTGGTTTACCCTTGGGCTGATATGCCTTTCAAAGTAAAAGCCAGAACAAAGAAGGGAACCACTGTGACGCAGATCGTTGATGCCAATGTTTCCCTGTTAATGGGAAAGCAATTTATGAGCAAAGGACACGGTCGAAGTGTCAATCCATACTTCTTCTGCGAAATCAGCAGTGGAGGGAGTGGAACCACCACAACCCCTATCCGATTTGAGCCAGGACAAGTTCGTCTATTTACACCTCTCGATAGCGGTACTAAGCCCTTTATTAGTAGTAGTAATAACATGGCCCGGACTGTGAAACTTCGTGAAGTCGACGGTGGACCAACGCTCAATCGAAAAGGCGGATTTTCGATTCCGATGGGGGGGGATTCAGTACCCTCAGGAGCTACCGTACAAACCGAGGTTGAGGCGCTTAACAATGAATACCCCTATTTCGTAAGTATGGAAGACTCGTTCAGGGTTGGGAAAAACCCTTCAAAAGACGATGCGCCTGGCGGTGAGCCCATTACTGAAGTTCAGATGGTGAAAATGGTCTCGGAGACGCCAAAGGTGTTGTCGGCCTATATCAACGAGAAGGAGCTTTCGGAAAACAGTCCGTTTGGCGTGATTGAAACTTACCAACGGGTCGCCAAAAAAGGTGTTGTGAGTCAATCGGTTTCGGATTTGATGTACACCACCAATCCGCGCCAGCCATCAATGAACAAGGAACTGGCGCTAGGTAGCTTTACTGCACCCCCGCACTATCAATCCTCACTGCGTGGTGTGGCTACTTTTGATGATGCAATACTTACGAACGAAAAAGGTGAAGCCTACTGGGGAGCCTCCCATACCGCTGATGGAAGCAGCAGGATGCCATTTTTTGAAATTCCGCGTGAGCCGATGTTGTCATTGGCTGGCTTCCAACACACTGATTTGGCATCCACTACCTTTTCTGCGGCGAACCAGTTTGCCAACAGTTGGGCATCGGCCTATTTAAGCAGGAATGTAACTACAAAAACTTCCTCAAATAATGTTCCAATATATGACCATTCCTACCTTGGCAATGAGGCGCTCTGGGATGGCTATTTTTTCAGTGGTGTAGCTCCTGAAATATCGCCTGCGGCTAATGGTAATCCCTCAACTGCTTGGGCTAACCCCATTGCTAAAGTGAATCGGCCTTTGAAGACCGTTATCGAAGACTTCATCCAGAATCCGCAAACTAACAAGCTTAGCAATACCCGAATGCGGATGAATAAAAGAGGGATGTCGGATGAAACAATACTCGACCGATTGACCGAGCCTGCAGGATGCACCCGGATTGCCTCCCATCTCATGGTAGACGGGGCATTCAACGTCAATTCAACCGACGTCGAAGCATGGATTTCGGTTCTTTCAGGGCTCCGGGGAAAGACTTTCGACGTTGAAGGCGTGTCTTCATCTTCACAAAATGCCACCGCGTTTCCACGTTTCCGCCATCCGACGGGCACCGAGGGGGACAATTGGAATGGGTTTCGGACACTGAATGATACTCAACTTCGTGATTTTGCGAAAAACATTGTCGAACAGGTTAAGCTTCGAGGGCCGTTTCTTTCCCTTGCTGAGTTTGTAAATCGGCGTGTGGAAAACACGGATCTTGGCAATAGCGGTGCACTTCAAAGTGCGATCGATAAGGCGGCCCTAAACGTAACCTCCAAGCAGGCTCCTTTCACCGACTTGAAGATATACCCCAAGGAAGCTAAAGATCATATCATCAATGACACCGGCGTCGGAATTCCGGGCTATCTCACCCAAGCAGATGTCTTGCAATCTCTTGCACCTGTCATTACAGCGCGCTCCGATACGTTTACGATCCGTTGTTATGGCGAAGCCAAAGACAAAAGCGGCAAAGTCATTGCCCGTGCATGGTGCGAGGCAGTCGTGCAGCGGAATCAAGAGTTTGTGGATCCGTCGACTCCCGCCGAATCCCCGATCGCGGCCGTATCGCCGATCAATCAGACATTCGGGCGCCGCTTCGACGTTGTATCGTTTCGCAGAGTCTCTCCTTCGGAATTTCAATAATTTATTTCCACGTTCATGATACTAACAAAACCAAAATCGTTGATTCACCTGCTGATTGGGTTGTTTTTATGGCATTCCCAGCTTCATGCGGCTCCTCTCCGTTTTCTCCCTTGGGATCTCGAATTGGCATCCCGAAAGATTGGTTTTAGCAGCTCCAAAGGTACTTTGGAATTGCAGGATCTACACCCCCACAAGCGCTCGAAACCCTATAGTGGTTCTGCCGAAGGAGTGCCGGTTCAGCTTGTTGCTCTCGACCGCAAAGATCCTGAAGGAAATCCCACCCAAACCGAAATTAAGGTGCCGCCGGGTTTTGTCTCCCCACTTGTGCTGATCATTCCTGATGAAAAGAATCCGACGGGAATGAGGACTTTCGTAGTCGATGATAACCTGTCTAAGTTTTTATGGGGATCGTTCCGCTTCATCAATGCCTGCGGAAAGCCGCTCCTTATTAGTCAGGATAAAAAAATTACACCTTTACCCGCCTCTTGGACACCCGTAGATCTCTCTCCGGGGGGGGATTCACGGAATATTGGGGTGCAACTCGTAGCCCAAGACGATGTTAAACGAATCCGGTACTCCGCCTTCTGGGAGTATGATCCGGATATTCGTAAATTAGTGTTTATTGTACCCGACTTGGAAGGCACAGCCGGAGCGATCGCGTGTAAGATTATTCCGGAGAATCGCCGCACACTGGATAACCCAGAGTCTTCAGATGAATAATCAAAACGCCCTACGGAGGTAATGAAATCAGGTCTCAATCAGGATTTTGATTACCGCCCCGCACAACGAATTAGCCGATCGGTTCGAGCTGCCTCACTCCACCTCCACTCGGAAAAATGCTCAGGTGCTTTGCTCAAAACTTAGGGTGGCCGATGTTGCATTCACTTGCCCTTGAATTGAGATTGCCACGTTGACCCAGGGAGGCGCGAGATTTGAGGAAGTGGTGAGGCGATAGGTTTTGTTGGCCATGGAACTCCAAGTGAGAGTAAGTTGGTCGGTAAGCGGAGTAAACGCCGCCCTCGCTGAATTCTCGCGCCGTGCGTCGGATCGTCTCATTCTAGCCCGATGCCTCGCAAAACCATCCGCAAGCCGTGGCGCGTCGCCGACGTGACCTTCATCGAGATCGAGATCTCCCACCGTAAGCGGAGTAAACGTAAGCGTCGTAAAATCCACCCCCTACCTTTCCGCCGCTGACCGTGCATCCTCGCAGGGATGTCCAAATCCCGCCCCGCACCATCCCGTCGCCTCACTTGCAACGACGTCCGCTTCGTCGAAGTCGACTTCCCGCGCCAGCTCCGGCCCCGCCTCGTCATCGGATTCAGCGAAGGCCTTTCGCTGTTGCTCGAAGACCACGCCGCCATCCCGCTCGCAGCCGAGTTCCTCGCCACCTATCGCAAACGCCTCGCCGCGAAAGGAGGTCGCCCGTGATGAATCTCACCGGTGACGCCCTCAAGGTCTTCCTCGCGCTCGCTCCCTGCGACATGCGCAAATCCTTCAACGACCTCCACACACCTCAGCCCTCAATTGCCATCCCCAAACAGAGTCCAAGAATTGGGCTGACGAATGTGTTTTGCTCGTCCGTGAATAGCCTGTCAAATTTCCAGTATTGGCGTATCTTTTAGGAGTTTTTTGTAATAGCGACGGGAAATCTCATCCTTCAGTATTTGAGTGGTATGGAAATTGGCAGATTTAAGGACCAGTTTGTTCAGTTGCGGTGTGGTGTATCGGTTCATGATGAGTTCGATCATTCTATCGCACGAAAAGAATGCAGCATTCCAGATGGCGGCGTCGATTCTCACATGGATTTGGGCCCCCCTTTGAAGCAGGATTCTTACGAGTGCCACATGGCCGAATTGGATGGCAAAGATCAAGCTCGATCCATTCTTCGCCTCGATGTTTGCGCCCTGGTCGAGCAATAGATTCACGGTGTTGATGTGACCGTTTTTCGCGGCTGAACAAAGCGCTCCGCCACCGTCTGCATGGCTGTTGGCTCCAGATTGCAGCAAATACTCGACGGTATTGGTCTGGTCTCTTGCTGCAGCCGTCCGAAGTGCGCCGTCGGACTCAGCATGAATGTTCACCCCGCGATCCAGCAGGGCCTCAATTTCGTCGATTCTGCCGATGGATGCGAGGGCGACGAGTGCCAATTCGGGTACTGTCTTCCGGTAATTTCCGCGATCAAGCAGCAAGGCAACGATTTCATGGGTGCCGTCTTCGGTCGCCGAGCGGAGCAGATGGTCGTCTTCGAGATGGATGTCAGCACCCTCGTCGAGAAGCAAATTTACGGCGGCCAATTGGCTGTTTTCTGCGGCGTAGCACAGAGCCGAATCTTTATCCACACCCAGAACCGCTCCCAGTTCAAGCAGGAGCTTGAGAGCGTTCATCTTGCCGCTTCCTGCCGCAAAATACAGGGCGACATGGATGTCCGCACCTTTGTCGGCGAGCAGTTTCGCAGTTGGGGCGTGATCGTGTAAGGCGGCCAAGTACAATGCGGAAGTGTCTTCCTCGTCGTCGTCAGGATTGATACATGCTCCCAAGTCGAGCAGCCGAATCACGGTTTTGGTGTGACCGAATTTTGCCGCGTGCAGGAGAGCCCAATCAAGGTCCGCGCCCAATTCGAGCAAAAGATCCCAGGTCTTCGAATGGCCGTTACGGACCGCGAGATAAAGAGCCATATCGCGATCTGCATTGATGTCCGCGCCACGGCAAAGGAGGTCGCGAGATGCTTCAGTTGCGCCGATTGCTGCCGCGGCCAGGGTCCCTACACTCGGGAAACTACCATCCATAAAAATCTAACACCTTGTACGCCTTATCTTGTGGGTAAAGTGTTTACGGATGCCTAGAAATCCCAACAAGACA
>JAYTLO010000032.1:0-1050 GCA_043729385.1 Akkermansiaceae bacterium
TCCGCGAAGCGCGTCGATCGTCGAAAGATGGGCCTTGGTCCGGTCTGTTCCCGACGAAAGTGCCCGATCGGCGGTTGGTGACCAGGAAATGGGCATTGTGGGTCTCGCGGATATGCCGGAGAAGTTCGGCTGCCTCCTCCTAGTGGATTGATCGAGATAAAGGAGTCCTGTTGAATTCCCGTTGGTCGAGGGGTGTGCGAGACTGCGAGATCCGCAGCGGGATTACATTCGCACGGTGATATTGGCTGGGACGATGAGCGCTCCGCCTCCCAGAATTTTCATTTGGCGATGGTCTTTTGATCCCGACGGATGCGCTACGGCCGGTCACGCGCTCGCTGCCGTTGCTCTACCCTCTCCAGCCGGTCGGCGAGCGCAAGCCAAATTTCGGCCGCATCGGCGGCCCGCTTTCGCACATTGGCGAGATTAGCACGCTCCGCTTCAGTGCGCGCGGCATCGGCGTTCCGCCGGTACGAATCGAGAAGATGCGACATGGCAACGAGGATAGAGCATCCGAATGGAGAAAGTCAGCAAGGATAGCGGGTCGTCTTTGTGATGATGTACGGAATTTTTGGCTCACTGAGGCCAGCTGCCCCGTAGTCTGGCTGCGCCATTTTCCGCAGACGGGGGTTGTGCTTGCGACAAGCTTCGCACGGCGCTGACCAAGATCGGCAAATGGATAATCGAGATCAGCAAGCATTCCGAATACGGCGGGGACTTCGAGTCCTGCCCCGGCGCTGGGTCGTCGAATGCACCTTCGCTTGGGCGAGACGCAGTCGCCGCCTCGCCAAGGACTTCGATCGAACCATCAACGCGCCGCCGCGTCGCTCCTTTTCGCCTCCTTCAAGCTCATCACCCCCGCAAGATTGCAAGCACATAGGATCAATGCACATGATTATGAGGCAGACGCTAAAAAGATGTTGCCCTGACTTTCCCACAGTGCCTCTGTTTGTGAAATAGCCCGCACCTCCGGCGAGTTGTCCCCGATACTCCCGCAGATCACTGACCAGTAACATCAATAGTATTTTATTGCTTCAATGTATTCAGACTACA
>JAYTLO010000033.1:0-6220 GCA_043729385.1 Akkermansiaceae bacterium
TTTTCGCCATAGGCAAGGTCTGCGGGAATCCAGAAGCGGCGCTTTTCGCCCTCGACCATCAATTGCAGACCCTCGGTCCAGCCCTTGATCACGCCGTTGAGCGGGAAGCTCGTCGGTTGGCCGCGTTTTACGGAGCTATCGAAGAGTTTTCCATCTGTAGTCCAGCCGGAATAGTGCACGGTGACGGTGTCTGCAGCGGCGGGGTGCTTTTCACCCTTTCCTGCTAGGAGGACTTTCGAGGCGAGGCCGGATGCGGTTTTCGTGGCTTCGGCCGGCGGGGCGGCTACATCAGATGGAGTTTCAGGCATGGCAGAGGTTGTGGCGGGTGTTTCAGGGACCGATTCGGCGTGGGCGGTGGTTGAGATGGCAAGGACCAATCCGGCCGCTGTCGGGGCCATGGCTCGCAAGGATTTCGTTAGGAAATTCATCCGCGCAAACTCCACGCCGCTGGCGACTCTGTCAATCCTGGGAATTGGCCGAAGGTTTTCAGTAGTGTTTGGCACCGGCATTCGTGCGCCGCTCACGGACCTCCATGGCGGACGGCTCGTGGCAGTAGGGGCAATGAAACGCACCCCGGAACAAGATCGCCAGTGCCACTCGGAGGCGGTAGCTGCCTAACAGCGTGCGGGCATTGCGGTGTTTCGCGCAGCCTCGGCGAGCGAGCACGGAAGTCATGCACAGCGGGCAGCGCGCGCGCCCGGCGAGCAGCCATTGCATGATGGTCATTAGTAGGCAGACAAGTCCCAAGCCCAAGGCGATGATCGTAAGATCGTGGTCTGTGTAGATAAACGAGTGGATCAGAATTCCGGCAATCACGGGCACGGCCAAGCATCGCAAACAGAGCAAGAGCGCAACCAATCTGAATCGGTGGATCGTTGATTTTGAGGGGAATCGGTGCATTGCTAGAGACGAAACAAGCAGTTAGGACGGAATAGCCGCAAGCGGTTTATCAAAAATTCAAAAATCAGATACCGCAGAAAATGCACACTGCGTGCCAAAAGTGAACGCTCTATACTACCGGAGAAGAGCGAACTCCCCGAGTCGCCCATGCCAACGAAGAGCCGATGGAGATGGGCTTTCGCTCGGCGTGGGTTCCTCTAATTTCCGAAAAATTCTCCAATCGGCTCAGTCTGGACAATCCGCGTTTCCCGGACGAAAAAGCACGCACCGCAAGATGCAGCCGGACCTTCCCCATCGCTCGCCGTTGTGTGACTCCCACCGAGAAGAGGTGGCGAGTCTCGTGACCCATGCGGCGGGTGTGGTCTTCAGCATCGCCGCCTTGGTGACCATGCTGCTCCTATCGGCGGGCGAGCCGCTCAAAGTCGTCTCGGCGGTGGTGTTCGGAACCTCGCT
Source organism: Akkermansiaceae bacterium (assembly GCA_043729385.1). Taxonomy (GTDB): domain Bacteria; phylum Verrucomicrobiota; class Verrucomicrobiia; order Verrucomicrobiales; family Akkermansiaceae; genus Luteolibacter. Next base: position 1,354 of record JAYTLO010000033.1, read on the forward strand.
GATCCTGCTCTATCTATCATCCACGCTCTATCACTTTTTCACCTCGCCTAGGTGGAAGGCGCATTTTCAAGCACTCGATCATGCCTGCATTTATCTACTCATTGCCGGTTCTTACACCCCGGTCACCTTGATCACTCTGCGTGGCGCGTCCGGTTGGTGGTTGTTCGGGACCGTCTGGTGTCTCGCCATCGTCGGCGTCCTCATCAAGACCTTGCGGCCGGGAAAAAAGGACCACTGGATTTCCACCACACTCTATCTGGCGATGGGTTGGCTGATTCTCTTCGCGTTCGGTCCGTTAGTTCGTGGCTTGCCGCTGGCCGGGGTCTGGTGGCTCGTCGCCGGCGGCTTCACCTATTCGTTTGGGATCGTTTTTTATGCGTGGCATCGCCTGCCGTTTAACCACGCGATCTGGCATCTGTTTGTGTTAGGCGGTAGCGTTTGTCACGTCGTCGCCGTCTGTGGCTTTGTCATCGGTTAGATGAATCTGTTGGATGGGTGGGGTGTCACCCCAGTGGCCAAATATCCATCGCGGGCCATCCTGCGGCTCTAAATTTCCGTCAGCGACATGGTTTCCCTCAAGCCGCCGAAATAATTTAGATTTCTCCACCACACGTATCTTATGTCGAAGCATACCAGCCGCGAAATCCGCCTCGCCTCGCGCCCCAAGGGCATTCCCACCGCCGACAATTTCACCTTGGGCGAAACCACGCTAGAGCCGCTTCAAGATCAACAAGTGCTCGTGCGAAACTTGTTCATGTCCGTCGATCCTTACATGCGTGGCCGCATGAGCGATGGGGAGTCGTATGTGCCGCCCTTCGCGATCGGGAAAGTGCTCGAAGGCGGTGCGGTGGGTGAGGTGATCGAGTCGCGCTCGGACGAACTCAAAGTGGGGGACGTCGTCACGTCCATGTGTGGCTGGCGGGAGGCATTCATCGCCGCGCCGAAGGATCTACATGTCGTCAACAAAGCCGTGCAGCCACGCTCCGTTTTCCTCGGCACCCTGGGCATGACTGGCATGACCGCGTGGGCAGGATTGACGATGGTCGAGGTGAAGGCTGGCGATGTGATTTACATTTCCGGCGCAGCGGGTGCCGTCGGCAGCATGGCTGGGCAACTGGCCAAGTTACGCGGTTGCCGCGTGATCGGTTCTGTGGGTTCGGAGGAAAAAGTGAAGCGCCTGCTAGAGGAATGTGGATTCGACGCTGCCTTCAACTACAAGTCAGGCCCAGTGCTGGACCAACTGAATCTCGCCGCGCCTGACGGCATCGACGTCTATTTCGACAACGTCGGCGGTGAGTCTCTCGAAGCCGCGCTCACGGCCATGCGCGTTCACGGTCGCATCATCGCCTGCGGAGGCATCTCGGGCTACAACGAGGAGGAACCCAAACCCGGCCCGCCCAATCTCTTTAACATCACGACCAAGCGGCTGACGATGAAGGGCCTGATCGTTACCGATTGGTTTGATCGTCAGAACGAGTTTGAGAATGAAGTCGGCGCTCACTTCCAAGCCGGCAAACTAACGAGCCTGGAAACCGTGGTGGATGGACTTGATCAAGCCGTTGCCGCTTTCATCGGCCTCTTTGAAGGCAACAACATTGGCAAGATGGTGGTGAAACTCTCGTGAAATGAGAGCAACGCTCCACTTCTAACCACCACTTCTCCGTGGGAGCTTGCCACCGGTTGCGGATCGGGTCATTCATCGGCCCACCGCTCATGCCCGAACTCCCCGAAGTCGAAACCACCCGCCGCGGGATCGAGCCGCACGTCGTCGGGGTGCGGATGTCTGAGCTGATCATCCGGCGCTACGATTTGCGCCAGTCGGTTTCGGAAGATATCACGTCGCTCGAAGGTTGTTCTATCAGGAGCGTGACCCGCCGCTCCAAATATCTGTTATTGGAAATCGACGACGGCTCCACGATCCTCATCCACCTCGGCATGTCCGGCAGCCTGCGGGTGATCGATCCGGCGGAGGTTTGGAAAAAGCATGACCACGTCGGCATAAGTTTGGAAAATGGCAAGCAACTGCGTTTCCACGATCCTCGGCGCTTCGGGCTGGTGTTACGGCTCACCGAAACTGACCCGCACTCCCATGCGTTGTTGAAAGACCTCGGCCCAGAGCCGTTGGAGAATCAGTTCACCGTGGAGCATCTCAAGACCGCCTGCGCCAAGCGTTCGGCCGCGATCAAGCTCGTCATCATGGACGCGAAGGTCGTCGTCGGCGTGGGAAATATCTATGCCTCCGAGGCCATGTTCCGCGCCGGCATCCGGCCAGCGACTCCGGCTAACAAGATTTCGAAGCCACGTCTCGAAAAGCTCGTCGCCGCGATCCGCGAAGTTCTATCAGCGTCGATTCTCGAAGGCGGCACCACCTTGCGAGACTTCCTTAACTCCGACGGTCAGCCCGGTTATTTCAAGCAACGCTTGTTCGTTTATGATCGGAAAGGGGAGGCTTGCCGAGTCTGCGGTAGCGAGATCCGCCATGCGGTGTTAGGTCAACGGGCGACCTATTGGTGCGCGGTGTGTCAGAAGTGAGGAGCCACGACGCTCTGTCGTGGATGCGAATGGATAGTCCTTGCGAAAGAGCTTCGCGCGACTCAAGGACCACTCATTCGCCTGCACCACAGAAGTGTGGTGCCTCCATTCGACACGAGTTTCGTTACTCTTTAATCAAATCTGCCATGTGCCCGCCGTGTGCGGTCACCCATTTGCCCTTCCTGATCACTTTGGTGAAACCCAATCCGCTACCAGCAGCGGCCGTGAAAACCTCCCACGCTTGAGTCGCGAGGATGCCGGAAACGATCAGGTCGCCGCCGGGCGCGAGGGCTTTCGCGATCACCGGCCACGCTTCGATCAGAATTGTGGAAAATAGATTGGCCACCACCACGTCGTAGCCCTTTTTGCGCGGCTTCCATAGCAGCACGTCCTGCTCCTGCATCTGGATTTCAGGCGTGCCGTTGCGCTCGATGTTGCGAAGCCCGACTGCCACCGCGAACGGATCGAAATCGCAGGCGAAGGTCTCACCCGCACCTAACTTCCGCGCGGCGATGGCCAGCACGCCTGTGCCGGTGCCCAGATCGGCGACTGTCCAATTCGTTCCTTTGCGGGATCGCGCCACGTCCACTAACAAGCGCAAACACGTCGAAGTCGTCGCATGGTCACCGGTGCCAAACGCCATCTCCGGTGGGATCACAATGATCTCGCGCTTGGGATTCGCCTTCTTCAGCGCCACGAGTTCCAGCAAGCGGGTGTCCGCCGTTAGAACCAAGGCATCCCGCACTTTGACCGGGCGGGGAGGGGTGACGGGCTTGTTCCACTCGGCGTGGGCCATTTCACGGACGCTGCCGCCAAACTGCGAGACAATCGCGTCAGCCTGCTTTTTCGTGCCGCAGAACAGCCGGATGCGGATCGACTTGCCGCCTTTGATCAACTCAATGACCAGATTCGGGTCTCCCGCGAACCGTTCTTCCCAAGCGTCCATCCATTTCGCGGCGGAGAGTTTCGACCAGACGAACATGAAGGATTTCGGTGTGGGCCGCGCCAGCCGGATGGGACTGGAGCGGGCGATGAGATTCGAACTCACGACATCCACCTTGGCAAGGTGGCGCTCTACCACTGAGCTACGCCCGCGTCGGGAAACGCGTCGGGGGCTTTCTACAGGTGGAAGGGGGGGCGGCAAGCCAAATTTCGCGAATTTTCCCATGTTCATTTAGCCGGGCGCGGGTTTCCTTTCCGGGGTTCCCATGTCCGACAAGCTTGCTGAAATCATCGCCACCAAACGTCACGAAGTGGCCGCCCTGATGCCCCGCGCGGCGTTGCTGCGTGCCGCAGCCCTTCAAAGGAACGACTTCGGCGGCTTCCGCGCGGCGCTCGATCGCGGACCCGGCAAGCTTGGTGTCATCGCGGAGGTGAAGAAGGCCTCGCCCTCCGTCGGACTGATCGATCCCGACTTCGATGCTGTCCGTCAGGCGAAGCGCTATCTCGATGGCGGCGCGTCTTGCCTCTCTATCCTGACAGATGAAAAATACTTCCAGGGGTCGCTGGGTTATCTCGCGCAGATTTCGAAAATCTCGACCGCGCCGCTGCTGCGCAAGGATTTCACCATCCATGAAGTCCAGATCCACGAAGCGGTCGTCACCGGCGCGGATGCCGTGCTGCTCATCGTCGCCGCGCTCGACGACGACACGCTGCGCCGCCTCTACGACGAGGCCAAGTCGTTCTCCCTCGATGTCCTCGTGGAAGTCCATGATCTGTTGGAAATGGAGCGCGCGCTGGAACTCGGTGCCGACCTCATCGGCGTGAACGACCGCAATCTGAAAACCTTCGTGGTCGATCTCGCGACGACCGAGTTGTTAGCCGAGGAGGTGCCGGACGATGTGTTGCTGGTTTCCGAAAGCGGCATCAAGACGCTCGACGACGCCCGCCGGGTGCTCGCCGCCGGTGCGAATGCGGTGCTCATCGGCGAGGCCCTGATGCGCGCCCACGATCCTTCGCGGGAAATCGAGGCCTACCTCGAGATCGAGCTGGCCTAACAATCCAGGACGAATGAGACGGCGGAATTTCATCGGACTCACGGCGGCCGCATCCATGGGCACCGTCCGCGCAGCCAGCGGTGACAAGCCGCTGCTCACCTTCGGCCTGATTTGCGACGTGCAGTATGCCGACGCCGAGCCGCAGGGCGAGCGGCACTACCGCGCCTCGCCGTCGAAATTGAAGGTGGCCGTGGAGTGGCTTTCTAAAAAGGATCTGGCCTTCACCCTGCACCTCGGGGATTTCATCGACCGCGATTTCAACTCCTTTGCCACGGTGCTGCCGCTGCTCGACGGCCTCGGCCATCCGGTGCGACATCTATTAGGGAATCACGACTACA
>JAYTLO010000034.1:0-2639 GCA_043729385.1 Akkermansiaceae bacterium
AAAACGTTGGCGACGCCCGTGCGGCTCAATCCCGGATTCCGTGGCCGGCTCGCGTCCGACGGCTACTCGGCGGCGGATCTGCTCGGCAACAACGAGGACCAAAATCCCATCCCGATCACCACCAACGACGGTGGACAAACGCTCCAGTTTCTCCCCTACGGCTACATCGGCGATGCCGGCAATATGCCTGTGGATAATGTCTTTGGCCCAGCCCACCGCTTCGCCGCTGGCACGTTTTATTTCGTGCCTGGGACGACGGGACCAAGCAACCTGAGATTCCTCTCCCTCACCAATACCGAGGTCACGCTCGGCTGGGACGGCGGCGGCGTGCTTCAGGAGTCCACCACCCTATCCGGCTGGGCAGACCTCCCCGGCATCACCAGCGGTGAGGCCTTCCCGCGCGTCGGACCGCAGCATTTCTATCGCGTGCGTCCATGACCGGCAGATTGCTGCAGAGCCGTGCCTCGACGCCAAGGGATGCTACCTGTTCATCGGCGGACTGAGCGGGCGCTGCCGTAAGACGGCGAATACATTCTTCGCGCCGACGACAACGGCGCGAAGTAAGTGAACATGATAAGTCTACCGCCCTCGTCCGCTGGCAGGAAAAAGAAAGGCCGACTGGATGCAGTTGCATCCAGTCCGCCATCCGGGGCTAAACCTGATGTAATGGCTTAAAGCCACCCTAACCGAAAATTCTGGCAGCTTTACATGAGTTCGGGAATTTATCCGTGCGGACCGAGCTGATCCAAGGTTTCCCCTCCCATCGGCAGCAGTTTGCCAGTCTCCGGGGAATGGAACTCCACCTTCAAGAAACCTAAAAAGCGTTTAGATAAAAATAATAACAATGATGATCTGTAATTTTCTGCCTCTTGCCTTAATCGGCCTCACTGCGGCCGCCGCCGCACCTTTTCAAAAAGATTTGATTGCCGGGGGGTTCCGGGACCCGATGTCGATCGCGGTCGCACCGGGTGGCGACGTTTACCTGGTCGAGCGCGAGGGGCGGCTGCTGCGCGTGAGGCCTGAGACAGGCGGCGTATTTGAAATCGGAAATCTGCCGGTTTCCGCCTTGCGATCGACTAATTCCAAAAGCGGCTCCGCTGTGGAGGACGGGCTTCAAGGCATCGCGCTTGACCCGAATTTCGCGACTAATCAGCGGCTATTCTTGTTCTACAGCCATCCGGTTGAACTGATTGACCGGCTTTCGCGCTTTCAGCTTAAGGACGGGGCCCTCGATCTCGCCTCCGAACTCGTCATAATAGATGTGCCGGTGCAACGACATGACCGCGTTTGCCATCACGGCGGCTCCGTGCAGTTCGGACCAGACGGCCTGCTCTACCTCAGCGTGGGCGACAATACCAACCCCTTTTCCAGCGACGGATACGCGCCCATTGATAACCGTGAGGACCGCACGCCTTGGGACGCGCAACGTAGCGCAGGCAATACCAATGATTTGCGCGGGAAAATCCTTCGTATTCGGCCGACCGAGACCGGCTACGAGATCCCGCCCGGCAATCTTTTCCCACCTGGGACCGCCAAAACCCGGCCGGAAATCTTCGTGATGGGTTGTCGCAACCCGTTTCGAACGGCCATCGATCCCAAAAACAGCACGCTCTACTGGGGCGAGGTTGGTCCGGATTCAGATAAGGAATCCGAGAAAGGGGCTGCCGGTCATGACGAGGTGAATCAAGCCAAGACCGCCGGAAACTTTGGCTGGCCGTTCTTGGTCGGGAATAACAAACCCTATTCGATCATGGATTTCGCCACCGGAACAACCGGTAGTAGAATCGATCCCGCCGCTCCAAAAAACCCCGGCATCCGCAACACCGGCCTCATCGACCTGCCGCCGGCGCAGTCCGCCTTCATCTGGTATCCGTATGCCGATAGCCCGGAATTTCCCGTGATGGGCAAGGGCGGCCGAAATGCGATGGCCGGCCCGGTGTTCTATTTCGACCCGTCCCGCAAATACAACCTGCTGCCGAAGGAGGACGACCACACGCTGATCACCTACGATTGGATCCGCGGAAAAATGTGGAAGGCCAAACTCGGCACGGACGAGAAACTAGAAAGCCTAACGCTGCTCGACGATGGCTACAACCACCCGATGGACTTGGAAATGGCCGCTGACGGCTCCGTCTGGCTTCTGAATTACGGCTCAGAATGGTGGTTCGACACCAACGGTAGCGTTTCGCGACTGCTGCCGAATTCTGGCAATCGCTCGCCTGCCATCGTCATTGAGCCAGTCGCCGGCAAGGACCGCACGTTCACTGTGAAGTCCGCCACCGATGCCGATCAGGACCCGCTCACCGTCACTTGGTGGATCACCACCGGCGCGACGGAGCGGAAACTCGGTAGTGGAGACTCCATTACCGTCCCGGTGGGCGAAGGCTCCGAAGTGCGGGCCGTGGCCGCCGATGGAAAAAGTCCGAACGCCGTCGCCCGCATTTCTCTTACGCAGCAGCAGGCCGCGCCGCAGCTTCTCTTGAACCTTGTCGCAAAGGCGGATTCTTACGGCTTCGGACTTTTTCCATCGGCGGCCACGGCCCGCACTTCGGAGCCTTCGCCCACCGGGACGGTAATGGATTCTCCACTACCGAGTTTCCGCTCCGTCACGCCGGTGGTGATCCACCAAGTGACGGTGA